>CAYVRT010000007.1:0-114809 GCA_964453115.1 uncultured Anaerolinea sp. | reverse complement strand
GAAGTAAGTCTTTCGTTCGTTTTTGAAGTACACGACAAGGTTCTGATGAATATCATCAGAACCTTGTTTGTTAGGTATAATCGGGGACATGAAATCTTTTCTAACTTCCATTCATCATGACGGATCGCCGCGATACGTGGCGGCAAAAGACGGTCTTCAATTGGGCAGTCTGGTTGTATTGCATTTGCGGATTGGTAAAGATATAGGTGCAAAGCGGGTCTTCTTGCGCACTGCTCCGGATGGCGAAGAGCGCTTTGATGAGATGTCTTTGGAGCGTGAAGGTGGGTGTTGTGAGTGGTGGGGTGTTTCAATGACAATTTCAATGCCGGTTATGGCATATCGCTTTTTATTGTTGACTGAAGCGGGGATGATTTGGTACCATGCCGCGGGGGTTTGTGAGGCTACACCAACCGATGGACAAGATTTTCAGCTTTTGGCTAATTATCTTGCACCTTTGTGGCTGGAGGATCGGGTTTTTTATCAGATCTTTCTAGACCGATTTTGTGATGGAGACCCAAGCAATAATGTTGTAGAGGCGGGCTTTGTGTATCGTGGCGAGTCAGCTCATGCGCGGCGTTGGGGCGAACCTTCTTGTGCTACGGGGCGTGGGCGCAGCCTGGAGTTTTATGGAGGAGATCTGGCTGGAATTGAGCAAAAATTGCCCTATCTGCTGGATTTGGGGGTAAATGCTTTGTATTTGACGCCTATTTTTCCTGCGTTTAGCAATCATCGTTATGATGTGACCGAGTATGAGCATGTGGATGCCTCTCTGGGTGGGGACAAAGCCTTTATTTCGCTGCGCGAGCGGACTCGTGCAGCGGATGTGCGGCTGATGCTAGACATTGTGCCGAATCATTGTGGCGTGATGCACCCCTGGTTTCAGGCGGCATTGGCCGATGCTCAGGCTGAGACAGCGGAGTTTTTTACCTTTTTTGATCATCCTCATGTATATGCTTGCTGGTTGGGCGTGCAATCTTTGCCGAAATTGAATTACCGTAGCCAAAAACTGCGGGAGTGGATGTATGTTGGGGATGGTTCAGTTTTTCGGCGCTGGCTGCGCTCGCCATTTTCAATTGATGCTTGGCGGATTGACGTTGCAAATATGTTGGCTCGGCAAGGAGAAGCACAATTGGGTGTGGAGATTGGAACTGGAATTCGGGCTGCGGTGAAGGAGGAAAATTCGCAGGCCTATTTGCTTGGTGAGAATTTTTTTGATGGAAGTCGACAATTGCAAGGCGATTTTTTGGATGGTTGTATGAATTATGCCGGGTTTGCGCGTCCTCTTTGGCATTGGATCAGCCAGGCCTCGATTTGGGTTTTGACATGCAATGAAGGTGTGTACAGCAAAATGGCGATTTCGACTGCTGCAATGGTGCAAAGCTGGGGTAATTTTTTGGCGGCCATTCCCTGGCAGATTGCACAACAACAATTTAACTTGCTTGGCAGTCATGACACGGCGCGAATTCGCACAGTAGCAGGAGAAGAGTTGGAGCGAGTGCATATGGCAGCGGCGTTGTTGTTAACATATCCAGGTGTGCCATGCATTTATTACGGGGATGAAATTGGAATGAGTAGTGCTGATGGCGAGAACCGTGCCTGTATGGTTTGGGATGAGAAAGATTGGGATGGTGACTTGCGAGCTTATTTTCAGCGCTTGATTGCTTTGCGCAAGGAGTCTATGGCGCTGCGACGAGGTGGGTTTCAGGTTTTGGAGGTGGAGGATGACGGCCTGGTATATTTGCGTGATGTTGAGGATGAGCAAATCATAGTAGTGGCATGGCGTGGTGTTGTGGCGCGCGCAGCATCTGGGGTATCGGTTTGGCGAGGTGGGATTGATGATGGCAGTGTTTGGGAGGATGTGTTTTGCGGTGCGCGTGCTGTTGTCCAGAACGGTTTGCTGCCTTTGCCCGAGTTGAAGGGGGCCATGATTTGGAGAAAGGTTAAATAAAAAAAACAGGCGGTGCATGTTTTGCTCCGCCTGTTTTGTGATTTTCAAGCGTGGCTTGGTTGTGTGGCCGATGTCCTGTTGGCAGAGAGGGTTTGCGGTGTTGGAGTTGTGGATGGGCGACAGATAATTTTTTGACTGATGGTGCTGAAGTGATAACCGTAAATGGTTAAGGTGACGGCAAGTGCGATTTGGCTCGGGCAATTTTTTAGCGTCCAGAAGAACAAATCCCAATAGTGACGGCGCTCTTTGCCAAGAATGCCAATGAGCAGGATGGAACGTAAGAAGGCGTAAATTTCTCGCCATTCCATGTAAACAGTAAAGCGAAGTGGGTGGAACTGGCGCAGAAAGTTCTTAATGCGTGCATAGAACAAGTCGGGTGAAAAAATTTGTTCCAGGATGTCCCGGTAGCCCTGATGCAGGGTTGCAAGGTCCATTTTGGGAATGATGTTGGTTGAGCCATCGCCATTGTCGCCAGACATTTCCTGGATAAGTCGGTCTTCCTGTTGCAATCGTTCGTATAGTCGCGTGCCATAGGGGGCTTGGAGTAATCCAACCATGGCTGTCACAATTCCGCTTTCCTGGATGAAATCAATTTGGCGTTGAAAGATGGCGGGGGTGTCACTATCAAAGCCGACAATGAAACCACCCATGACCTGCATTCCAGCGTTTTGAATGCGATGGACGCTTTCCACTAGATTTCGACTTTTGTTTTGTGATTTATGGCATTCGGTTAAGCTGATTTCATCGGGGGTTTCGATGCCGATGAAAACAGATAGAAAACCGGCGCGGGCCATAAGGTCAAGCAATTCTGGGTCGTCTGCCATATTGATGGACGCTTCGGTGATGAAGAGGTTGCCAACCTTGCCTTTGCGCCATTCGATGAGGGCGGGAAGAATTTCTTCTTTGATGAAACGTTTGTTGCCAATGAAATTGTCATCTACAAAGAATACGTTCCTGCGCCAGCCAGCGGCATAGAGGCTGTCAAGTTCGGCAATGATTTGGGCAGCAGTTTTCAGGCGCGGACGGTGTCCAAGCATGGCAGTGATGTTGCAAAAATCACAGTTAAAGGGGCAGCCGCGCGAGAGCTGGATTGCCATGGAGTCGTAGCTGTGCATGTCGAGTAGATGCCAGGCGGGAACAGGGGTTGTGCGAATGTCAGCATATTCGGCGGTGCTGTAGATGTGTTTTGGGTGACCATCTGCCAGGTCGCTCAGGAATTGAGGAAGGGTAATTTCACCTTCGTTGAGGATGAAATGGTCAATTTCGGGGAAAGACGCATATTCGCCAGTGAACAGCGGGCCGCCAGCAACAAGAGTGGCAGGATATTGCTTGCATTGTTGGATGATTTTATGGACGGATTGACGTTGGACATCCATAGCGCTGATGAAAACATAATCGGCCCATTGCAGATCTTTGGCGCGTAAGGGGTGGATATTGAGATCTACCAGACGCTTGTTCCATTCGCAGGGAAGCATGGCGGCGATGGTGACGAGACCAAGTGGCGGGTTGGCAACTTTTTTGTGGACAAATTTGAGCGCGTGTTTGAAGCTCCAAAAAGTATCAGGGAATTCGGGGGCGATGAGCAGAATGTTCATGAAAAATCTCCTTTGAGGGAAGTGTTGAAAACTGAACGCATTGCTGCGCTTTGAGTGTACGACAAGTGGCCGTTGTGGAAATGTGACCTGTGGCCTATTTATCTTTCACATTGAAGATGTTACCAGCAGGATAGGAAATGTGACTGCTCCCAGGGTGGCTGATGCTATAATTAGGGCAATGGAGGAAAAAGGAATCCGTCGTACTTTGGGACAGGCTCGAACAAGCACAGACCTGGCATTTGCTGTGGTGGTGCTTGCTTCGTATTTTGCTACGTTTAGTTCGTTTCAGCAGGCAACCTTATTTGATGTGGGGCTAATGGCTGTGTTGGGTGTGGGGTATATTTTGGTTGGAATCTATGGATATGCAATTTGTGCTCGTTCGGAGAACATTGCTCTGCGGCGGTTGTATTTTGTGCTGCAGGTGCCACTGGGAGCAGGAATTGTATATTTGGGGAAAGGGGCGGGGTTGAATGCAATGGTGCTGGTACCGCTGGCTGCTCAGGCGGTGGTGCTTCTGCCGCAGCGCTGGAGTTATCTGGTGAGTGTTTTGATTGTCGGGGTCTATTTGTTGGTGGTGCGGGCGTTTTCCGGTGCGTGGGTGAATGTGTGGCAGGGGTTGCCTACTTTTTTGGCGGGGATGATTTTTGTGATTGCCTTTACTCAGATGGCTGTGGATGAGGAAAAGGCGCGCCGCGAAATTGAGCGTTTGGTGGAGCAGGTTGAGGAACTGACAATGACACGCGAGCGCAATCGGTTGGCACGTGAGATTCATGATGGATTAGGGCATTATTTGACAACAATTTATATGCAAGTGCAGGCCGCGCGAGCCGTGATGTCTACACGGCCTGGACGGGCTGAGGAGATGCTTGAGAAAGCACAGAGCCTGGCGCAGGAAGCGTTATTGGATGTGCGGCAATCTGTTTCGGCGCTGCGCTTACATCCTGAAGAGGTGCGCCCCTTGCCAGAGATGATTGCTTGTTTAACAAAGGAGGAAATGAGTGATGGGCCACAAGTTTTATTTGAGGTAAAAGGTGTGGTTCGGCAGCTTAGTCCACAGGCAAGTTGGGCTCTGTATCGAGTGGCGCAGGAAGGGATTAACAATGCTCGCAAGCATGCGCAGGCAAGTGAGGTGAAGGTGGTGTTAGATTATTCGATGGCAACGATGGTGCATTTGGTGGTGGCAGATGATGGGGTAGGGGCGCAGGAATTGAGCGGCGGGTTTGGATTGCTTGGGCTGCGCGAACGGGTGCATTTATTGAATGGACAGTTGTTTGTGGAGACTTCGCCCGGTGAGGGGCTGAAAATGGATGTGGGAGTGCCAGGATGACGATACGAATTTTGATTGTGGATGATCAGGTTTTATTTCGCGAGGGGTTAAACACGCTGCTTTCGATCCAATCGGATTTTGAAGTGGTTGGTGAGGCAGGGAATGGTGAAGAGGCCTTGCGTCTTGCTTTACAACATCAGCCACAAGTTGTGTTGATGGATTTGCGTATGCCGGTGATGGATGGGGTGACGGCGACACGGCGGATGAGGTCCTGTTTGCCGGATTGTCGGGTGATTGTATTGACGACTTTTGATGATGATGAATCTGTTTTTGATGGGCTGCGAGCTGGGGCGGTGGGATATTTGCTCAAAGATGTTACCTCAGAAAAGTTAGCGGACGCAATTCGGGCGGCGGCGCGCGGGGAGTATTTTTTACTTCCTTCTATTACTGCCAAAGTAATGGCTGAATTTTCGCGTTTGGCAAGGCCGGGGAATTCCATGTCACAGCCGCTGCTTGATCCGCTCTCGGAGCGAGAAATGGAGATATTGCGCCTGGTTGCTACTGGGGCTAGCAACAAGCAAATAGCTGAACAATTGGTGATTGCTGAGGGAACGGTCAAAAATCATGTGACCAGTATTTTGAATAAGCTGGATGCGAAAGACCGGATGCAGGCTGTTTTTCGGGCGCAGGAATTGCGGTTATTATAGTCCTATGCTGGTTATGACCAGGATTGTGACTCTGGGCAGAGGCAGAAAGCTGATGCTTGTGGTATGCTCAATAGTAAATTTTGGAGGTTGGATATGAGAGAGCTGAATGAGGCTGGATGGGGTTCCGGACGTTGGCAGGTCGTAGTGGGTGCTGCGCTGATGGGTGCGGGCGGATTGGTCTTTTTGGAGACGATTTTAAAGACGGGATGGTTGTTGGCAATGGCGGTACCAGTGGCAGGTGTAATTTTTACGGTGGTAGGTTTGCAGCGGCATAAGTTGGGGCTGGCGATTGCCGGACTGCTGGCTTTGGGTGCTGGTGGTGGCGCTTATCTGGGATTTGGTGTTCTTGACCTGCCGGTTTTACAGCGGGTGGGTGTGGCTTTGCTTGGTTTTTCTCTTGGCTGGGGGATGATTGTGCTGTTTTCACGGCCTATCTATGGCCGATTTCTGTGGTGGCCTTTGATTCCTGGGGGCGTGATTGGCGCGCTGGGCGCTTGCTTTTTGTTCAGTGCAACGCGGATTTTTGATTTTGTTTTATATCTTGGCGTTGCTGTGGGGGTGGCGCTATTGTTGCCGGGGTTGTTTTATCGGCTGCTTGGTTTGATCATTCCCGGATGTTTGTTGATTGGCATTGGGCCAGGGATTTACTTGGGTTGGGCCATTGAAGGCCGCAGTCCGCTTGCCAATACAGGGATGATGTTGGTTATTTTTGGTTTGGGGTGGGGGTTGATCACATTGTGTAGCCGAGTGGTGACTGACAAGTTTGTCTGGTGGCCTTTGATTCCTGGTGGTGTGCTGGCGATGACAGGCTGGGGGTTGTATATTGGCGGAGATACAAGCACAGCATTGAACTTTATTGGCAATACGGGGTCAATTGGTTTGATGATGCTGGGGTTATACCTGGTGTTGATGCGGCGCGGAATGCGACATTAAATCAAAAGAGCGGCTTGCGTGTGGCGGGCCGCTCTTTTGATTGATTTAGAATAGGCTGCGAATGATGAGTAGCACGCCAAAGATTGCCATGGGGATGCCCAAAATCGCGCCGATGACAGTGAGCGTGAGGATGACACCAACGAGAAGAAAGACAAATCCCAGGATGGCGGCTACCAATCGCCCGGTCAATTCAATGATCAGGATAACCAGCTTCCAGATAGCCCAGAAGGGCCAGAGATACCAGGGGACGTTTTTTTCTGTTTTTTGTGCGGTTTCCATAAATGCCTCCATATTGGTATACGCAGGGTAGAAAAAAAGGTTGCGGTTTGGGTTATAATTTGGACTATATTCCTAAAGAAGGAGAAGGTTTCATGGCGCATAAAATTGATCATAGTGATGTACCTGTTCGGTTGTTTCAGTCGGATTTTCTGGAGTTTTTTACGCATATTAGCCCAGTTACTATTACAGCTATTTGGTTGCCTGTGGCGGTTTACTTTTTGGTTGATGCCATTTTGCGAGTGCAAGATTGGGTGTGGTGGCATATTCCGGTGGCATTTTTGATTGGTTTGTTGCTTTGGACCTTGGCTGAATATTTGTTGCATCGGTTCGTGTTTCATTTTCCGCCGCGCAACGCACAGCAGGAGCGGATTACATTTTTGTTTCATGGTGTTCATCATGCCCAACCACAAGAGAAAACGCGCCTCGTGATGCCGCCGATTATCAGCTTGCCGCTGGCGGCGTTGTTCTATGGCTTGTTTGTACTGATTTTGCAGGTGGTGTTGGGAATGAGTGAATGGGTGTCGCCTATGTTTTCGGCATTCATCTTTGGCTATCTGGCTTATGATTTGACGCATTACGCGACGCATCATTTTCCAATGCGTGTCGGATATTTGAAATTTTTGAAGCGTTATCATATGCAGCATCATTACAAAACGCCCAACGACCGTTATGGAGTAACATCGCCGATTTGGGATCGTGTGTTTGGAACTTTGCCGAAATAAGTGGGATGAGGCTTTCGAGACGGGCGATTTATCTGCTGGGCGGTGTAGCTGCACTGGGGGGATGCGCCTATTTGCTGATGAGCCGTTGGGTGCTGGGGATTGGTTTTCCGTTAGATGATGCCTGGATTCATCAGACTTATGCGCGTAATTTGGCGCAGGGAGAGGGGTGGTCTTTTGTTCGGGGGCAAGTATCTGCGGGTTCAACGGCACCCTTGTGGTCTTTATTGCTTGTTGGGGGTCATTGGCTGCCAGGAGTTTTTTTCTATCTTTGGACGTATTTATTGGGTTGGCTGGCTTTGTGGGCAACGGGGGTGCTGGCAGAAATTTTCGCACGTGGATTGACTCCAAACTGGCGATCCGAGACGCCCTGGGTGGGGTTGTTGGTGGTGTGTGAGTGGCATTTGGTTTGGGCTTCTGTTTCGGGGATGGAGACAGTATTGGCGGCGTTGGTGCTGATGGCGGTTTTGGTCGCGGCGCAGCGTGAATGTTTTGGATTGGGGGGGGCATTGGCGGGTTTGGGGTGTTGGATTCGTCCCGATGTTGTGACAATGCTTGGCCCTCTGTTTTTTACTTTATTGCTGGCAAGAAGGACGTGGCGGGTTGCAGGACGTTCTGGGTTGAGGGCATTGGTGGGGTTTGGCGTTTTCTTTATGCCATACCTTGCTTTTAATCTGTGGTTGGCAGGTGAGGTGTGGCCCAATACTTTTTATGCCAAACAGGCTGAATATGCGGTTCTGTTGGAGCGTCCATTTTTGCTGCGGTTTGTGCAGTTGCTGAGTTTGCCGTTGGTGGGAGCTGGTATTTTGCTTTTGCCTGGGGCGATATATTTTACCTGGTGTGCGGTACGTGAACGGAGTGTGGTGCGACTGGGTGCGATACTTTGGTGGCTTGGGTATTCGGCATTGTATGCATTGCGACTGGCGGTGGTGTATCAGCATGGACGCTATTTAATGCCAGCGATGCCTGTTTTTTGGGTGATGGGCATGGTTGGCACTATGGAACTTGTCAAAAGACTCCCGTGGGTGCAAAAATGGCGTAGGCGGGCGGCCTTATTTGCTGGATTGAGCATTGGATTGGTTGCTGCTGCGTTTTGGGGTTTGGGGGCATGGAGCTATGCTCAGGATGTGGCGATTATTGAGACGGAGATGGTGACGGCAGCGCGCTGGGTGAATGAGAATACGCCGGAGGACGCATTGATTGCGGCACATGATATTGGGGCAGTGGGTTATTTCGGCGATCGCAGATTGGTAGACCTGGCGGGCCTGGTTTCGCCGGAAGTGATCCCATTTATTCGAGATGAAGACCGCCTGGCCGCTTATCTGATAGCAGTGGATGCGGATTATTTACTCTCGTTTCCGGGCTGGTATCCGCAGCTGATGCGTGATTGCAACGTTGTTTTTGAGAGTGATGGTAGTTTTGCTCTTGCGCAGGGTGGTGAGAACATGGTAATCTGTAGATTAAAAGAATAGCGAGAATGAAAAGGTTATGCTATACTTGGATTTTTAGAGGGCTGTTTTAGCCCAATCCGATGCTGTGTTGATCAAACGTTCAAGGAGCCGCGAAGATGAATGCAAAAGCTGAGGGTGAGTTAAGTCCCTGGGAGGAATTCCAGCAACAAGTTCAATCGGAACTTGAGAAGGCCAAAAACGCGTTGCGCGAAACTTCGTTGATGTATGACCAGAGTCAATCGGAGTTGGCAAGATTGACGCAGAGGAATACTTCCATCACTGCGCATTTGCAGCAAGTACGGGCGCAACTGGAAAGTATGTCAAAAGCAGATATTCAAACGGCTTATGCGTCAGCACTTGATTCACAACAGCGGCTTTTGCTAATGCGGGGGCAATTGGAGCGATTGCAGAAAGAAAAAGAAGTCTGGCAACAATATGTGGATATTTTGGAAAAAGCGAGCAGCTTTTTTGCCGAAAATCAGCAAAGTGGGGGTGGGCGTGGGGGTAGTTCGACGCTTGAGATGTTGGTGAATGCGCAAGAGGCTGAACGGCAGCGCTTGTCTCGGCAGATGCACGATGGGCCGGTTCAGGCACTTTCGAATTTTATTGTCCAGGCGGAGATTGCAGCGCATGTATTTGAGCAAAGCCCTGAAGCTGCTAAGGAAGAATTGAACAAGTTGAAGACGTCGGCCATGGGAACGTTCCAAAAGGTGCGGATGTTTATTTCAGAATTGCGCCCAATGATGTTGGATGATTTAGGGGTATTGCCAACGGTGCGTCGCTATGTGGATACTTTTAAGGAGCAGATGGCGGTGGATGTGGCGTTGACGGTGAAGGGCACGGAACGGCGACTGGAGACCTATGAGGAGGTGATGGTTTTCCGCGCGTTGCAAGAATTGATGGGCAATGCGGTGCGGCATAACCTTGATATTCCGGCGCGGCTTCAGCTGAATGTGCAATTTGCTTTGGATGAGAAATCGTTGCGGGTGAGCGTTAGCGATAATGGTAAAGGTTTTGACCCGAAGACAATGGCAGAGCGCGGTGGACTGGGGCTGAAACTGATCCGTGACC
This sequence comes from uncultured Anaerolinea sp., assembly GCA_964453115.1. GTDB lineage: Bacteria > Chloroflexota > Anaerolineae > Anaerolineales > Anaerolineaceae > JAIWNK01. The sequence continues at coordinate 104,839 of CAYVRT010000007.1, read as the reverse complement.
GGGTTGAAATGATGGGCGGGTATATGGAAGTTGAATCCGCTATTGGGCAGGGGAGCCGGGTAACTTTCCAGATTCCAGTGACTACTGTGTCTGATGCAGATGGAGCGCAATCAGCGCGTTAGAAATTTTTATCTTTTCAATTGGAGGTGCGTATGACTAAAACGTTGGGTATTTTGACAGGGGGTGGGGATGTTCCTGGGCTGAATCCGTGTATCAAAACGGTGGTGATGGGTGCCTTGGAATTAGGATATCGGGTGATTGGGATTCGCAGAGGGTGGGCTGGTCTGTTGCAATATAATCTTGATGAGCCATCTACTCATGATTATTATATTCGAGAACTGCATCGCGAGGATGTGCGCACGATTGACCGAACCGGTGGAACGATGTTGCACACTTCTCGTACCAATCCACAGCGTGTGACAGCAAAATCAATTCCAGATTTTTTAAAGAATTCCAAATGGGGAAAAAGAATTGATGAAAGCGGAACGATGGATTATACGGATTACACATTGAACGTATTGAGCCACTTGGGTGTAGATGTTTTGACGCCGATTGGTGGTGATGATACGTTGAGCTTTGCGGTGCGTTTGCACAAAGAGGGTTTCCCTGTTGTTGCCATTCCCAAAACGATGGATAATGATGTTTTTGGAACTGATTACTGCATTGGCTTTTCGACGGCAGTGACTCGAAGTGTGGATTTTATCACCAATATGCGCACTTCGGTTGGTTCGCATGAGCGGATAGGTGTTGTGGAATTGTTTGGGCGCAATTCAGGCGAGACAAGCTTAATTAGCGCTTACCTTGCGGATGTTGATCGGGCCGTGATTCCAGAGGTGCCTTGTGAGGTGCATCGGTTGGCAAATTTCTTGCTGGAAGATAAGCGTAACAAGGCTTCGAACTATGCCATCATGACGGTGTCTGAAGGCGCCATTCTGGAAGGGATGGATGTGATTGAAAGCGGCGAGGCGGATGCTTATGGTCATCGCAAACTGGGTGGGGTTGGTGAGATTCTGGCTGATGAGATTAAGAAACTGTCCGGACAGAATATTATGTACCAGCAGTTGGGCTATTTGATGCGCTCTGGTGCTCCCGATTCGTTGGATCGTATGGTGGCGACTTCATTTGGTAATCTGGCAATTCAGCTCATCCGGCGCAGGGAAACAGGCAAGATGGTGGCGTTGCATGGTGGTAAATATACAACGGTGCCAGCCGAAATGGTGCTGGCTGGGCGTAAGCGTGTGGATGTGCCGAGCTACTACGATATTGAGACCTATCGCCCGAAGGTGCGTGACTTCATGGGCGTGCCAATGTTCTTGAGCTAATTGTTAAGGAGTATAGGATGATAGTTACAACAAAAAAACTTTTTGAGGCTGCATATGGCCGGTATGCCATCGGTGCCTATAATATCAATAATCTGGAGCAGACAATGGGTTTGTTCCGTGGGTGTATTGATAGCCGGGCGCCTTTCATCATTCAAATTAGCAAGGGGGCACGTTCTTACACTGATAAGCGCATGTTGGAAGCAATGATTCGCACCGCGAATGAAATTTTCTCGGATGCAATTTTTGCAGTGCATTTGGATCATGGGGATGAAGAAGGTTGCTATGATTGTATTGAAAGTGGCTTCTACAGTTCTGTCATGATTGATGCAAGCCATGAGGACTTTGAAACCAATATCCGGATTACGCGCCGGGTTGTGGAAGCAGCTCATGCGCGCGGGATTGTGGTTGAGGCAGAACTTGGGCAATTGGGTGGCGTTGAGGAACATGTCGCAGTGGATGAGGCGAATGCGAAATTGACAGACCCCAAAGTGGCGCGTGAATTCGTTGAACGCACACAGTGCGACTCATTGGCTGTGGCAATTGGTACAAGCCATGGAGCATTTAAATTCTCGGGGAGTCAGGCATTACGTCTGGATGTGTTGAGCGAAATTCAGCGCGAATTGCCTGGTTTCCCGCTGGTGATGCATGGCTCTAGTTCAGTGCCGCAGGAAGAGGTTGAACGTATTAATGCGGCGGGTGGCAATCTTAAGGGAGCCAAGGGTGTGGATGATCAACAATTCTTGCCAGCAGCGCGCCTGGGCGTAACGAAGATTAACATTGATACGGATGGACGCCTCGTTTGGACGCGCGTGCACCGTGAACATTTCCGCGATCATCCCGAAGTTTTTGATCTGCGACCAATTGGAAAAATTTTTATGGCTGAATATGCTCGTTTCATTGCTGATAAAAACGGCAAATTGGGCAGCTCTGGGCAGTTGGATGAGGTTCGTAAGCTGGTGGCCTGACGAGCGGATAGCATATTGAATATCCCCCTCGTCCAGCATCTGGGCGAGGGGATGTTTTTTGAGGAGAGGATTATGCCCTTACACGAGCAGGGGTTGTTTTCTGACCGGTATATGGTCATTCCGCGTTGTTTGATCTTTGTGACATGCGGGGACGAGGTTTTACTGCTCAAGGGGGCGCCAACCAAGCGGTTGTGGGCAAACCGATATAACGGGATTGGCGGACATATTGAGCGCGGCGAAGATGTGATGAGTGCTGCAAGGCGTGAACTTCGTGAGGAGACGGGCTTGCAAGGGGTGAGGCTGCGTTTGTGCGGGATCGTACTTGTGGATGGTACGGAGCGAGTGGGTGTTGCGCTTTATGTTTTTCGTGGAGAAACGAAAAAAAAGACGGTGCGCGACAGCCGTGAGGGAGAATTGGTTTGGGTGGCACAACAGCAAGTGGCAGAGCTTGCTCTGGTGGAAGATTTGTATGTGCTGCTGCCGCGCGTGTTGACGAGGGAGCAGGATCAGGTACCGTTTTCGGCCCATTATTGGTATGAGGGCGATGCGATGAAAATTTCTTTTGCTGCTCAGGATGATGATGAGGTGAGTTCGTAAAAGAGCAACAGGGTGCTGCCATAGCGTCGTTGTTCAAACTCAGACAGTGACTTTAGCAGGATGGGCTGGTATTCAACCGGGTCAATTTGCACGATGACCCAGGCATCTTGTGATAGCCAGGAGGGGTTGGCGTCGAGCAATTGCAGGGCTTGCAGCCACATGCCTTTGTATTGCGGCGGAGCGATGTAAATGTATTCAAAGCGGCGGTCAGCGGGTTGTTTGAGGACGCTAAATGCGTCGGCTTGAATTATCTGAGCCTGAGCTGCAAGATGGGTTTTTTGTAGATTGGCGTGGATGGTGTTGATGGCGCTGCGGTGCAGGTCGGTAAAGCGTACAAATGCTGCGCCGCGACTGAGCGCTTCTATACCTACTGCACCTGTTCCGCCAAACAAATCAAGCATGGAGGCGCCAGGCAGGTCAGGGGCAAGAATGTTGAACAGGGCTTCCTTAACGCGGTCTGTGATAGGGCGGGTGATGTCGCCGGGGACGGGCTGTAAGTGAATTCCTTTTGCGGTACCGGCAATGACACGGGGTGTTGACAAGGCGATTCTCCTGATTAGAGATGGAACATTTCTATAGCTTTGCGGGCAGCGAGGATATTGCCATGTGGAGCTGTGATGGGCAGGACGCAACCTGTGCCGAGAATGAAGCGCCTTCCCTGGGTTTGTGATAGGGCGTTTTCAGCTTCTGCATCTACTTGCTCGGGTGTGCCCATTACAAGAGTTTCCCATTGCCGCAGGCCGCCGCACAAGGTGCCATTGAAGAGTTGTTGGGCTTGTGCAAGCGAGGGGAACGTTTGTTGGTCGTGCCAATTGAGGACGGACACTGGGTACTTGCATATGGCATCAAAATGAATAGCATCACCGTGGATGTGGGCTAGATTGAGCCATAGTGGACGAGCTGTTTGTAGGATGGTGAGATCATAGTTGAAACAAAATTCGCCAAATTCTTGAATGGATAGCAAAGCTGCCTGGGCATGTTGAACTGCGTAAAAAATTCCATCGCAGCCAGATTGTAGAACGGCTTGAACAAAGTTTAGCGTCGTCTCGGTGATGCGGCGCAATCCTTCGTGTAGCGCCTGTGGGTGTTGTCGAAGATGGATGAGCAGTCTTTCTTTGCCAGCCAGGTTTTTGGCCTGTGCCAGAGGGCTGAAGATGGTTTGCAGAACAGGCGTTTGCGGGTGATTTTGCACTGTGAGGCGCAGGCATTGCAATTGGGCCGCAAGATGTGCTTGCTGACTGGTTAGAACGGGGAGGGTTAGCCAGTCTTCGGGGGCTTGGATGGGGTAATGAGTATAGTCACGCGTGCCTTCAGGGTTGCCGCGCCATTCATCCCGGACGCCCCAGTCTTTTACGCAAAATGACGAGGCTGGGGTGAGTTTGATCAGGTCGAAATCGTAGATGGATTGAAAATTTTGTACAGCAGCCGAAAGTCGGAATGGATTTTGGTCATCAACGGGAAAGTGACGCCACAGAGCGACTGGTGGGCGGTCGGTGGATTGTCCGGCAAGGGTTCTTTCGAGGCGGGTGCGGTGAGAAAGACTGGACATGGTTCAATCCTCGGTGGGTGAGAGGCTGGTGTTAATGATGGTGTGGATTTGCTGTTCTTCAACTGCCTGGGCGTCGAGATATTGGTTGATGAAGGTGGATTGACGAAGGCGTAAGGCAAGTGGAGCCACGGTGCGCAGGTCATCAATTGTGACTTGCGTGCGATTATCGGCGGCGGCACAGGCGCGCGCTGCCTCAAAGAGGGTGATCTCGGCGCGCAGAGATGCGATGTGCAGCTGTGAGATCATGCTCAGTGCAGTGCGGGCGATTGAATCGGGGATGGTGACCTGAGGAAGGAGGGCGCGCGCGGCGGCAATTTCTTGACGGGCCTGTTCGGTCTCAATGGCATATTGGGCAATGGCGCCGCGCGGGTTGTGGCGATAAGCGCTGACACGGTGATATGCTTCCTGGCGTTCTTGGGGATCGGTAAGGCCAGAGACGATGATGCGGAGGCCAAATCGGTCCATGATTTGCGAGCGTAAGGCGCCTTCTTCCGGGTTCATTGAGCCAATGAGGATGAATCGGGCGCGATAAGTGGCGCTCATGACGCCGCGCCGGACGGTATAGATGCCGGTTGCAGAGGCATCCAGAATGGCGTTAATGATTTCGTTGCTAAGCAGATTGACTTCATCAATGAAAAGGATGTTTTTATCGGCATGAGAGAGAATGCCGCGCCTTAGTAACATGCGGGAGTTGAGGGCGGCGCGCTCATCCAGGCCACCAATGACATCTTCCAGGCGGGCGTTGAGTGGTAATTCAACCAGCCGGACACGCTCTTTGCGGGTGAGCGGCTGTCCGAGGGCGTATTTCTTGGCGCAATCGGGGCAAACGGCATCCATGCCGCCAGTCTCCACGTCTTCCGGAAGGCAACCATAGAAACATAGGCTATGTTCGGTGTTGGGGAGCAGGTTGAGCAAACTGCGGACGGCGGTTGTTTTGGCGGTGCCGCGTGGGCCAATTAGGGCAACACCGCCAATGAGTGGATTGATGACCGAGAGCAGTAGGGCGAGTTTCATTTCTGTTTGTCCAACAATTGCCAGAAAGGGAAAGGGCAGAGGTTCGGCCAGGCCCATATCTTCTTGCGGCAGGTTGGCGCGAAAATTGCGCCCTGATACCATATCAATTAGCTCGCGCAGGGAGTGAACGCTGGTTACATTGGGGCGATCGGGGTCCTCTTCGGGGGATAGGATGGGGGGCAAATCGGTCATAGGGATTAACCTCCAATCGAGATGTCGTTATAAGTCCAATACCGATTGATGTAGAAGTTCCATAGCATGACGATGAGAATGGCGATGGCAAGGGTGGCATTGTGTCCGAAGAAGGTTGCTGAGAGAGGGAGGCTTGGAGCACGCGAAAAGAGCTGGATGAGCCGGTTTTCGAGCAGGGCGAATAGCAAGGTGCGGATACCCAGGCCGGCTAGACTGACGAGAATAAATTGCAATAGTTGGCGACTGATGGGCTTGCTGCGCGATTCCGGGTAGGTCCAATAGCGGTTCCAGACAAAATTGCTAACAACGGCAGCAATAAAGGAAATGGCACCCGCAGTAATGGCTGGCATGCCGGTTAACCAGATGAGCAAATTGAACAGGCCAAAGTCAATTGCTGCGCCAATCAGGCCGACCAGTGCAAAACGAAAAAAGCGAGAACGTTCGCGAGCATTGACGAGAATCATGCCCCTCCGAGGATTTTTTGGCGGAAATAGGGAATGGTATGAAGGATGCCGCTTTGAATGTCAATAGTTGGTTGCCATTGCAGAATGCTGCGGGCGCGGGTGATATCGGGTTGGCGGCGCTGTGGATCATCACCGAGGCGTAGGTCGGGCTTGTAGAGGATGCCTGCTGAGTTCCCAACAATGCGATTGATGGTTTGGGCAAACTCAAGGATGGAGGTTTCGGCTGGGTTGCCGATATTGACGGGATCGTGTTCATCGGAGAGGAGAAGACGGTAGATTCCTTCGACAAGATCTTCGACAAAGCAGAAACTGCGGGTTTGCTGTCCATCGCCATAAATGGTGAGCGGTTCGTTGCGTAGGGCTTGTTGGATGAAATTTGGGACGACGCGCCCGTCGTCAAGGCGCATGCGTGGTCCATAGGTGTTGAAGATGCGGACGATGCGGGTATCAATGCCGTGGTAGCGATGGTAGGCCATGGTGAGGGCTTCGGCAAAACGTTTTGCTTCGTCATAGACTGATCGGACACCAATTGGGTCACAATGGCCCCAGTAGGTTTCTTTTTGAGGGTGTTCGAGGGGGTCGCCATAGATTTCGCTGGTGGATGCAAGGAGGAAACGTGCGCCATGGGCTTTGGCAACGCCAAGGGCATTGTGTGTGCCGAGAGCGCCGGCTTTCATGGTTTGGATTGGTAAATTTGTATAGCCATAGGGTGAATTGGGGTTCGGGCTGGCCGGTGAAGCAAAGTGTAATACGGCATCTACTTTTCCGGGAACGAATATGAAGCTTGATACATCATGCCGGATGAAGCTAAAGAGTGGATTGCCAGCCAAGTGGGCAAGGTTTTCAGGGTTGCCTGTAATGAAGTTGTCCATGCCGATGACTTGGTGACCTTCGCGGATCAGGCGCTCACATAAATGAGAACCCAGAAAACCCGCTGCGCCAGTGATGAGGATGATCATTTTTAGATTTCCCTTCTGCGTTTGAGTTATTTCCAATCAATATCAGTAATTAGCCCGTCGCCAGTGATGGGTTGAGCGGAGCCAGTTTGTGGATTCACAAACCAGAGGTTTCCTTTGTAGATGAAGGCAATCCACCATGGGGATTGGGGCATGGATGCAGGTGACCATTGGATGATTTGAGGATCGAGACCGGGTGAGCCTTCGGGTGGAAAAAGAACGGTGCGGTTTGATCCATCACGATCTATTGTGATCAGACGGTAACGGCTACTTTCGCTTTGATCGAAAATGGTTTCAAGGTAGGCGATTTGATAACGTCCTTCCGTTTGAATAGGGGATGTGATGGGGTAGGCAAACATGCCGCTTTTGAATGCAATTTGGGTGATGGGGCGGCCATCCAGGCCGATGGCGGCGATGTGAAAGAGGGGTGAGGCTTCGTTGTTTGCTAGACCAGACATGGCGACATGGTTTACGGTGTATAGGGTGCTGCTATCTGGCGACCAACTGAGGCCAGGAACCCAAGCCCATTCGGCGCCGGTTTGGAAAGGGAGAATTTCGGCCAGGGAACGACTGAGACCTTTTTCTGTATCTACCAGACCAATGCCATCGGGGCGGGTGTAGGCAATTTGTGCGCCATCTGGGCTGGGGAGAAAGGTCATGCCCCACCAACCATAAATGCCTCCCGCGTTGGTTTCGAGGATGGTGGTATTTTGGGTTCTACCGCTTTCGTAGAAGCGAAGGATGTGCAGGTCGTTATTGGCCTGCCAGCCAGGAGCGGTGGCGCGCGGTTCCACTGTCGAATAGAGGATGGTCATGGTTCGATTGGGCATCCAACCGGCAGAATGTACAACATTGTTCACCTTGAGGTCGAGTGGTTCGGGTTTTTCCTGGTTGAGACTGACGACCCAAAGTGAGTTGATTATCTCTTTTTGATTGCTGCTGGGTTTGCGGGTGTACAGTAACCATTGTCCATCGGGTGAGAGTGAAAAGATGCGTCCGTCGAGGTCGGCACTGGTTACAATGGGGCGGCGAGACCCTGTGCTTCCTTCCATGATCCAGGCGTTTCCGGCGGTGAGGTAAGCTAGTTTTCCGGCAATTGGCAGCGAGGTGTAGGGTTTTTGAACACCCACCATTTGAATTTGGGGGATGGGTTCCTGAATGGTTATAACCTGGAAGACGCTGCGAGAAATTTCGACACCGTTTTCAAATACGCGGCGATACGTAATTTGTTGCAGGCCGTTTGCCCCGGCTTGAACATTGAGAGTGGTATCTATGGGGAGGGATTCGTTGGGAACGGTTTGCTGCTCGAAGGGCAAAATGGTTTCTTCAACCTCAAAGGATTCGGTGACGCGCACAATTCGAACGATGGATTGATCGGCGAGCAGTGTGTAGGTGGGGGGGTCAATACGATCCAGCGTGTTGAGGGTAATCCCCGATGCATCAAGAGCGGTTTGCACAGTGGCACCTGCGGGGACTTTAAAATTTTGTTGTTGCCCATCCGAGACGATGGTGATTGTGATGAAAATTTGGGTGGTCGGTTCGCCTGAGCAACCAGTGAGGAGCAGAACAAAAAGGAGAAAGATAAGAGAAATCTTATGAGGTAGGGTCATTTTATAGCAGTTCATCGAGTATAATAGGCGTTGTATAGAAACGAGCCTATTATAGCATGACTGACTCTCAAGAAACGATTTCTCTTTCCACAATTGAAGCTGCACTCGAGGCGGTTTTGTTTGTTGCCGCTGGCCCAGTTGCCTTGGGACAACTGGCTGAGGTAATGCAGGTGCCGATTTCGGCGATTGAAACGGCTTTGCAGGCATTGAACGATCATCTCGGTGATGGGCATGGACTGCGATTGCAGCGACATGAGGGCCGGGTGCAATTGACGACTGCGCCAGAGATGGCAAGCGTGGTGGAGCGTTTTTTGGGAATCGAGGCAACGGCGCGTTTGAGCCGGGCTGCCTTGGAAGCATTGGCAATTGTTGCCTACCGTCAACCGATTACGCGCCCAGGTGTGGATGCAGTACGCGGCGTGAACAGCGATGGGGTAATGAAATCGCTCTTGGCAAAGGGGCTGATTCAAGAGATGGGACGAGCCGAGGGACCTGGACGACCAATTCTATATGGAACAACGGCCGAGTTTTTACAATATTTTGGACTTTCTTCTTTGCGAGATTTGCCGTCTTTTGATGTCGAGAGTTCACAAAAAACAGAGAGCGGTTTGTTGAAAGATTGAAGGAGAGAAATTATTTATGGAAGAACGATTGCAAAAGATTCTATCGCGCGCTGGTTATGGCTCGCGACGGGCATGTGAGGCCTGGATTGTGGCTGGACGGGTGACGGTAAATGGCGTGGTGGCGACATTGGGTGGAAAAGCTGACCCAGAACGGGATACGATTCTGGTGGATGGACAGCCGATGCGCAAACTTCCGACAAATTTTGTTTATATTGCATTGCACAAACCGCGCGGGGTACTTTCGGATTCTGGGGCGGCGGTGGATCGTAAAACGGTGCGTGATCTGGTTTCACATCCGGGGCATTTATTCACTGTGGGGCGGTTGGATTATGATAGCGAAGGCCTGATTTTGTTGACCAATGATGGTGAACTGGCGAATTTATTGACGCACCCGCGTTATGGACATGAAAAGGAGTATCGTGTGTTGGTGATGGGGTGCCCTGATGAGCGGCAGTTAGCAGCGATGCGCTATGGGGTGGTGTTGGAGGATGGTCATCGGACAGCGCCAGCACAGGTGGAGATTGAGAGCCGGTCTAATGATACAACCTGGCTGTGTGTTATTCTGCGTGAGGGGCGCAAGCGGCAAATTCGTGAGATGGGGCAAACGATTGGTGTTTCGGTAGTGCGCATCCAGAGGGTGCGAATTGGAAGCCTGCTTCTTGGTAATTTGAAGCCTGGGGAATGGCGCTATTTGAGCGGGGAGGAAGTGCGGCGATTGCGTGCTGCTTCGCCTAAGGCGGCAGCGCGTCCACCCATGGCAAAAAAGAGCCGCTTCTCGTGAAGCGGCTGTGATTGTCAATGTTGGAGGCTTTTGCCAATTGTTTCGATTGTTTCAACACTGAGGGCTTCTTTGGGTTTGCGCCTGAAGAAGTCCTTTGCTTTTTCTAGTGGCATGGCTGGTACCGGGCAGCCTTCAGATTGAACTGTAACATCTCGAGCGGTGAAGATCAGCACAGCCTGTACAGGGGGTAAATTTTCAGCGCCCAGTTTCTTTGCCAGGTGGCGCTGAATATCTTCGGTTGCATAACGGGCATCGAGCTCGGGACGCCCCAGGTTTTCGCCAAAGAAACTGTTGAGCAGGTTGCGACGCGGTTGCTGCCAGCGCTTTTTTGTCTGGTTGTAGGTGATGGTACCGGTTTGAGCGTATGGCAAGATGACCCAAACGCCTGTTGGGCCAACCAGCACATGTGGGGCAGGTGCAATGTAATGATAGAGGGTGTACAAATCGCTCAGGCCTTTGAATGCATTGGTGAGTAATTCATCTGTGCGGGGGGAGCGGCCAAAGCGACTGCTGTAATAGATGCTGATTTGGGAGAGGATGAGCATGGCAAAGGTGCCGCCGATAAAAATAAAAAATTGATCGGGGGCTTGCCAGAGGATGTAGACCAGCACAATGGCAAGGATGATGTTGCCCCAGAGGGTGTATTTGGCGATTTTGCGGCTGCGTTCAATTTTTTTGTCGTTGCGGATGATTTTCATTGGGTATTTCCTTGGGCGTGAATGGCTTGTACCTGGGCCAGATTTTCTTTGATGGCAATCCGTAGAGCCGAGATGAGGTCTGCCTGGACAAGTTGCCTCGCGACACGAATTGCGCTGAATAGAGCGCGTGCATCGGAACGTCCGTGACCAACGAGCACCAGTCCATCTACACCAAGCATGGGCGCGGCGCCAATTTCTGAGGGATCCATCAATTTCTTGACGTTTCCAAGATAGGGTTTGACGATGGCAGCGCCCAGTTTGGCAAAGAAAGTGGAGGTTAATTGGGCTTTGATGGTTTCGAGCAGAAAGCGTGCCACGGCTTCGCTTGATTTGAGCAGGACGTTACCAGTAAAACCATCGGTTACGACAACGTCTACTGCACCGCCGAAGAGTTCTTTTGCTTCCACGTTGCCAACAAAATTGAGGCCGCTTTGTTCAAGAATGGTGTGTGTGTGTTTGACTAGGTCATTGCCTTTGCCTGCTTCTTCTCCATTTGAGAGCAGCCCTACGCGCGGGTGGGCGATGCCGAGCGTTTTTTGAGCATACACGCTGCCCATAACTGCAAACTGAAGCAGAAATTCTGGTCGGCAATCTACATTGGCACCAGTATCAAGAACAACGGCCTGGCCGCCTTTAACAGGGAAGAGAACGCTCATGGCGGGGCGTTCGACGCCTTCAATGCGGCGCAGGGTGCGGATGGCGTTGAACATGACTCCGCCAGTATTGCCTGCGCTCACAAAGGCCTGTGCTTCGCCAGTTTTGAGCAATTCCAGACCAACAGCCATTGAGTTGCGGGGTTTTCGACGGGCTGCTTCGACGGGCTTTTCGTTCATTTCCAATACGTCGGGGGCATCTACAATCCGGACGGGCAGGTTGCGCGGATTTTGTGCAGATAGCTTGGGCGCTAATAAACTTTCTTGTCCAACGAGGATGATTTCTTCGCCAAAGGCTTCAGCTGCAGAAACAGCGGCTTGAACTTCGGGATCGGGATAGTCGTCGCTACCCATTGCGTCGAGAACGATTTTCATTTAGGCCTCCTGATAAATTGGATGGGTTGATTGACTTGACAAAGGTACAGAGCCGATTATAATAGGAACGTTGCGCTGGTGCTGGAATTGGCAGACAGGTGCGTTTGAGGGGCGCATGCCTCACGGCGTGTGGGTTCAAGTCCCACCCAGCGCATTGATTTTTTAAGGATCGGGAGTGGTTGTAACGCAAGTTGCTATCGCTCCCGATCTGTTATGTAATGGGCAAGGTTTTCGAGTTCAGTTCGCTCGGGCATGGCGGGTAGGAGTTGAATGGCCTGGATGGCCTTTTGAACATGTTGACGAGCGGTTTGATAGGCGCGCTCAATGGCAGAATCGGCAATAATGTTTTGGATCAGGGATTGAAGCAGGGATTCGTCTTTAATGCAACGCCCTTCGAGCAGGCTTTGTGCACAAGGATCGTTGGGATTGTTTTGAATGTAGAACAGAGCGGGTAGGGTTACCAATCCCTGGCGCAGGTCACTGCCAACGGGTTTTCCCAGGCTTTCGGGGTCGCTGGTGAAATCCAGAATATCGTCAATAATTTGGAATGCCATGCCAATATTATATCCATAAGAGCGCGCCTGTTCGATGATGTCCGGGTGGGCATCTGCAATTTGTGCGGCTGAAGCAGCTGCGGTTTGAAAGAGAGATGCGGTTTTGGCATAAATGCGCGCGTTGTAATCTTCAGAGTTGACCTGACAACGGCTACTGAATAGCTGTGTGATTTCACCATTGACAATGATCGTTAATGTGGTGGCAAAGTCTTTCATCACTTCCAGTGAATTGGCTTCGGCGGCAAGTTTTGCAGCCCGAGAAAAGAGAAAATCGCCAGTGAGGACGGTGGCGGCAGGGGACCAACTGGCATTGAGGGTGGGGATTCCGCGGCGGAGCAGTGCGCCATCTATTAAATCGTCGTGAACAAGGGTAGCTGTGTGGAGTAGTTCAATAGCTGCGGCCAGTGTGATGAGCCGATGAGGATTGCCATTCAGCAGCCGGCCCATTAGCAAGGTAACTGCTGGGCGCATACGTTTGCCGCCTGATTTTAGCAGATGGTTGAGGGCAGCAATTACGTCGGGGTGATAATTCTCGGCCTGAGATTGCATGGTTTGTTCAACCTGCTGTAAATCTTTTTGGATTGGAAGAAGAAAAGATAGCGTTTGGGTCAAGAGGAAACTCCCCATTGGAATAGTTGATGGGCGTTGTGAGATGTAATTATTGCGACTTGCTCGAGGGAGGTTTGGTGTAAATCGGCGAGTTTTTGGGCGATGGCGGGAATGTGGGCCGGTTCGTTGCGTTGCCCGCGCCAGGGGTGGGGGGTGAGGTAGGGCGCATCTGTTTCAAGAAGCAGGTGTTTTAGGGGGATTTGCTGGAAGGTTTTTTGTCGTTCGCGAGCATTTTGAAAAGTGATTGGCCCGCTAACGCCGAGGTAAAAACCAGCGTTCAGGATGCTTTGGGCTGTTTCCAGACTACCTTCATAGGAGTGAAATACGCCAGTCAGGGCGATTCCGGGTAGCCATTGTTGTAGGATGGTGAGCGTTTCTGGCAGGGCGCTGCGACTGTGGAGAATGATGGGTTTTTGGACGCGCAGAGAAAGTATAATTTGCTGTTCTAAAATGTTTTTTTGGCGTTCCGGGGTGCTGTGTTGTCGGTAATAGTCAAGGCCAATTTCACCAATCGCAACCACTTTGGGGTGTTGGGCTAGTTCTTCCAGTGCTGGCAGGGTGTTGGAGTCCCAGGTGTTTGCATCATTGGGGTGAATTCCAACAGCTGCATAGATGGCAGGGTGCTGCTCAGCCATTTTGACTGCCTGGTAGCTATTGGGCAGGTCAATGCCGGGGATGAGAATGCGTTCAATGCCGGCTGCTGCGGCTCTGAGCAATACTTCTGACAGGTCGGAAGCAAACCAATTGAGATTGAGATGACAGTGTGTGTCGGTTAAGGAAGGCACATCAAACCTGGGGCGGGCAGCCGTTCAAGCCAAACGGCTGCCCGTTTGAAAGACAAGATCAGGCGATACCGGCAATTTTAAGACCGTCCTGAAGGATGGCCTGGACGTTTTCCTGGTGTGTGGTTTCGCAATAGACGCGCATGATTGGCTCGGTGCCAGAAAAGCGAATGAGTAGCCAACCGCCGTCTTCGAGCGAGAATTTATAACCATCAGAGGTGTTGAGACTGATGACTTTAAGCCCGCCAATGGTGGCCGGGTTGGCAGAGAGGATTTTTTGCTCTCGTGCGGAACGGTCGCCAGAAAAGGTGCTGTCTACCCGGTCATAGTAATGGGCGCTAACTTTGCTGAAGAGGAGAGTGATCAACTCGCTGGGTTTTTTGCCCAGGCGAACCATCATATCAAGAACAAATAAGCCAGCAAGAATGCCATCCCGTTCGGGGACATTGCCGCGAAAGGCATAGCCGCCAGATTCTTCGCCGCCGATGAGGGCGTCGGTCTCCAACATTTTGGGCGCAACGTATTTGAAACCAACACCAGTTTCGTATACTGGGATATCGTAGAGTTTGCCGAGTTTTTCCAACATGCTGGTTGTGGAAAGGGTTTTGACGATTGGGCCACGCAGTTTGCGAACTTCTAGTAAATAGAATGCAAGCAGGGCATAAACGCGCAGCTGATTGACGAAATTGCCTTGTTCATCACCAACGCCAACTCGGTCAGCATCTCCATCGGTAATCAGCAAGACATCAGCTGATTGCGCAACGGTTTTTTGCAGGCCAACATTAATGTTCGGTGGAATTGGCTCGGGGCGTTTCATTTCGGGGAAGATGGGGTTACGCTCGGCGTGAATTTCGGTTACAGTTGTTTTTCCGCCTTGTAACAGGCGTGTGAACCAGCCTGCGCCATTGCCCCACATGGCATCTACGAGGATGTTTAGACCAGCATCTTTGATGGGTTGCAGGTCAATGAGGTCGTTGAGATGCTCGATGTAGGCTGGGGCGGGGTCAAAGCGAACAAGCTGTCCTTGCGCTTCGGCTTCTGCTGCCGGGGTGCGACGGGCGTCGGCTGCGGAATCGGGGATGAGGCTTTCAATTTCTTTCAATCCTTCAGGAGAGATTGCGCCGCCAAACTCGTTGCGCACCTTGAATCCATTATCAGCGGGGGGGTTGTGTGAGGCGGTGATGTTGATGGCGCCGGCAGCTTTGCGGTTCACGACAGAAAAAGCAATCACTGGGGTGGGGGTGGCACCATCCGTGAGATAGACATTCAATCCATTACCAACCAGTACCTCGGCGACTGCCAGGGCAAAGTTTTCGGAGAGGAAGCGTTTGTCGTGGCCGACGACAATCCATTGACCGGCTTTGCCATGATTGAGCATGTAGGAAGCAAAACCCTGAGTGCAGCGGCGTACATTATCGAAGGTGTATTCTTCGGCAATTCCGGCGCGCCAGCCGTCGGTTCCAAAAACAATTTTGTTTGACATAAGTCCTCCTGAAGAATGGGGTTATGGGGGTATTATATCAGGATTCAGTCCTTTTGACGTGTGCCTGAGTGGGTGGAAAATGGTTGGGAAGGGGCAGAGGTGATTGACTTGCAAAGCGGTTGATTTATAATAAAGAAAGCATTCTATAACAGGAGGTGCAAGGTGTTGGTTGTATTGTTGGATGGTGCGTTGAAAATTGAAGTTGCGTATAGCCATGAGGAAGACGGGCTGGAGGATGATGTTTTGATGCGCTTTACTGAAAATTGTCCGCAAGATGAGCGGTTGTTTGGCGCAGATGAGACGATCATTTGTCTGACACCGCGCGAAGCAGTGCGTTTGGCCAATGCTTTGCTGGCAGCTGCTGAGATAAGTATGGAGCAGCGTGAGATGGAAGATTCGGAAGACTGAATGCAACAGTTGTTTCTCTCTATTAAATATTATGAGGATCATCGCAATCGAACCTGGGTGCAGGCACTTGGTCGGGCATTGCAGCAACGTGGCGTGCGGCTGTTTTGTGTCGCGTCAGATTTGGAGTGTTGGGGGACAGTCCATTTTTCGGCATCCGATTTGATGTTGAAAACATTTGAGCAAATTCGAAACAGCCAGGTGGTGTTGGTGGAGTTTTCGGTGAAGGGGGTAGGAATTGGGATTGAGGCTGGATATGCATTTGGAAAGGGGATTCCAGTCTGGGTGGCGATACAGGGGGATGGTGAGGTTTCGGAGACGCTAAGAGGTATTGCGGAGAAGATTTTTCGTTATCGAGATTTGGATGACCTGGTTGAGCAGTTGGATGAGTTTATGGAGTGATGGAAATGGCTGTGTTACCTGATGGAACAAGGATTGGGGCAGTGGCTTTGAATGTTCACGATTTGCAACGGCAAATTTTGTTTTATGAGCAGGCATTGGCTTTAAAGATTCTGGAGCGTGGTAGCAATTGGGCAGCACTGGGAACTCTTCGCGAGCGTATGGTGGTTTTGTATGAGATACCTGGTGCAAAACGGTTGATGGGGGTAACGGGCCTATACCATTTGGCAATTTTGCTGTCTGAACGGCGACAATTGGGGCAGATGTTTCGCAACCTGGCTCGGCAGGGGGTGCGGCTACAAGGCGCAGCCGATCATGGGGTAAGCCTGGCGCTGTATTTGAGTGACGTAGAAGGAAATGATATTGAGATTTGTTGGGATCGGGCGATTGTTGAATGGCCGCGCGATACTGCCGGGCAGATGCGGATGATGACAGAGCCGTTGGATTTAAACTGGCTGCTGAGAGAGGTGACTGGGCAGTTGGTGTTATGGGATGGAATGCCGGGTGATGCCAGGATTGGACACGTACACTTGAGCGTGAACGACCTGATAGCAGCCGAGCAGTTTTATCGGCAGGTGATTGGTTTTGATGTGATGCAGCGCTATGGGGCTGGCGCTCTCTTTTTAGGGGCGGGTGGTTATCATCATCACGTGGCAGTGAACACATGGGCTGGGACGGAATTGGCCGGGCGACCGGATGAGGTGCTTGGGTTGCGTTGGTATGAACTTATTGTCCCCGAACTGAAGGAGCGCCAGGCTTTGCTGGGGCGGGCAACTGCCGCTGGGATTGAGATACAACAATTGCCGGAAGGGTGGGCATTAAAAGACCCCGCCGGCAATCGGTTGCTGATTGGGAAATGAAGGCTATTTGTCGTCTAGTTTTTGAACGCTGCCAATGCCGCTGATGCTTTGGCTGATTTTCGGATCACCATAATAACGAACAGAACCGACGCCAGAAATGGTGATATCGAGGGTTTCGGCTACCCAAAGGTTTGAGTTGCCTGCACCAGAGACAGTGATGGCAGTTTGAACGCTGCTCAGGTCTCCTGCGTCATAATTGCCGAGACCACTGATGGTGATTTTTTGGGTGAGCGTGTTTCCAGAAACTTCAATGCTCCCTGCTCCACTGCTGTGGACGGTGAGGCTCTCGGTTTCGAGACCTAACAAAGCGATAGAACCGGCGCCGCTGGAAATAATTTCCAGGGTAGGTGTAATGAGCTTATCAGTTTGAATGCTGCCTGCGCCGGAGAGGTTAATCTCTTTTAAGTCTGTTACTGTGAGGGTGAACTTGATTGGTTGAGTTGGTTTGACCCAGTCATTCCATCGGCGGCTATCGAAGCCAATTTCAAGTGTTTGCCCTTTGACTTCGGTTGTAATGTACTCGATGATGTTATCTTCTGCTTCAACAATGAGCGATTCGCTTTCACCCTGGATGATTGTTAAATCACCAATGCCGCTGAACGCAATGGCGTTGAAATTGCTGACGGAGCGTTGCTCGGTAACCAATTTTCCGGAACCCTGGGCCATACTCCAGTTCGTGCCACATGCCAACGTAACAAGTGCGATGGTGATGATGGCGGATAGAATGAGAAGACGGTTTTTCATGTACTACCTTTAATTGGATTGAAATTTGAGATCTCGGTTTTAAATACGAGATAGTACAAGAAAAGTTGCAATTTTATGGGTTTTTCGGCTGACGGTGTGCTTCTTCAACGTAGTCCAGGCTTTGGTGTCGAAAATAGGTGTCGTAAAGATTGGAATATTTGCCATTTTGTGCCAGGAGTTGCGCGTGGCTGCCCTGTTCCAGAATGCACCCTTTTTCTAGCACCAGGATACGATTGGCAGAGCGTACAGTAGAAAGGCGATGTGCAATGAGGATGCTGGTTGAGCGGGCAAGGATCAGATTGAGCGCTTGTTGGATTTGCCATTCGGTGAATGGGTCAATGCTTGCTGTGGCCTCATCCAGGATGAAGATGGCTGGACGCTGAACAAGAACGCGCATGAGGGCAACAAGTTGGCGTTGCCCCATGGATAGGCGGGCGCCGCGTTCGCCTACGGAGGTGTTCAGTCCCTCGGGGAGGATGTCGAGCCATTCGCCTTCTCCTATCTGGTGGGCGAGCGAACGAATTTGATCCGGGCTGGTTTCTGGGGCTGCGTAACAAATATTTTCCAATACGGTGCCGGAGAACAGAAATGGGATTTGGGAGACGATGCCAAGTTGTTTGCGGTAATTTTGCAAGTCGAAGGTTCGAATGTCCAGCCCGTCAATCAGAATTTGCCCTGACTGAAATTCATAGAAACGGGTGACGAGCCGAGCAATGGACGATTTTCCAGCACCTGTGTGACCAACAATGGCTATGGTTTCGCTTGGCTGAATGGTGAGGTCAAAGTTTTGCAAAATGGGTTCTGCCTCTTTGTAGTGGAAGCAGACTTGATGGAATTCAATCTGGCCGCGTAATTTGGGTGGGGCTTGTTGGTCTATCTGGATGACGGCAGGTGAAGCATCTATGAGTGCGAAGATACGTTCAGCAGATGATAGGCCGTTTTGAATTTGTGTCCAAAACGAGGCGATGTTGAGAACAGGGAAGAGGAAACGATCCAGGCTGAGCAGGAAGAGATACCATGAACCAGCGGTGATGATGCCCTGTGCGACGGTTAAGCCGCCAAAATAGACGAGTAGAGCGCTGGTCATGCCTCCTAGTGCGTTGAGGGTGGGAAACAACAGGGAGAGGACAAGGCCGCGCCGGATGTTGACAGAGTAAGATGTGTGGTTTGCCTGGTCAAAGTCGGCGTAGATGCTGGTTTCCTGACGGAAGTTTTTGGCTACTGCGATGCCGCTGATGGTTTCTTTGATGGTGGAATTGACATTTGCCATGGCGCGCATACCTTGCTGAGTGACTTTGCGGGCAAGTTTTCGATAATTGATGGCAATGATCAGGACGATGGGCAAGATTGCAAACATGTAAAGCGCAAGTTGTCCATTAATGCGCACCAATACGATCCCGAGAATGAGGGCCTCAATGATTTGAGCAATGATGTCAGTGATGATGACAATTAATTGGCCAAAATCCTGTGTGTCGGAAGTGATCCGTGAGAGAACTTTGCCGGAGGGTACCTCGTCGTAAAAAGAGAGGTCGTGGTTTGCGGCAGCCCGAAAACCCTGGCTGGCAATGGAAATTACGACATCGGCAATGGCGCGGGTTGTAAGGCGACGGCGCAGCCAATTAGAAATCCAGTTGATGACACCGAGCAGCAAGACAGCTAGCGGAATGAGGACGATGGCCAGGTGATTGCCAGGCTGTTGGAGTAAGTCCAGGCCCTGTGAGACGACCCAGGGTTGGGTGGCACTTGTGCCAGAGATAACAAGGATGGTAACAATCATCAGGCTGATTCGTGCGCTTTGCGGGGCAAAATAGCTGATGATACGGCGGATAAGTTGGCGGTCGCTGTATTTGCGATCGTATCGTTCGGCGGCGAGGGAGGAAAAGAAGCTCATGGCGTGGTTGCAGAGGAACAATTGTTGCAGCGATAAATTAGCAGGCCTTCGCTATCGTAAATGTCGGTTTCAAATTTGTGGTAGAGGGTGTACTGGTTGAGAAACCGTTCGTCTTGCAGGATGCTCTTGCGACCATAGACTTCGAGGAAGATGATCCAATCCGGTTTTTCGTCTAGAATTAGATCAGGGGCAATGGCATAGGTGATGACGTAGTAGCGTGCATCCAGGGGATAATAGTTTAGAGATTCGGCAGAATTGAGGCCAACTGTATCGAGGATTTGGGCCGGAGTGTAATAGCCGAGTACGCCGACATCGCCAGCGGCAAGTGTAGAGTCGGTGCTTAAGAACGGAGAAATTTTTTCGGCAGCTTGACGATAGAGGAGTTCGAGCTTGAACCAGGCCATGGTTGGGGCAGGCCGATTTGGACCATGATCGGGAGAGATTTCCCATCCCGTGAGCATGGAGAACAGTGGAAGAGCAAGAAAGAGGGCTGTTGCGATGCGACGACGCCAGGCAAATGGTGGGCTCTTGAAGAGTGGGGTGAGAACGGTTTCCAGACCGCTGAGGATGACAAAGAAATAGGCTGGAAGCGGTGGGGTCAGGTACCAGCGAAAGATAAGTGGGTTGGGGATGGCGAAGGCAAAGAAATAGAGCCAGGGGTAAAGTAGCCAACCCCAAAGACGAGGGGCTGTGCGGGCAAGGCGGCGGACGCCGATGAGGTAGAGAAAGGGATAAAACCAGATGCCGATGGCGACAGCCCAACGAGCGGTAAAAGTGTTTTGTTCCAAGAATGGGGTCGCATAGTGCTGGATGAGGCGCACAAGCGCTTCGTTGGCTGGTAGACGATAGGCAGCTAGTTTGGCTTGTACTGAATGCGGGAAGGGGCTGCCGAAATAGAGCCAGGCAAACCCATACCAAAGTAGAACTGGAAGCAATGCAATCAGCACTTCGCTAATTCGTAGCGGTTCGGAGGCATGTAAGTTTGTTTTGCCTGGACGTAAGGCTCGAAAAATGCGATCAAGGGCCAGTGGGCCAAGAAGGAGGATTGCATCCGGGCGGGTGAGGATGGCAAGTGCAGCAGCTAGTGCGGTGATGCGCCGGTGTTTTTCCAGATAGGCCCAGGTGGTGAGAGTGAGAAGGAAGATATAGAGACTGGTTTCCAGACCGCCGATCGCAAAAGTCACGCTATAGGGGGCAATGGCCCAAACAAGGGCAACAGTTAGCCCGGTGAGCGGTTGCAAAAGCCGCTGACCGAGTTTGTAAAGCAAGATGCAAACACCAGCATCGGCAAGGGCGTTGACTAGAACGGCCAGGAAAGGAAAATTGGCTTGAGGGCCGCCAGTTAGCGCACCAAGTGCAACAAGTACCAGAGTGTAGAGAGGTGTTGTGGTGCCAAGCACCATTTCACCAGGGTTATAGCTGAATCCTTGCCCGGCGAGTAAGTTTCGGGCATAGCGAAAGGTGATGAATGAGTCATCAATGATGCGCAGGCCGGGCAGAAGCCGGGCGAATATGGCGATGAGGGCCAGGGCGAGAAGTGGCAAAATGGGCCGGATGCGTTTCACAAAAGTGATTATAATCGAATTTGGCAAATGTAAGTCAAGAGGTGACTTGAGTTCAAGGAGAAAAAATGACCAGTACAGTATATTTTGGTTCGGCTCGGCAGAGCCGTTTGGAAGGCAGTGAGACTTTGCCTGCCAAGTTGGATTTAATTCTGGATGCATTGCATTTGCGTGATCGGGTCAAGGGAGAGTGGGTGGCAATTAAGATGCACCTGGGGAATAAATTGTCCTATTCCACTGTGCATCCGGTATTTGTACGCAAGGTGGTTCAGGCAGTCAAAGATGGTGGCGGAAAACCATTTGTGTGCGATGTGGATTGGGATGTGGCGGGGGCGGAGCAGCGCGGGTATAGCAGCGAGGTGCTGGGTTGTCCGGTCTATCCTATGGCAGGTATCCGCGACCGGTATGCATATGAACATATCTATGATTTTAAGAATATGCATCGTTGGATGGTTGGCGGCATGATAGAGGATGCTACCTTTTTGGTTAACTTTTCGCATATCAAGGGGCATCCAAGTTGTGGGTTTGGTGGTGCGATGAAGAATCTGGCTCTGGGATGTATGGGGAGTGAGACGCGCTCCGCCATTCATGACACGAATCATTATGATCGCTATTGGTTTGGTGAGCTTTGTCCTGATGCAGAAACGCGCCAACGGATTATTCAGTCTTGCCCTCATCGGGCCTTGGTGGAAGATCGGCATCATGCAGGTGAACTACATTTGCATTTTGAGCCTTGTAATCAGTGTGGACGATGCTTGCAGGTGGCTCCTTTGGGAAGTTTGAAAATTGATCCGGCGAATTTCTGGGCATTTCAGGAGGCCTGTGCAATCAGCGTTAAAATTGTCTTGGGGACATTTGAAGAGAAGAAGTCCATTCATCTGGGGCTGGCGACACACATGACACCGGTGTGTGATTGCTTTGGTTTTACCAGTTTGCCGATTTTGCCGGATGTAGGTATTTTTGGCTCTGATGATATTGTGGCTTTGGATCAGGCTGTGTTGGATGTGACGGGAAAGAAGCCTTTGATCGAAGAGAATCTGCCGACTTCGATGGAAGTGCATACCCGAATTGGGCATCCTTTTCGTTGGCTGCATGGGCCCTTGAAAGACCCGTATAAGGTGCTGGAATATGCTGAAGCACTCGCTGTTGGGACTTGTTGTTATGAGTTGGTGGATGTGCTTCCAGTGGAAGGAATTGATGCCCAGCCGATGGGCTATATTCCAGCCAGTTGAATCTTTACTCATCCAGTTGAACAAGCCCATGCCGCAGGGCAACGATTACTGCCTGGGTGCGGTCTGAGACACCCAGGCGGGCGAAAATAGCACTGGTGTAGTTACGGACAGTTCCTTCGGAGAGATATAGTTCACGGGCAATATCTGCGTTGGATAGGCCGCGTGCCATGCATTGTAAGATATCGCGTTCCCGCTCGGTGAGTTGAATGTGGCTGGGGCGCGGTTGTTGTCTTTGTTGCAGAACATTGTTCAATAGTTTGCCTGCAATTTTGGGGTCAACATAACTGTTTCCGGAGCTTGTGCCAAGAATGGCTTCAATGAGCTGTTGGGCAGGTGTATCTTTGAGTAGGTAGCCGGATGCGCCGGCGCGAATTGCATCAAACAGCCATTCATCATCGTCATAGGTTGTGAGGATGAGAACTTTGATTTGGGGAGCAAGTTGATGAATACGTTGTGTGGCTTGCACACCATTGACACCGGGCATTTTGAGGTCCATTAACACTAGGTCGGGCTGATGTTGCAATGCCATGTCAATGGCTTCCTGTCCATCGTGGGCAATCCCAATTACTTGCAGGCGTGAATCGTGGCTGAGAATGGTGTGTAGGCCCTGACAGACAATTTCTTGGTCGTCACAGATAAGAAGTTGAATCATACAAACCTTTGTCGCTGAAGTTGGATGCGTGTGCCTTGCTGCGGGCTGCTTTGAATTCGCAGGTTGGCATGGATGCTTTCCGCCCGTTCTTGCAGGCCGCGCAGTCCAAGATGTTCCGGGTTTTCGGTAACTTGTTTGAGATTGAACCCGCAACCATCGTCATGAATATCTAATAGCCAGCCTTCGGGCTGACAATCTAATCGGATGGTGACTTGGTGTGCTTGTGCATGTCGGATGATGTTTTCAAGCGCTTCTTGGGTAGTGCGGTAGATGACTTGTTCTTCTTCTGGTGGAAGGGGCGGAAGTTGGGGACAGATGGACAGACTCACTTGAAGGGCGGAGCGCTGACTTGCAGCTTGTGTCAGGCTGTGCAGGGCAAGGAGTAGGCCAACATCTTCGATTGGTTCGGCGCGTAGGGCTTTGAGCGCTCGGCGTGTTTCTTGTAGACCGTTTCGGGCGCTGTGCAAAGCTGTTTCGAGCATGGTGTTGATTTCCTGGCATTTGGACGGCATGATGGTATGAATGGCTTCAAGTTGTACTGTCAGGCCGCTCAAGGTGTGGGCAAGGGTGTCGTGTAGTTCGCGCGCCAGGCGATTCCGTTCACGTGAGACAGCAAGTTGTTCTTGTACCAGCGCTTGTTGACTGATGCGCAGATTGGCGCGCATTAGCTCTCGACGCTGTTCGCGCTGGGTTTTCATTAAGTCTGTAATCATCAGGCCGACCAGAGAGAGTGTGATGAGACGGATGAAGATGGCAAATAGCGGCATGAGGAGGGCGGGCTGAACACCGTTGTTGAGAAGGATGAGGTAGATGGCCTCGAACAGGCCAAGTCCGGTGAAGAGGAGCAGAACGGTGCGAAAGGTGTATTGCCAGGCTGTGGGAACAAGTGGAATCATGAGCAGGGGCAGTAAGGCCCATAAGCGATATAGCTCAATTTCTTGTTGATTGAGGATTCGCAGTGTAATATCAATGTTGACGACAATGCTGGGGATGAGGATGGCAAAGAGTAGGGCAAGCAAGAGATATGCTTGTCGCAGTTTCCGTTGTAACCAGGGAATGGATAAATAGATTGAGAGGAAGAGAGCCTGAAGGAAGATGATGTAGAAGGGATCGGTATAAAATTGGGAGGGGGAGCCACTGAAAAGCCATTCTCCAACGGGTACGAGGAGAAAAGCAATCGTTTCAGCAATGGCGAAGAAGCGAAAGATGCGAATGAGGTCTGGTTCAATTGGTGGGTGAGCGTGCATATATTGATATTAACACAAATTTAAGCGAAAAGAAGTGGCTGCGATGGGAAATGACGCTGCTCATGCAAATCAATGATTGCCGTCATGGAACTGGATGGCGGTTAACACCTGTGAGTTTGCGCGTTGCATTTGTATAAATAAATAAAGTAGTGAAGTGCAACAAAGGAGAGCGAATGCCAGTTTTGCCATGGAAACGAGCCAGGATAGATGAGAAAGTTGCTCCCAAGCAGGATATGCCTCTCATTGAAACCAGTGGGTTAACCAAACGGTATCGAAATCAGCGTAATGGAATGCTGGCCTTGGATGGGCTGAATTTGAGTATTCCGGCTGGACAGATGTATGGGTTATTGGGGCCGGATGGAGCAGGAAAGACTACAACGCTGCGTATTTTGGCGACGGTGCTTGAGGCAAGTGCTGGGCAAGCGTGGGTTGGCGGGCATGATATACAGCGCGATGCTGAGGCAGTGCGGCGGTTCATTGGTTATATGCCACAAAACTTCAGTCTGTATCCAGATCTTTCGGTTGCAGAGAATCTGAATTTCTTTGCGGACGCAAATGGTGTTCGACGAGATAAGAAGCAGGATCGGATTGAGAAAATGTTGGGTTTTACACGATTGGCGCCATTTGTGAATCGCCGGGCGGCTAACCTTTCGGGGGGAATGAAGAAGAAATTGGCCTTGGCCTGTTCGCTGCTACATGAACCACAGGTGCTGTTGCTGGATGAGCCATCAACGGGGGTAGATCCGGTTTCGCGGCGAGAATTGTGGTTGATTCTGGCGCAGGTGGTGCAATTGGGCGTTACTGTGCTTGTTTCAACCCCGTATATGGATGAGGCAGAGCGTTGTCATCGGGTTGGGGTTTTGTATGATGGTCGGTTGTTGACGATGGGCACGCCAAATGAATTGCAATGCACTTTGCCTTTTGAGGTGGTTGAGGTCAAAGCAAAGCCGCGTAAGTTAATGCGTCAAGTGGTGAGCGAGGCGACCCTTGTGATGGAATGGCGGCCAATTGGTGATCGGTTGCGACTGTTTGTTCAGGATGCGTCTAAGGCTGCACGAGCACTGGAAGGGACTCTGCGCAAGGCTGGAGCGGAAATTAAACTGGTGCGTCCGGCGCGCCGTACGATGGAAGATGTCTTCATCCACTTGGTGGAAAAACAGCGAGGAGGAGAATGAACGCGTATACGAATGCGGTGCAGACTCATGATTTGTTCCGAAGATTTGGAGATTTTGTGGCCGTAGATCGGGTTAATTTTTATATCCCCAAGGGGGAGATTTTTGGCTTGTTAGGGCCCAACGGGGCGGGCAAAACGACAACAATTCGTATGCTGTGTGGGATTTTGGGGCCGAGCGAGGGGGAAGCTGAGGTGCTGGGGTATGATATTCGCAGAGAGGCAGAGGCAATTAAGCGCCAGATAGGATATATGTCGCAGCGTTTTTCTTTATATGATGATTTAACAGCTCGGGAAAATATTGAATTCTATTCGGCAGTCTATGGCGTGCCTGCTAGTGAGCGACGAAAGCGGGTGGATGACTTGATGGATCAAGCCGGTTTGCGACATCATCAGCGTGAACTGACTCGTTCTCTTTCGGGCGCATGGCGGCAACGCCTGGCGCTGGCTTGTGCAATTGCACATCGTCCGCCGATGTTGTTTCTGGATGAAGCAACCGCCGGGGTAGATCCGGTTTCGCGACGCGAGTTTTGGGATTTAATTTACCAAATGGCTGGGGATGGCGTTTCGGTGTTGGCAACCACACACTATATGGATGAAGCTGAATATTGCAACACAATTGGAATGATGTATCAAGCGCAGCTGGTGGCACTGGCAAGCCCAGAACGATTGAAGGATGAGTTTCCGGGGGTGTTGATCCAGTTTGCGTGTGCTGATTTGCTGCGTGCTGCCGAGACGGCTGATCAGGTTCCGGGCGTTCTGGATACATCTGTTCATGGTGTGCGGCTGCATGTGGCGGTACGGGATGAGCGGGTAGTAGGTGTGTTGAAGAAGGCGCTGGTTTTGGCACGGTTGGACGTGACTGAGTTTGAGGTGATTTTGCCATCGCTGGAAGATGTGTTTATTTCAATGATTGAGGCGCGGCTGAAGGCTGCGGAGAGAGGAGGCTGAGATGGGCCGATTATGGACAATTATGCGGAAAGAGTTTTACCATATTCTGCGAGATTATCGTACACTGGCAATTATTGTGATTTTGCCAACATTTTTGCTGGTGCTTTTGGGATATGGGGTTTCGGGCGAGTCAAAGAACATTCGCCTAGCTGTTGTTGACCTTTCCAAGACCGATGAGAGTCGGCGCTATCTGGAATATTTTACATCTAGCGAACAATTTGAGATAACGTATGATGTTTTGAGTGAAGCAGAAATTCTGGATTTGCTCGACCGAGAAGTTGTTTCTGCGGGTATTTTCATCCCGGAGGATTTTGGGCGTAAGCTGGCGACAGGACAAGCAGCGCAAGTACAATTTTATGTAAATGGTTCTGATCCCTCTGATGCACAGACCACGAACTTGAAACTGGAGACAATTGCACAGGTGGCCACACAGAAAATTTTGACCGAGCGTTTGAGTGGCGCAGGGGCGTCTTTGGGCATGAGCGGTTTGCAATTGCCAGTACAAACATTTACAAAGACGCTGTATAACCCGGATGGTAAAAGTAAGTTATATATGATTCCGGGTCTGACAGCAATGGTTTTACAAGTGCAGGCTTTGTTGTTAACTGCTTTGGCGATTGTGCGTGAGCGCGAACAAGGGACAATGGAGCAATTGGTGGTGACGCCGATTCAATCTTGGGAGCTGGTGTTAGGTAAAATTTTGCCCTATTTGGTGGTGGGTATTTTTAATACAATTGCAACTTTGTTGGTTGCAATGTATTTATTTGATGTCGTTGTACAAGGAAGTTTTTGGTTGTTGGTATTGCTCTCAACGATCTTTATTCTCGGCTCATTGGGCATGGGGGTGCTGATTTCCAATATTTCTCGTACCCAGATGCAGGCAATGTACCTGGCAGTGGGAATTGTGCTAATTCCGGCAATTATCCTTTCGGGGTTAATGTTTAGCCGCCAGGGTATGCCATGGGTAACCTATTGGTTTGGAGAGATGTTGCCAATTACGCATTTTTTGGTGATCATTCGGGGTATTATGGTCAAGGGGGTAGGGTTTGCCTTTCTATGGCCTTCCATTCGGGCGCTGATTATTTTGAGTGTGGTGTATTTTGCGGCATCGGTCGCAACATTCCAGAAGAAACTATAGTAATGTGGGTGACTTTTTTACAAGGAGTTGAACGATGTTTAAGAAAATGATTGGGTTAATGATTCTGGTTAGTTTATTGATCTCTGGTTGTGCAACTGCGCAATCTTCGGGAAAATTGACTGCTTCGGGGACAATTTCGGCAGAACGTTTTGATGTGTCTCCGGAGATTGGTGGCAAACTGGCGACGATATTCTATGAAGAGGGGGATGAGGTGAAGTCTGGCAATGTTTTGTTCGAGCTGGATGACGAAGTTGCGGTAGTGCAGAGGGAACAAGCGCTTGCGGGAGTTGCTGTTGCCGATGCAGGTTTGCTCGCGGCGCAGCGACAGTTGAATGCGGCGCAGATTCAATTGCAACGAGCGGAGCAAGGTGCTCGGCTGATGGAGCTTCAGCGTTTGCAGTCCCAACCTTCTTTGTGGAACGCGCCTATCCCCACGCAGTTTGAGCAGCCAAGTTGGTACTACTTGCCTGAGGAAAACCTTGCCGCGGCTGAGCGTGAAGTTGCGCAGGCAGAAGAGGCAGTTGCGCGTGAGGAGGAAAATCTGGAGACTGTGCAGGGCAAGGCGAGTAATGGTGATTTCGTAGCAATGGAGAAAGCTTTAGCCGATGCAAGGCTGCGTTTTTTGGTTGCTGAACAGACATTGAATCAGGCAAGCGCAGCATTGAATAATGAACTGCTGAAGGAAATGGCTCAAAAGGAGTATGATGCAGCGCTTTCAAATCTTGAGACAACGCAGCGTGATTATGACCGGATTCTGACGACAGCGGCGGCAAATGAGGTGCTGGAAGCGCGAGCGAAGCTGGCGATTTCCAAGACAAGGTTAGAAAATGCGCTCTTGATGTTGGATAGTTTCCAGCGCAATGATTTGTCCTTGGAGGTTGAGGGGGCAAGGGCTGCTCTGTCTTCCGCCGAAGCACAGGTGGAGCAGGCGTTGGCGGGGCAGCAGCAGGCTCAGGCGGCTTTGGCATTACTGGATTTGCAGTTGAAGAAGATGGAAGTTCTTGCTCCTGTGGATGGAGTGGTGATGGCACGTAATGTTCAGGTGGGGGAATTGGCTGGAGCCGGGATGACAGTAATGACAATTGGACAGCTGGATCAAGTGCGCCTGACAGTGTATGTTCCTGAGGATGCCTATGGGCGGGTTGAGATTGGACAATCTGTGCGGGTGATGGTGGATTCCTTCCCGGAGCGTGTTTTCAATGGCACAGTGTTGCGTGTTGCGGATGAAGCAGAATTTACGCCGCGGAATGTGCAAACGGTGGAGGGACGCAAGGCCACGGTGTATGCGGTGGAAATTGTAATTGCTAACCCGGATGGAGCATTGAAGCCGGGGATGCCGGCGGATGTGGATTTTGGTGTAGAGCGTTAAGCGAAGTTTGATTGAGAATGATAGATCCAGCCCCACAAACCGGTGGGGCTGGATGTTTTTAGTGGTTTTGACTGCTTGCTCGACAACAAACTTTCGGTTGAGGTGATGAGCAAAGCCTGAAGCGGATTCGGGCAGGTGCTTCTTCTACTGGGTACAATTTGTGCTTTTGGGGCTATAATCGTACTTGAGATACGAAGTTTCATTGAGGTGATGTGATGGAGTGGATGCGACGATTGGTGGATTCGCTGCCAGAAGGCAGGGTGGAAAATGTGACAATGGGGTTGTTCTGGACGGCGGTTGTGGTGCAAGTTTCCGGGGAGCGGCGTTGCGGTTTGGCAGCAACGCTGGCAAATGCTGAGTTTGAACATGCGCGCCGTCCGGCTGTGCGCTCGGCAGGACAATTGGAGGGGAGATCAAGCGCCGACTTGGTGGCGGGAATTTTCTCGGATAGTTATACAGAAGCGGCTTTGGGATTGGCTACAATCAATGCGCTATTGCCGCCGATGAAGAATCCGATGGAACTTGCAGCAGAGGATTATATTGCTCAGCAGGGAAGCAATGGCTGTGTGGCAGTAGTAGGTCGTTTCCCGTTTGTGGATCGTTTGCGAGACAAGGTGGAAAAATTATGGGTGCTCGAGTTAAATCCCTGTGGGGATGATTTGCCAGCGTCAGCTGCACCGGATGTGTTGCCGCAGGCAGATGTGTTAGCAATTACGGCAATGACGCTGATTAATGGAACATTTGAAGGGTTGTTGCAACTGCGCAGACCAGGGGCAAAGGTATTGGTTTTGGGTCCCAGTACGCCGCTTTCGCCATTGATGTTTGATTTGGGGGTTGATGTTCTATCTGGAACAGTGGTGGAGGATGTGGATGAGACATTGCGTTTGGTGCGCCAAGGCGCAACTTTTCGGCAAATTCGTTCACGAGGGGGAGTGCGGTTGCTGACGGTGGAAAAATTGATTGAGGGCATTAATGAGGCAAAGCTGTGAAAATTTGGTTGGTGAGTGGGGTTAGCGGGAGCGGGAAAACAACATTTTGTGCGGCTTTGGCGCAGCGGGCGCGTATTCAGGGACGGCAAGTTGTTGGAATTCTTTCCCCGGGGCTTTTTGTAGATGGTGTAAAAACGGAGATTTGGAGTGAGGATTTAGGTAGCGGTGAACGAAGACGGTTGGCAGCTCGCATCCGGCGGGGTGACGAGGATTTGCCTTTTGGGGAATGGTTTTTTAACCCGCAAACCTTGATTTGGGGAAATACAGTGCTTGGCAGAGCGGTAGGGGACTTGCTCGTTATTGATGAGCTTGGCCCGCTGGAATTCAATTTTGATATAGGATGGATGGCAGCGTTTGAGGTGATTGTGAGTCACCCAATGCAGTTGGCCTTGGTGGTTGTGCGCCCTGAGTTGCTTGGGCGGGCGCAGGAGCTTTGGCCTGGAGCGGAAATTATTTATCCGGCTGCATTTTGCGTTGAAATCCAGGAGCGAATCCTGGCTTCAATTTGATCGCGAACAGATCGAAAGAAAGCTAATTGTTCTTCTGGGCTGCCCTCGAAACTGGCAGGATCGGGAAATGACCAGTGTTCTCGGCGAATGATGCCGGGCCAGGTGGTGGGACAATTTTGATCTGCATGATCACAAACAGTGATAAGGTGATGAACAAAGACTTTGCTCAAAAACTCTTCAACACCTTTAGACCGTTGATTGATCAGGTCGAGGCCAACTTCTTGCATGACCTGAATGGTGAATGGATGGATGCCTTTTGGCTGTAGACCAGCACTGTGGGCAAGAAAGCGATCGCCGCCATAGTGACGGAGAAACGCTTCTGCCATTTGGCTGCGGGCAGAATTCCCGGTGCATAAAAAGAGGACGGTGGTCGAGTTTGGCATGAGGATGGCTCGCTTTCCAAGAAATGTATTTGAAATTGTACTGTTGGGATGTTAACGATATGTGAAAACAGGTTTAGGTGTGTGTTAAGCGTTCACGGCCTGCCGCCGCAGGCCGTGAACCAACCGATAAGTGTGTCAAGGTTTTATTGGGGCGGGAGAAGTACCGCATCAATTACGTGGATCACACCATTGGCGGTCTGGATATCGGTGATAACGACTTTGGCGTCGTTGATGTACACCGTCCCATCCATTACTTTGATTGTAATTGCTTTGCCAAGTGCTGTGTCGGCGCTACTGAGTTTGACGACTTCCTCTGCTATTACTTTGCCGGGAACAACATGGTAGAGGAGAATATCGCTCAGTTTTTGTTTATTCTCGGGGTTTAGGAGTGATTCAAGCGTGCCAGCAGGAAGTTTTTCAAAGGCCTCGTCTGTGGGTGCAAAGACTGTAAATGGACCGTCTCCTTTGAGGGTTTCCACTAGTTCGGCAGCTTGTAAAGCGGTAACAAGTTTTGTAAAGCGTCCATCTGCAATGGCTGTATCTACCAGATCAGGTTTGGGCAGGATGACTGTATCAATGACATGGATGACGCCGTTTGAGGTTTCAATGTCAGTGATGACAATTTGAGCGTCGTTGATATAGACTTTATTCATATCAACTTTGAAGGTTACGTTTTGCCCAAGCGCTGTACGAGCGTCGGTTAACTTGACAACTTTTTCTGCCATTACTTTGCTGGGGAGAACATGGTAGAGAAGAATGTTGGCTAGTTTTTGCTTATTTTCTGGCTTGAGCAGTTCATCCAGGGTTCCTGGAGGTAATTTTGCGAAGGCCTCATCTGTGGGTGCGAAAACTGTAAATGTTCCTGGAGCTTTCAGTGTCTCAACCAGTTCGGCGGCTTGCAAAGCAGCGACAAGGGTTTTGAAGCGTCCGTCGGCAATTGCTGTGTCAACAATATCCGCTTGTGGAGTGGGAGGAAGGATGACGGTATCTATGACATGAATGATGCCGTTTGATGCGATGATGTCGGTGAGGATTACTTTGGCGTCGTTGATGTAGACGTTTCCCATGTCTACTTTGACGGTTATATCCTGGCCCAGGGCAGTGGTTGCATTGGATACTTTTACGACATCGCTAGCGCTGATTTTGCCGGGGACAACATGATAGAGTAAGATATCAATCAACTGTTGTTTGTTTTCGGGTTTGAGCAGTTCATCAAGAGTTCCAGCTGGTAATTTTGCGAATGCATCATCGGTTGGTGCAAACACGGTAAATGGTCCTTCTGATTCGAGGGTTTCCGTCAGATCTGCTGCTTGAACGGCAGCAGAAAGGGTGGAGAAGCGGGGGTCGCCAGCAGCAATATCAAGGATGGTTTTGGGTGGTTCTGGCGTGGCAGTTGGCAAAGGGGGCTGGGTTGGGATTGCAGTTGGGGCTGGTGTGGGTGTGGCTGCTGGTGCACAAGCCGCGAGTGCAAGTGCAAAAATGGTGAACAGGCTAATCGTCCGAAGGGCGTTCATTTTTTGTCTCCTTGTATAAAAAATGTATTTGGTTTTCGGCGTTTTGTTTTGCCGATGTACAAGGATGAGTATAAGGTCTTGCGGCGTGTTACGCAAGCAAAACCCGTACTCGTATAATGTTTTGTATATGGCTGTGGGGTGATAATAAAAACTGCACTCTTAGGAGAAGGTGCCGTTTGAAAAAACTATTCGGGTTGGTTTAGAAAGGCCCATATCCAACCCTGGTTGCAAGCCACAAAAAGAAAGCTGTGATGGCG
Organism: uncultured Anaerolinea sp.; assembly: GCA_964453115.1. Classification (GTDB taxonomy): domain Bacteria; phylum Chloroflexota; class Anaerolineae; order Anaerolineales; family Anaerolineaceae; genus JAIWNK01. The sequence continues at coordinate 72,339 of CAYVRT010000007.1, read as the reverse complement.
AGGATCGCTAGCCAAATCGGGGCTGTCCAGCGCATCCAACGGGCGTAATGCACACCAGCCAAACCCAGGGCAATGAGTAGAACAGGGTTGGTAGGGTAGGCCAGGTTTGAGAAACCATCACCAAAGCAGTAGGCAAGGACTGTCACCTGACGGGTGATGCCGACCAAATCGGCAAGCGGAAGGAGCAGCGGCATCATGAGGACTGCTTTGGCCCCACCGGAGCCGATAAAAAATTCAATGAGCAGTGCCAAACCCAAGATGAGATAGGCTGCTGTGAGCGGTGTAGCGGCCTGAAATAGCCCAGCTGCAGCGTGCAGGATGGTGTCCATCACGCTGCCACTACGGATGATGTGTTGGATGGCGGCAGCCATGAGAATAAGCGGGATGCCAGGAGCCATACCGATCAACCCTTCGAAGAGGGCGTTTTGGACAAGACCGGGTTTGGGGTGGCTGAGCAGGCCTGCTCCAAGGCCTCCAATAAAAAACAGGACGCCAACTATTGGCAGGCTGTAATCGCTAAGGGTGGGAATGAGGGGGGCGCTGATCAGCACTGCCAGAATGAGGATGATAAAACTCAAGAACCAGATACTTGCGCCGCGCAGACCAGATGGTTTGGGGAGAGCGTGGGCAGATGTGGTGGCGCGGTATTTTGCACGTTCTGCACTGTCTTCGCCCCATAACAGTGAGCGTTGTGGCGTTTGTTCAATGCGTTGGGCATAGGCGAGCAGGAAGATGGTTAGTGCAATGTAAATGACAATGAAAATGGGCAGGCGTAGCCATGCGCCGGAAAATAAGGGCAGATCCGCCATTCGTTGAGCAACACCGATGGTAAAAGGATTGGTGATGGCGGCAGAAAATCCCATATTTGCAGCAAAGATGCTCATGCCGAGACCAACAAGGGCATCCCAACCTAAAGAGTAAGAAAGCGCAATGAGCAATGGTACAAGGGGGAGGATTTCCTCGAAAAGGCCAAAAAATGCGCCCATGAACATGAAGAAGAAGGTGATGATTGGCAGGAGGATGTATTTTCGGCTGCCGAATTTATCAACAATGGTGCTCAGGGCAGTTGCGAGGATGTCGGTTTTATCGAGAATGGCAAAGGCAGCGCTGACGAGCAAGATGAAGATTAAAATAGTGATGAGGATGAGGGCATCGGGGCCGGCTAGAACTTCAATTGGAGCGGTAAACCAACGCCAGATGGAATAATTGGGGCGTTCAATGGTTTGATAAGAAGTTGGGTCAAGTACCAGCCGGCCTTGTGCTGTTTCAATGCGCTGATATGTGCCTGCCGGGATGGTGCGCGTCAGAATTCCAGCAATGATTATGAGGGTCAGCAGGATAAAAAAGGATTGCAAAAAGGCTTTGCGGCTGATTTGAGCCCCAGCTTTTTCATTCACTGTGATATCCTAAGGTGTGGTGATGGCACAACGAAAGCCGATTGTGTTTTCGCCGCGATTGGGTTCGAAATAGTTGCGTGATGCAGAGCGAATGTTGTTTTTTGGCATACCAAAACTGCCGCCGCGCAGCACACGCTGATTGCCACTTCCGGGGCCGGCAGGATTGCTGATTGGCGAGATGCGGTAATAATTTGCATCGTAGCGATCTTGAACCCATTCTTGGGCGTTGCCGGCCATACCCAATAGGCCATAATAACTGAGACCATTATAATCCGTGACCGCAGTTGTATCTTCCGCACAGCCATTGAAATTTGCCAGTCGGTCGCTGGGGTTGCCTGTGCGGTTACAGGTGGGGGCCAAGTCGCTGCCCCAAGGATAGATGCGGGCATCGGGGCCGCGTGCAGCTTTTTCCCATTCGGCTTCAGTAGGCAGACGGCGGCCGGCCCAGTTGCAATAGGTGGCGGCTTGGTACCAGGTAACATTGATGACGGGATAGTTAGCAAAAACTGGATTGGTGTAGTAATCGGGTTGTTGGGCTGAAGCGTGTTTGGGTTCGATGCATACACCCGCGGCAACGCATTTTTGATACATGGCGTTGGTGACTTCGGTTTGGTCCATCCAGTATTCATCCAGAGTTACGGGGTGGAGTGGGATTTCATCCTGGCGCGTATCGCGGTCTTTTTGTGGGTTACTTCCCATTTGAAATTCACCAGCAGGAATGCGGATCAGGATCATCCCATCCTGTGGGTCGGTGATCATATCTGGCGGTGGGGTGGTAATGGTGGGAGTGGGGGTTTCAGTCGCTGTTGACGAAGGCAGCGGTGTGGGAGTGTCCGTTGGTGTTGTTGTTTGCGTGGCTGATGGTTGCGGTGTTGGGGTGTGGGTGGGGAGCGAGGTTGGGGTTGAATTATTTGTTGCGCTGGGAGTGGGTGTGGCTGTCATGGGTTGTGGCGTGGGACGCGGTGTGAATACGCCGGACATGCTCAGAATGAGGAAAATTAACGCGATGGATAAAACCGAGTAGAAGATTCTTTGCGTTGTTAACCAACCTGGAAGTGTCGGGCCGACGAAGTCTTGATAAAAGGCTTTCAGCTCCGGGTTTCCAGGATTTTGCTTGCGAGCGGATTTAATCAACTCGACGATACGCCCCTGCGAAATAGCCCAGCGTACCAATTTGTGTGCCGTGGTGGTTAAGTCCAGGTCTTCACGAACAATTTCGTTTAGGTTAACACTCATTTTGTGTTGTAGCATTCTCTCCAACTCACCACAAGATGGAAAGGCAGATAGGAGAGCTTTTTCCAGGCGTTCTTCTTCTTTGGGACTCAAGTTTTTCATTGAAACGATAATCCTGAAGCAGGTTTGGGCAAATTTCTGGGCTAATTATACAGGGAAACAAAGGTTTTCGGGGTGAAAAGACCGTTCTTTAGAGTATAATGAGGCAGAGTTTGCATTTTTGTTATTTGAGGTGCTGCAAATGGCTGTCAATAAAAAAGATTTTCAGGCATATGAGCGGGCATTGTTGGATTCGTTTCCGAATTGGGATGATTTGCAGCGGATGGTGTATTATGTTTTAGGGGTGGAATTGGAGGAGGTTGTTGGGCGAGGGGCGCTCAGGGATGTTGTATTTAAGTTGTTGCGCTGGGCTGATTCAGAAGGCCGTTTAAGTGAACTGATGGTTGGAGCGCGTCAACGAAATCCGGGTAATGATTTATTGCGGCGTGCTGTTCTCCGGATTCAGCAGCAGAAGCAGCAATTGAATGATGCCGGTACTGGAGCTGAAATTGCGGGCGATGTTCATGTCAGTGGCGGGACTTTTGTTGGCCGGGATCAGATCAATATTCACATTCATCCGTCGTTGAGAGAGATGAACTGGGGGGATGAGATAGATTCAGCCCCGGATGAAGCATAGACGGATGCAGGTGCCCTGACCAGGGCGACTGTTCACTTCAATTCTGCCGCCTTGTCCTTCAACAAGAGACCTGGCAATGGATAGGCCCAGGCCAAAACCTGGTGGCTGGTTTTTTTCTTCGGAACGATAGAACCGTTCAAAAATATGGGCGATTTTATCTGCTGGGATGCCTGGCCCATAGTCCTGAACTTCAATTTCAATTTTTTCATCAACTTGTCGGGCGCGAATTTCTATATTGCCATCGGCGTGTTTAATTGCATTATCGAGCAGGATAAGGATGATTTGTTTGAATGCATCTCGGTCGCCAAGGATGGTGAGTTCGGGGGCGCAGATGGAGATTGCACGTTGTGGATCAAGAGTTTGTGCCTGGCGACAGGTTTCTTGCAAGATGGGTAGGATGGAAAGCGGTGTGCGCAGCAAACTGCGTTCAGCATCGGCCCGGGCAAGAATCAAGATGTCGTTAACCAGTCGGATGAGGCGATCGCTTTCCTCAACCATGTCATTGAGAATATCATTCTGTTCGGTGGCAGGGATGGGCGGAACACGACGCAGTAAGCCGAGGTTGCCGCGCAGGGTGGTGAGTGGAGTACGTAATTCATGTGAAACGTCGGCAACAAATTTACGCTGCTGTGAGAGCGCCTCGGCAACTTGGCGATAGGCCTGCTCGATTTGATGTAACATAGCATTGAAGGTTGCCGCGAGTTGTCCAACTTCATCGGACGGGCCAGTGTAATGCACTCGGCGGGTCAGGTCACGTTCGCTGCCAATCAATTGCGCTGTTTGGGTGATGCGGTGAATGGGGCGCAGGGTGATGCCGGATAATATCCAGCCGATGCCAAAGGCGATGAACAGAGTGACCAGGCTGGCAAGCAAGAGCGTGCGCGCAAGTGCTTGGAGTGTACGCTGGCTCTCAGTGAGAGGACGTGCGACTTGAAGGATGAGCGCTGGTTGCCCGCGCGCCTGAATTGGGTGACTGTAAATTAATACAGTTTCGTTGTATATGCCAATTTCCCACCAATCCTGTCCGGCTTGCAAGTTACTTAGCCCCTGTTTGCTGAGGGGAAGGGCTTCTTCGGTCAGGCCTAGCGGGCTGGCGAGCAGGTCGCCTTGCATGTTGAGGATGCGCACAATTTCGCGTTCTGGTAGACGCTGGAAGTCGCGTTGGTCGGAAAAAGTTTGAAAAGGTACAGGGGGGGGAGGCGGATTGTTAAATTGCGCTGTGATGGAAATGCTCTCACCGCGCAATAAAGCACCTTCAATGTGTTGGCTGCTTTTGATTAGATCGTTTTTGATGGCTTTGTGAATGGTTGATGCCTGAATGGAATAGAGGACGAATCCAAAGGCCAGTAAGGTGATGGCGAGGATGACGTTGTAGAGAAGTGTGAATCGGAGACGTATGGACATCATTCCTCGCGAAGTGCATAACCGATGCCGCGCACAGTTTGGATGAGGCGCGGACGCCCTTGGGTTTCGAGTTTTTTGCGCAGATAACTGATATAGATTTCAAGGACGTTGCTATCACCACCAAAATCAAACCCCCAAACTTCGTTGAGAATTTGTCCGCGTTCCAATACCTGGCGCGGGTGGCGTAAAAACAGGTGTAGTAATTTAAATTCGGTCAAAGTAAGTGAAAGCGGGCTTCCTGCTCGTTCTGCCTGATGTGTTTGCGGGTCAAGCAGTAGATCTGCGTAGACAAGCGGCTGATTTTCGATTTGTGGGGCAGAACGACGCAATAAGGCATGCACTCGTGCAACCAATTCGGCTGGGGCAAATGGTTTAACCAGGTAATCATCTGCACCGCTTTCTAAACCGGCAACCCGGTTTTCGATTGCATCTCGGGCGGTGAGCATGAGCACCAGCGTGTGGTTTTCCTCGGCGCGCAGGTGTTCGATGAGGGTAATACCGTCCATTTTCGGCATCATCCAATCAATAATTAATAAGTCGGGGTGATGAGTTTGAATTAGTGGCAGCGCTTCTAAGCCATTGGTTGCTGTAAGAACAGAGAGGTTTTCATAGATTAATGTGCGCTGCAACATTTTTAGCAGTTTTGAATCGTCATCTACAATCAAGACCGTTTGCATGGCATCCTCGCTTCTTTATCTTATCATACACTACTATAACTGGCTTAGCTGTGAAAAAGCTGTGAAATGGGATTGCGAATGGGAATTTCTCAATTCATTCACAGCAAGTTCTGGGGCTTTTCACAGCATGGTTGGATAGAATGAGCTGGAAAGGATGTAATGAAAATGCGATGGAACACTTAAGTCATGCCATTCGGCGTTTTAATCGCTTTGAGCTAAAGTATTTGTTAACCCTTGCACAAACTGAACGGGTGCGATTGGCGTTGATGGATTATTTGTTACCGGATGATCATGGGGGACGGTATGCTGTGTCAAGTTTATATTACGATTCGCCGAACTTGCGTTGCTATTGGGAAAAGCGAGACGGGGTTAAATTCCGGCGTAAGCTTCGTATTCGCTGGTATGAGCATGGAGATGAATTGGATGATCAGACTGATGTGTTTGTTGAAATCAAACAGCGATTAGACCGCGTAACGCAAAAGAGGCGTATCAAACTGCCTTATTGGCAGGCATTAAATTTGTGTACTGGACGGGAACTTGTTGCTCATACACCGCAAGAGCGGGCGTTTGTGGAGGAGGTGTTGACATTTTCATGGCAATATAATTTATTACCAACCAGTGTAATTCGCTATGAACGAGAGGCCTGGGTTGGCCAAGCCAATGATTTGGGGCTTCGAGTGACTTTTGATCGTGATTTGACCTGTGGGATAGGCGCACGTCGTATGGAAGACGGCAGGAGCGGGTTGCCTGTTTTGGATGCAGATAAGGTGGTGATGGAGATCAAGGTCAATGAGCGGATTCCATTCTGGCTGACGGAGTTGGTATCTTGGCAGCAATTGCAGATGGTGCGAATAAGTAAGTATTGTTGTGGGATCGAGGGTGCTGGCCTGGTTATCCCGATGAATCCGTTGGTTATGGCTTGATTTATTTAAAAAGAAAGGAATGAACGATGGACATCTTCAATTTTCAGGATTTGACCGGAGAGTTTTCAGTACTGGATGTGGTTCTGGGCATGACGTTGAGTTTCTTGCTCAGTGCTTTCATTGGCTGGATTTACAAAATTACGCATCGTGGAACTTCTTATACACAGAGTTTCGTTTATACCCTGGTCTTGAATGGGATGGTTGTGGCATTGGTGATGATGGTTGTGGGATCGAATATTGCACGGGCGTTTTCGCTGGTGGGGGCACTTTCCATCATTCGTTTTCGTAATGCAGTGAAGGAGACGCGCGATGTTGGATTTATCTTCTTTACAATGGCGATTGGAATGGCGATTGGGACAAAATTCTATTTGCTGGCTGTGGTGGGAGCCGTTTTAATCAGCTTGATTATTTTGTTGATGACGCGCTTTAATTGGTTTGCTCGTCAGGTATCCAATCAGATTTTGCGAATACAGGTCGCGGAAGGAATGGGGTTTGAGCGTTTGTTTGAGCCGGTGTTGCTGAAATATACCAATAGCGCTGAGTTGATTAGTGTTGATACGGTGCATGGTGGTTTATTGACAGAACTCACTTACAATATCAGCATGAAAAAAGAAGGGCAAATTGAGATCTTTTTGGCGGAAATTCGGGCTTTGAACGGTAATCACAAGGTGTCGTTGATGGTTGGTTATAACAGTACGGATTTGTAGAGGAGGATGAAATGAGTATGCACTGGAAGCGAAACTGGTGGGTCGTTGCTGTTTTGTTATGGTTTTTGGTCTTTACCACATTGCTGTTCGGCAATCAACGGGTGATTGCTTATACAAGCAGTTCTAGAGTTGAAACAGATTCTCAATCAATAGATGGTCAGGATTATGAGAATGAAATTGATTTGTTCGATGATCGTTTGGTTCATCATGTGCAGGTGAAGATGGACGAAGCAGATTATCAGCAAATGATCAGCGCTTATCAGAATATGGGAGAGAAGGAGTATTTTCCGGCGGATATAATTGTAGATGGTGTGCAGGTGTCAGAGGTTGGGATTCGTTTGAAGGGTAATGCTTCTTTGCGTACTGCGTTAGGTGGTGGGATGAAAATGAATCGCGTTGAACGGGCTGATGAGCAACAAGGCCGTCCTGATTTTCCGACCGGGCAAAATTGGCCGATGAGTATGCCCCCGGGCGGTCCTGGTGGTGGACAGAAATTTCAACCAGGGGCATCAGATATACAAAATACAGGGACGGTGAAAATTCCGTTCATGATCAAGTTTGACGCATTTGTGGATGGGCAAAGTTATCAGGGGCATAGTGCAATAGCGATTCGTAATTATGGGGTTAACTATGATGCAGCAATGCTGAATGAGCCGGTAACCAATGATATGGCGCGTTTGGTGGGGTTGCCAGCAACGCGAACGAGTTATGTGGGTTTTGGCTTGAATGGAGCGGATGAACAGTTGTATGTGATTTCCGAGCTTGTTAACCAGGAGTATGTCGCACAGTATTTTGAAAACAGTCATGGCGTGTTATATAAAGCTGAACTTGGGTCAAGTCTGAGTTATCTTGGGGAAGAACCGAGCGCTTATGAAAATAGCTTCACGCAGCAGACGCGGGTTAACGATGCGGATATGGCACCCTTGATTGCTTTTAGCCGCTTTTTGAGCGAATCCGATGATGAAACATTTGAGCAAGAGTTGGCGGCCTATTTGAATGTTGATTCGTTTGCGACATACCTGGCTTTGAGTAATTTGCTGGTCAACATTGACTCAATTGCTGGTATGAATAATAACTACTATTTGTATTATGATGATGTGGAAGATCGTTTTACATTGTTGATGTGGGATACAAACGAGAGCTTGGGCGGGCTGGGAGTACGGATGGGGGATTTGGATGGAGTGGCAAGCTATAACTTGTATTATGAGGGACAACAGGTGCGGCCCAATGGGCTGGGGGGTGGGCAGAATATTCTGGTGAAGCGATTTTTGAGTAGTGCTGTTTTCCGGGCTTTGTATGAAGAAAAATTGAAATTCGTGTATCAGGAAGTGTTTGTTTCAGGAGCCATTCAGGTAGATTTGGAGCATTATGTAAAATTGATAGAATCGGTTAATCAGGATGAAAAGTATGCGTCAGCAGAATCTTATGAACAATCTGTGCAGGTGGTGCGAGATTTTCTGGCACAGCGTGTGGCTTACTTACAAGGTACCGAACTTTTGGGGAATCCGTAACTTAGCGTGTTAGTGCCGGAAGGAAGAGCAATTTGGGTTGAGCAGCGCTATCGGGCAGTATGACAATAAGGGTGATGGAGTTTGCCGGGTAGGTGGTTGTGAACCCATGCTCTGAAACAATAAGATTGTTCTGGCGCTGGATGTGGTGTAAATCCGCTGTGCTGTAACGGTAGACCTGAGCGTAGGTGGATGGAGAAAAACCCTGCAAGGATAGGGGGCTGATCAGGTTGGACGCGGTTTTGTTGATGATGATGAGAGTCAATGCGTTATCGCTGGTGCGCTGGCTAGCATAGATGGCAAGGCGATCTTGATTGGTGCTGTTGGCCTGGATGCTCGTCTCACCAAAGTGACTGCCTTGTCCATCGTAGTTAAGGTAGATGCGGAAGGCATATGCACCAGGCTGGTTGCTGCTAGGTGGTCCCCAAATTGTGGCGAGGTCTAGGCCTTCACGCCCAAAGATGCCTAAGACATCTGCTTGGGCCAGGGCACCGTTGATATGTTCTAGCCCACCCCAGTTATATTCGGTGATGGCAAGACGGGTGCCGGGATAGTAGGTATTGACCCACTCTTTCATGCGCGGAATCAGTCGAACATAGGGGCCTTCAGCTGATTCGCCAATCCAACTCTCATCAACATAGTTTGCATCCCAAAGCGAGCGGGTTGAGCGAAGACGCAGGGCTTGTATGGTGGCGTTTCCAGCGGGAGAGAGAGCAACCTGGTTTGCAGCGGGGTAATAGTGTAAATCTAGATAGTCAAGCAGGCGCGTGCCGTGCTGATCTTGATAGGTTTTTAGTTGCTGTAAATACCAGGCGGTGAAGGGCATTCCACTATGCGCGTTGCGATCTTGGGGGTTAAGCCACCACTCATCCCCCGATTCCCAATCGTATGCGGACCAAAAGTAGGCTGTCCAGCCCCAGGTGACAGGGCCAAGAGTTTGTGCTTGTGGGTCGGTTTGTTTGATGGCGGCAGCATAGGCGATGGTACGGTCGCGCATTTCGTCGTATGTGGTGGGGGATGGATGGACATCACGATGGGTGTCGTACCAGAGCATGGGTTCGTTGTCGAGATTGTAGAATGCCACCCCTCCCTGATCTGCGGATTGATATTGGCCGATCAGGTATTGGATTTCACTTGAAACATTTGCTGGGGTAATAGGCATACTGGTATCGTTGGGGTCGTTATTGGTGATGAGGGTGCCATTGTTGCGAATGCCATTACCGCAATTCGGACGCCATTGCCAGTCGTTATCTTGCTGGGGCCCATATTTTTCGATGCTGAAACTACAGGCAAGGGGATCGTTTTTGGGCATCCAGCCAATGAGAGGTAGTGTTACAATGCTTTCGGTTTCTGAGGCAAGGTTTTGTTCGATAAATTGTTCAAGTCGGGTGTGTTCGGCGTTTTGCTGGTAATTTTCGTAATACCAATCCATTGCCTGATTGGAGATGTCGTATTGCCAGTTGTAGCGTGTGGTGGCATTGCCACCCCAGCGTGCAATTGGGAGCTGTAATTCTTGTGCCAGGTCGGCGTCTGGGAAGTTCATGCCGTAGATGAAGGGCGAGATGGGATGATGGTTCATAGAGGCATGAACGCTTAGTTCTGGTGCGCTGGTTGGCGTTGGGGGCGTTGTGTTTCCCATCAGGGTGATTTCGTCCAGATAGAAGGTGGGTTGGGGGGCTGCGGTGTTATTTTGCCAGACAATTGAATCAATCTGGCTTGGGCTGCCCAGGTCAGAGAGCGGAATTGTGATTTGTTGCCAGCCTGTATTTTGGATGGTCAACGAGTAGGTTGGGCCTCCGTCATTGAGGCCAATTAGAATGGACTGTCCAGCCTGGGTGCCGCCATGGACCCAAAAGCGGATGGAGAGATAGTCGCTCCCTGAGAGGGTCTGCGGGTATGCAAGATATAACCCGCCCCAACCCTGTTGATAGCTGACAGAAATGGATGAGTTGCCATTGTGGACAGGGTTGGGGTTGTTGAATTGCACAAGTGTGTCCCAAGACCAGTTTTCCCAGCCGGTTGCAAGAGTTTCATCATAAATTAGTAGATCGGCAGCTTTGGGGGCAGAAAACGAGCTGATCAGAAAGGAGAAAACAGATAAGGGGATAATCGCAAGAACAAGGAATAGGTATTTCATGATTTCACCATGGATAAGGAATAGGCCTGGATGGAACGGATGATTTGAAAGCCACGTTGTTGATAGCAGTTGATGCGTTCATCCGGTTCTCCCCAGCTTTCCATTTCTGCGATCAGGCACTCCTTTGCGTGTAGCCATTGAATCGCTGCGCTTAACAGGGCCTGATAGAGTTCCAGGCTGCGGTGTTCGACAAAAATTCCTGGGGCATCTATATAGCCTGTGGGTTGATTGTTGCGTTTACTGCGTTCTGCGCTGACTTCGCAGCGACAAATGCCGCAGACTTCTTGTTGGGGCGAGAAAAGAAGAAGCAGGCTTTCTGGGCTGAATTCGGGCAGCCAGGCCGCCATTTGTTCTTGCGCGGCTTCTTGATGTCCGGGTTGGCCTGCGTAGGCTGTGTTCATTGCATAGGTGAGCAGGGGCAGGTCATTGAGCGTGATATAGGGATGGATGGTGTAGCCTTTTGGCAGGGGGGTGAGCCAAGTGGGAGGGAGCGAGAAGCTACGCATCTCTAAGTAGAGCCAATCGAAGGCAAACTTATGTTTTTGAGCCAGTGCCTCGGCAGCTGGATCGTGTCCTCTGGCATAGCTGACGATCTGCGTGACATTTCTTTCTTGGGCGCGAGCAATGAGTTTGGGTAAGATGGCGTTTGCTAGGCCTTGGCGGCGGTGGCTTGGGGTGGTAATCACTTGTAATTGGGCGGTGTTGCTTTCTGGAACATGCCAGATCCAGCCGCAGGCGAGCAACGCGTTTTGTCCTTCCACTACCCAGCGGTCTTGTTCAGGAATGTGACCAGGTATTTGCAATTGGTGTGCAATTGCTTGTGGGCTGACATCAATGCCTTGTTGGTCTTCTTGTTCGACACGTTGGCGCAACTCAACCAGCGTTTCAAAATCGGTTGATGGAGTGTAGGGTCTCAGGATCATGATCAGGCCTTAAGAAAGAGTAGAATGATTATAGCGAAAAGACAGCCCGTTGTTTGTCGCGAATTGGTGAAAAACGGTATAATTCGAACATCTATGATTAAGGAGTATTCATTGAAACGTGAGGCGTTCAACTTGGCGTATCGGCAATTGGCGGAGAAATTGGACGCGTTGCCAAATGGTTTTCCTGAAGCAGCAGATGCAGCAGATTTGCAGGTGCTGGCAAAACTGTTTTCTGTTGAAGAGGCGGAACTTGCAATAAATTTGAGCGCTGAAATGGAAACCGCTGCGCAGGTTGCGCTGCGGCTTGGTCGTGAAATGCGGAATGTGTCAGAATTATTGAAACAGATGACGCGCAAGGGATTGGTGGCATTTGGCAAAACAGGGGATGGTCGTCCAGGATTTGGACTGATGCCATTTGTGGTTGGAATTTATGAGGCACAAGTGGGACGGCTGGATGAGGAATTTGCCCGTCTGTTTGAGGCGTATTATCAGGGTGCTTTTGTGAAATCGTTGCGAATCGAACCGCAGGTGCATCGCGTGGTGCCGGTGCGGCAGAGCATTCGCAACGATTTAGAGGTGCGGCCTTTTGAAAGTGTAACGGAAATTTTGCGGGCTGCATCGGCGTGGGGGGTGATGGATTGTATTTGTCGAACCCAGCAGGCATTGATTGGTAAAGGTTGTGAGCATCCGGTAGATGTGTGTATGGTTTTGAGCGCAAAGCCATCTGCGTTTGATGGGAATGCGACAATTCGAGCTTTGACATATGACGAAGCATTGCATACGCTGCGTCGGGCGGCTGAGGCTGGGCTGGTACATTGTGTGAGCAATCAGCAAGAGGAGCTTTGGTATTTGTGCAACTGCTGTACCTGTTCTTGTAGCGTGCTGCGCGGTATGGCTGAACTTGGAATTGCGAATGTGGTAGCGCATTCGGGATTTGTGTGCGCGGTGGATGCTGCGCTTTGTCTTGGTTGTGGCGTTTGTCTGGATGTGTGCGCTTTTAATGCATTGGCATTGACGGACGCGGGCGTGATGGAAGTTCGTGACATTCGGTGTGTGGGGTGCGGTTTGTGTGTGTCTGTCTGTTCACAGGAGGCACTTAACCTGGTTCGCCGCGCTGGGGGAGATGAACCCCCGAAAGATGGACGAGACTGGGGTGTGAGACGTTTGGCAAATCGTCGGAGTTGAGGCGTTATTGTGTTGCTGCCCAGGAATTATGTGCAAAATGTTTTGCGTTTGTTAGGCGGCGATTCGATATTGCGCCCCTTGGTGGCTACTTTTTACCTGACGGCGCAATGTAACTTGAATTGTGTATATTGTGAGGATTTTGGGGCGCATCGGAATGCTATGCAGGAGCGGCCCTTACCTTTGGATGAAGCACGTAGAGTTTTGCGCACGATTCGATCAGGAATGGATTGTTTGATTTTGACTGGCGGCGAGCCATTGTTGGTGCCAGAGTTGGAAGAATTGGTGCGGTATGCCAAATTAAATTTGCGTTTTCGGCATTTGACTTTGTTGACCAATGGCAGTTTGTTGAGCGGACGCGAGAAACTGTTGGCTTTGTTAGACCGAGTGGTGGTTAGTCTGGATTCTGTAGATATGCCATATTGGGCAGGGGTGATTGGCGTTTCACCTTTGGTGGCTGAAACCATTTTGGATAATTTGCGAAGGGCGGCTGCATTGCAACGCACATTAGGCTTTGCTCTGGTGGTTAATTGCGTTTTGACGCCACAGACTTTGCCGGGTGCGAACCGGGTATTGGATTTTTGCCGTAAACACGGTGTTTTGGCGGCTTTTTCACCTCAGGCTGTTCATCATTGGCCGCATTACGATGTGCTGGTTTCGCAGCAATATGCAGATTTTCTGGATGGTTTGATGGAAGAGAAACGAAACGGTGGCCCTGTGCTTGGCAGTTGGGCCTATTTGAGAGCTTTGCGACGTTTTGAGACGTTTGCGTGTTATCCGACGCTAAACCCGCGCATTTGGGTGGATGGTAGCCTCACGTTTCCTTGCCGCCCCATTGAACGGGATGGTGGCGAACAAGGCGGGCGGCCTTGCCGTTTGCAGGATGTGGATTATTGGGATGAAGCATTGACATTGGCCTTGCAGCGTTATGGAAGGCCTCCGCAGACCTGCACGAGCTGTTTCCAACAGTGTTATTTGGAGCCTTCGCTGATGCAGACGCACCCACTGGTTTTGGCACGCGAGTTGTTGACTTCTCGGCATAGTCGTCATGGACACGTGGCAATTTTTGCCCCAGGATGACCTGCACATGATTACCATTTTGGGAGCGACAGGGTATACGGGGCGTTTGGTGGCGAATGCGATAGATGCTGCTGGTTTGCCCTATCGTTTGGCCGGGCGTTCGCTCTCGAAACTTTGTGAACTGGCAGATAGCTTGAGCGCCAGGCCGGCATGCCTGCAAGTTGATGTCAGGCGAGCGGACGATTTGCCGTGTTTGTTGAAGGGGACACGGGTGCTAATTAATTGTGTTGGGCCGTTTACTGACCTGGGAGAGGCTGTTGTTCGGGCAACGGTGTTAGGTGGTGTTCATTATTTGGATACAACCAATGAACTTGGCTTTGTGGTCAGGTTACGCGCCTATGACGGTCTAGCAAAAAGTAACCGAGTCATTGTTGTGCCAGCCTGTGCTTTTGAGGTTGCAGTTTCGGATTGTGCTGTTGCAATGATGGTCGCAAAAATGCAGGAGGGGGCTTATCGCAGGGCGGATGTGGTTTATCATGTGCCGGGTAAGGGGGCAAGCGATGGAACTCGACGTTCGGCGATTCGAGCGCTTGGCACTTCGTGGTTTGTGTATCAAAATGGACGATTGCATGGAAGATTGCCTGGAAGCCGGGTGCGGCAGTTTGATTTGTGGTATGGCAGGAAAATGGCATTGAGTTTTCCTAGTTGTGAAACGGTGGCCTGGCCGCTGCATGTGCCAGTACAGTCGGTGGGTAGTTGGATGACGGGGTCTCCGGGAATGTTTTTGTGGGCGCCGTTGCTGGTGCCTTTGTTTGCTCTCCTGGCTCGTTCAGTGCTTCGTGAGCTACCATTGGGGCTGCTTAAGTTGTACCCGGCGGTGCAAGATGGCATTCGTAGTCGGGATGAGTTTGAAGTAGCTGTTTTTGTGCAGAGGGGAAGTGGTGAAAGTTGTCGAGTTTCAGTGATTGGGCAAGGGGTTTATGAACAAACGGCGCTGATTTTGGCGCGGGCGGTGGGGCAGATTTTGTCTGGAGCGGTGACAGAGCGGGGATTGCTTTCTCCAGCACGGGTTTTGGGTGAGGGGTGTTTGCAAGCTTTGGGCTTGCGGGTTGAGGAGGAACAGCTTGACTGAAGTTGTGGTGGTGGGGGGCGGGCTGGCTGGGCTTTCGGCTGCATTACATCTGGCCGAGCGGGGAATTTCGCCCTTGGTGTTGGAAGCGGACTCGCGGTTGGGGGGGCGTTTGGCGGTTGGGGATGTGGTAAAGGTCCAAGACCAGGCTTTTGTGTTGGAACATGGGGTGCATGGTGTGTGGTCTGGGTATCGTAATTTTCAGGCGATGCTTGCCAGGCATGGTTTGCGTCCGGTGTTGGTGCCAGCTCGTGAAGAACGCTGGATTCTGCGTTATGGAAGCTATGTTCGATCGGCCAATATCGGCAGTGCAATTCGACACAGCCTGATGCCTGCACCATTTCATTATTTGGGGATGTTTATGCGGCCTGATTTTTGGTCAACAATGACTGTACAGGACTGGTTGGCATTGCCGCTGGCCTGGTATGGATTGGTGTTTGCTATTGGGGTGGATCCATTAGCCGAACAACAACCATTGGCGGGGATGCGGCTTTCGAATTTGCTGCGCGGCTGGCCTCCGGGCTTACGAGCTTTGTTTGTTGGGTTGGCGCGTTCTGGGCTAGCGGCGAATCCAGATGAAATTCCATTGGCTGGATTTTTGGCATTTTTGCGTTTTTACACTGTTTTGAGGCGTGATGCCTGGGCTTTTGGGTATTTGCCGGGTCAGAGCGGGGAAACGCTGGTTGAGCCTTTGGCAAAGCGTGTGATTGCGTTGGGTGGAGAAGTGCAGACGGAGGCACGTGTTATCCGTCTGGAACGAGGGCTAAATGGTTGGCGAGTTTGGGTAAGGCGGGCAGAGGTGGAGGTAACACTTGATTGCAGAGAAGTTGTGTTGGCTGTGGATGCTCCGGCTGCACAAAATTTAATGGCCGAGAGTGGGTTGGAGCGCGAAAGCTGGTATTGGCCGCAAGGCACTGCAAATGCTGTGTTGCGTTTCTGGTTTGATACAACGCCTTGGCCGGGGGCTGAGGCTGGAATTTTTAGTGGTGACTTTATCTTGGATAATTTCTTTTGGTTGGATCGAATTTATGATCCATATGTTGCTTGGAGGCGAAAGACGGGCGGTAGTGTGTTGGAGGTGCATGTATATGGGCCGCCAAAGGTTTTGCAGGAGCCAGATTCGCTATTGATCAGTCGCGCGATTTTAGATGTGCAGTCGGCATTTCCTGAGCTGCGAGAGCATCGTATCGCGCATCATTTACAGCGCAATGCAACAACACATACTTTGTTTGGACTTGGAATGCCTGAGCAGCACCTGGGGGTGATGACGGAATGGCCGGGACTGGTTTGCTGTGGAGATTGGGTTCGAGATCCGCTGCCGGCGTTGTTTATGGAGCGCGCCTGTGCAACAGGGATTTTGGCGGCAAATGCGGTGCTTGAGCGGCATGGGGTGATGCCCTGGCCTTTGTTGTCATATCCGCAGCCGGAGGCATTGGCTGGATGGATTGAGCGGATGATGCGAGCTGGACGAAAGATGCGGCGTACAAAATTACAAAAAAGAGGCAGGATTCCTTGACATTATCAAGGTGGCACAGGTATAATAGGCAGGTTGTGTTTTACAGCGATAAGTTATTCTATAGGAGTATGGCATGGTTCCTCAACCAAAACGGAAACATTCGAAGGGTCGCCGCGATCGCCGTCGCGCCCAGGACGCGTTGCAGCCGTTGAATCTGGTGCAGTGCAGCAATTGTGGTGAGATGCGCCTTTCGCACACGGTTTGCCCGAGTTGTGGGCATTACCAGGGTCGCGAAGTGATCAATATGGATAAAGAAAAGAAATCGAAGTAGTTTTTCTCAAACACAGAAAACGGGCCGTTATGCGGCCCGTTTCTGTTTAAATGGTGTGTTTTTAGAGCGCCCAGGCCAGCATGAGGCCAAGGATAGCAATGATGATTCCGAGATGCAAAAGAATATCGGATGAGGCGAACCATCCAAGGGGCAATAGACTGATAATGAAGTTGAGCAGGATCAGTAAAATGCCAATGAGAGGGAGTAGCCCTTTGCGGGGTGCAAAGAAATTAGATAGTTTATCAATGAACTGAGAGAATTTTTCCATTGCAATCACCTGGGGGTGGTTTTGGTCGGTTGTAAGAAGGGCTGGAAACGAGCCAGCAAACGGACGGGGATTTGCCCTTTCATGACAACGCCGTGGCGATCATGTTCGACAGTTTCAATTCGGCCCTCTTCGTGAAAGAGGGAGATGAGTTGTCCTTGTTGGTAGGGCAGACGAACATAAATGGGAACATAGGTTTCGAATAGTTCCTGTTCGATGGACTGTAGCAGATCGGGCAATCCCTGTCCTTTGAGGGCTGAAATGGGGATTGCGTTGCTGTATTCGCTGATGGCGGGCTGGTTTTTCAGGCGATCGGTTTTGTTGAGGGCGGTGATAACCGGGATGTGACCGGCACCGATTTCTATCAAGGTTTGTTGAACAGATTTGAATTGTGCCAGGGCATTGGGATGAGTAATGTCTACCAGATGGATGAGCAGATCGGCTTCGGTAATTTCTTCCAGCGTGGCGCGGAAAGCGGCAATTAGCTGCGTGGGCAACTTTTGAATAAACCCGACGGTATCTGTAAAGAGGGCAATGTGTCCGCCGGGTAGAGTAACGCGCCGCGTGGTTGGGTCGAGGGTGGCAAAGAGCTGGTTGGCAACATAAACACTTGATTTGGCAAGGCGATTGAGCAGGGTGGATTTTCCGGCATTGGTATAGCCAACAATGGAGATGATGGGAATGTGAGAACGTTTGCGTTGGGCGCGGTAGTTGCTACGATGGGCGCGCACTTTTTCGATTTCTTCTTTGAGGTGTGAGATACGGTGACGGATCTCGCGCCGATCAATTTCGAGTTGAGTTTCGCCAGGGCCACGCAGACCAACGCCGCCAATGCTGCCTGTGCGTCCTCCTCCGCCTCCTGCCTGACGGGCCAGATGAGTCCAGGCGCGGGTGAGGCGAGGTAGACGGTACTCGTATTGTGCAAGTTCAACTTGCAATGCGCCCTCGCGTGTGATGGCATGTTGGGCAAAAATATCCAGGATGAGGGCAGTCCGGTCCAGAACACGCACTGCTGATTCGAAACGTTCTTCTAGCTCGCGCTGATGACGGGGGAGTAGTTCGTTATCAAAGATGATGACATCGGCAAGAGTTTCTTCGGCCAGAGCCTTAATTTCCTCAACTTTTCCCGATCCGATGAAGGTGTCGGGGTGCGGGGTATCGAGGTTCTGGACGGTTTCACCCACAACTTCCAGGCCTGCGGTTTCACATAACAGTGCAAGTTCTGCGAGCGACTCTTCCAATGATAGAATACCCGGATCGCTGCGCAGATTGACACCAACGAGAAAGGCGCGTTCTACAGGCGGACGGGTGTTTTCGGGGGTTCTTTTTGACATGATTATCTTTTCTTTTCTGACCAGGCAATCCAGCGTTCCATTGCCTGGCGGATGCTATCGGTTTCGGTACCAAGAGAAACGCGAACATAGCCTTCGCCGTGCTTGCCATAGACAACGCCGGGAGTAGTGCTGACGCCAGTTTCTTGCAGCAGTCGGTCGCAATAGGCGATGCTATCTGTTTCGTCTTGCGGGAGATGGGCCCAGACATAGATGGCCGCAGGTGGGGTATCAACAGCAAAGCCGATTTTTCGTAAAGCACTCAACACAATATCACGGCGTTCCTGGTAGATGAGATTGCGATCTTCGAGCCAGGATTGGTCACTGGTGAGTGCGGCAATGCCGGCATCGAGGATTGGTTGGAAGTGCGATGAATCCATTTGGCTTTTATAGGTGTGCAGGTAGTTAATCACCTGGGCATTGCCAACAGCCATACCGAGCCGCCAGCCGGCCATATTGTAGGCTTTGGACAGGGAATTGAACTCGATGACGACTTCTTTGGCGCCAGGAACCTGTAGCATGCTGGGGGCGCGATAGCCATCAAAGCAAATATCGGCGTAGGGGGCGTCGTGGGCAATGATAATTTGGTGCTTGTGGGCAAACTCAACGGCTTGTTCGAAAAACTCAAAGGGGGCAATGGCACCGGTGGGGTTGTTGGGGTAGTTGAGCCAGAGCAACCTGGAGCGGCGCAAGATTTCAACCGGGATGGAGTTGAGGTCGGGCAGGAAGTCGTTTTCTTTGAGGATGGGCAGGTTGTAGATTTCAGCACCTGCAATGATTCCGCTGGCTGAGTAGACGGGGTAGCCGGGGTCTGGCACAAGGGCTACATCGCCTGGGTTGAGCATAACCTGACTGAGGTTAAAGAGACCTTCTTTGGAGCCTAACAGGGTTAGAGTTTCTGTTTTGGGGTCCAATTCTACACCAAAGCGATTTTTGTAGTATGTTGCGATAGCTTGCCGAAAAGCAGGCGTTCCGCCATTGGGGGTGTAGCCATGCGTATCAGGGCGGCGAGCAGATTGGTCGAGTGCATTGATAATGAACTCAGTTGGTGGCAGGTCAGGGGAGCCCATATCAATGCGGATGATGCTCATCCCTTGCGCTCGTAGAGCGTTCAGTTTTTGGGCAAGAGCTGCAAAGAAGTACGGCTTAAAAGAAGCAATTCGATCGGCTGGGCGAATGAAACTGTTGGACATGGTGACCTCGCTAGTTTAAGTTTTTTAGGATGCGTGTACAGCTTGACTGAGTGGCGCGAAAAGGCGCGCCGAGGAATCGTCGGGCGGGGTAGTGCGAATGGGGAGGAAGATGTGAAATGTGGAACCAGGGCATTTTGTTTCATCGTAGCCCATGGATTCGACCCAGATGGTACCGCCGTGTGCTTCGATGATGCCTTTTGCGATGTGGAGGCCCAGGCCAGGGCCTCCGCCTTTGAATTTGACCTTGCTGCTGGAATGGAGAGCGGTATTGCCCAGGCGCCCAAACTTTTCAAAGATGAGGGTTTGGTCTTCTGGAGCAATGCCAATGCCGGAGTCCTGAACGATGACTTCAATAAATCCGGGGAGTTTTCGCCCGTCAACGCGAATGGTTCCGCCATCGGGTGTATATTTGATGGCGTTAGACACCAGGTTGCGGAAGGCCTGGAGGAGGCGTTCGGGGTCTGCAAAGGTCATTTCGCTACAGCCTGGAAAGTTGCGAATTTCCAATTTTTGTCGTCGTTCGGCAATGGCAGGTTTGGCCTCGCCTTCGAGAATGATGAAAAGGCGATTGAGCCAAACGGGCTGGAAACTGAGGGACAAAAGATTGTTATCAATCATAGAAACATCAATCATGTCATTGATGATGTCATGCAGGCGATGGGTGCCGCTGCTAATGCCTGTTAATAGTTCGCTGCTTCCTGGGGTGGCAATTTTTTGGCTTTCCATGCTTTCGCGTAAGATGGCGGCATAGCCCTCGATGAGTGTTAGAGGGGTTTTCAGTTCGTGTGCGGCAATGGCAATAAAGTCTGACTTGCTGCGGTCGAGGCGCTCAAGAGTTTGTCTTACCTGTGTGAGTTGATTGGAGATATAGGTGACCTTGGCTTCCATTTCGTATTGGGCGATGCGTTGTGATGCATGAGCAAAAACGGGTAACAGGACGCCCATCAAGGCAAGAGCCTGACCTTCGGTGAGGGTTTCGCGACTGATTTCAAAAGTGAGCGTTAATAAATCGCGCAAAAAAGCAGTCAGATTGCTCCAGCTATTTTCGAGTTCGCTTTCTGTCAGGGAAGTAGCCCAAACTTGTAAAATAGAATCAAGCCAGGAGGCATCTCCGGTTTCAACAGCTTGTTCTAAGAGCTCAAAGAAGCGTTCAAGCTGTGGACGCAGGTTATCGCGCAGACCTGAACCGTGGGCCAGTGATTGTGTGGCACGGTTGAGCCATGGATTGCGGATCGTTTTTAGCAGAATGAGTTCGTCCATCTATGCTTAAGTGTACGACAGGTTTTGTTTTTTGGCTACTGTCAAGACGCCTTTTTTATGGGTGAGTTTATGCTATTTTTGTACCAGCCATGTCCAGAGCGTTCGACCAACGGCTTCGAGGCTATTGGCGGAGACTTTATCGGGGGTATCTTGCAGGGTGTGCCAGTATGGATAATCAAAATCTATGATGTCTACGGCAGGGATATTTTTTTGGAGGAAAGGTAAATGGTCGTCCAGGATTCTGTACTTATAATTTGGTTGGAATTGCTGTGCATAGCCAAGGTCGGCGGCGGTTTGCCAGATTTGATCGTTCAATTCGGGGGTGGAATTTTTTTCTTTGTGAATATTTAAGTCAGCGTCGCCAATCATGTCTATGATGATGACAGCGGTAGGTTGGCCTTGTAGTGCTTCGGCAAAGGCAGTAGATCCCAATATCCAGTCCCAGCCAGGAAGGTTGCCCTGGTCTTCCAGGTCGAAAAAGACGAGCCAGATTTCTTTTTGCAGGTCTTTTGGAAGTGTGCGGCCAAGCTCTAGCAAAACCGCAACGCCGGATGCGCCATCATTGGCTCCAGGGACGGGCTGAGCGGCCAGGATGGGATCTTTTTCAGCATCGGCACGCAGCCGGGAGTCGTAATGGGCGCCAAGAATAACCCAGGAATCGCCCTGACCACGTCGAGCGATAATGTTACGGGCCGTATGATCGCGATATTCGATTGCCTGGACTTCAATTTGCCAGCCGTATGGTTGCAATTCCTGGCGCACTAAACCTTCGATGGCCGTGTGGGCGGGTGTTCCGGGCAAGCGTGGGCCTAGTTCGTGTTGGGTTTGAACATCTTGATAGGCGCGCTGACCGTTGAATTCTGTTGAAGCGTTATTGAGAAGCGAATTGCCGATCTGGTAGCCCAGCGCAATCAGTACGGCTAATCCAAGAATGGTAGCCAGGATGGTGAGAGTGGGGTTTCTTTTCATGGTTGTCTTTCAAAAGTGAGCCAAGAAAGTTTGCAGCACATCCAACGCGCGTTGGGAGTAGGCTTCTGAACGTTGTGCTTTGCTGCGCAATGGATTGGACAGAAGAGGGAGAAGGCCAAAATTGGCTTTGATGGGCTGGAAGGTTTCAATGGGAGAGTTGGAGATGGTATGGCATAATGCACCAAGCATGGTTTCGATGGGGAGTTGAATTGGAGTGAGATTCGATAACAATCGGGCTGCGTTCCAGCCGGCAAGTAAGCCGGTGGCAATGCTGCCAACATAGCCTTCAATGCCAGCAATTTGTCCAGCGAAGAAGAGGTCGGGGCGAGATCGCAACTGTAAAGTTGGGGTTAATAAGAGCGGCGAAGCAATATAGGTGTTGCGATGCATTTGGCCGTAGCGAACAAAGGTTGCATTTTGTAGGCCTGGGACAAGCCGAAAGACGCGTTCTTGTTCTGGGGTTGTGAGATTGGTTTGGCATCCAACCAGGTTATATTGGGTTGCAGCCTGATTTTCCTGACGTAATTGCAAAACTGCGTGAGGGCGACTGCGGGTATGGGGGTTCCACAGGCCAATCGGGCGCAATGGTCCATAGGTGAGCGCTTGGGGGTCTCGGGCGGCAAGCACTTCAATGGGTAGGCAGCCTTCGAAGTATGGGCCGACACCTGCACAAACACCTTGTTCAATTTCTTGTTCGAACGTTTTAAGTGGAATGCGTTTCGCACTGAGCAAGTTTGTGATAAAGGTCTGATATTCGGCAGTGTTGAAAGGGCAATTGATGTAATCTCCTTCGTTTTCTCGACGGTCATAACGCGATGCGCGATAGGCAATGTCCATTTGGATTGATTCGGCAGATACAATGGGCGCAATGGCATCGAAAAAAAACAGATTTTTGGCTTCAGTATAGCGTTGCAGATCGGCAATCAAACCTGGATGGGTGAGCGGACCGCTGGCAATGATGGTGGCAGTGGAAGGCACCTGGGTGACAAGCTGGCGGATGATGCAAATCTTGGGATGTGATTGAATGGCGTTTGTGACAGATTGTGAGAATTGCTGGCGATCTACAGCCAGGGCGCTGCCGGACGGCAACGCAGAGCGGTCAGCGCAGTGCATCAGCAGTGAATCCATGCGGCGTAATTCTTCTTTAAGCAGTCCTGCGGCACGTTCTACTTGGTTTGAGCCGAGTGAATTGGAGCAGACGAGTTCTGCTAGCGCATCGCTGTGATGAGCGCCTGTGGTGTTGTGGAGTGGGAACTGGCGCATTTCATATAGTTCAACTTTAACACCACGCTGAGCGGCTTGCCAGGCTGCTTCACAGCCAGCTAACCCGCCGCCAATGATAGTGAGAGTGGGTATATTTTTGGACATGGTTTTTTATCAGGAATGATGGGATTTTACCACTGATTTTCGCCTGGGCTGGCACAAAACTTGCAACCTGTTAAGAAAGCGAATATACTTTGTGAACGAGGATTTATGCTTCATTTTCAACAACACTCGCTGCGAATGACCACAAAGGCCCATCTGGTACAAACGATGAGCCTGGTTTCGTTTTCTACGATGGAATTACAACAATATGTTCAGTCTCAGTTGAGCCAAAATCCTGCGCTCGAAATGGTGGAAGAGCGGCGTTGCCCTGTTTGCCGTCGGCTTTTGCCTGCGCGCGGCTTGTGTTCAATTTGTACGCGCTCGAAGTCTTCCGATGGGGATGAGCCAATTGTGTTTATTTCACAGCGCGGTGAATGGGATACGCCGTATCGTGCAAATTTTGGAGATGTTTGGGCCGATGGCGAGGAGAGTGACCGAGATTTGAAGGAAGCGGTTAGCCTGGCTGAACACGTTTTGAGACAAATTGCACCGATGTTGGACAGTAAGGAACGTATACTGGCGGCTTATTGGCTGAATCATTTGGATGAGGATGGCTTGGTGGATTTGTCTTTGGAGGAGGTGGCCTGGTACCATCATGTGCCTGTGGAACAGGTGCTGAAAGTCAAGCGATTAATTCAGCAAAGCGATCCAATTGGAGTTGGTTCTGCGACGCCAAAGGAGGCCTTGTTGGTGCAGTTGAATGTTTTGGGGGATGAGGGTAATGGGGGGATTTTGGCACGGCGGTTAATTGAGGATGGATGGGAAATGCTTGGGCGGCGGCTGTATGTCCAATTGGCTCAGCAATTTGGCTGTTCTGCGGAGGAAGTGGAGCGGTCAGCGTTTTATATTGGGCAAAAACTTAATCCATTTCCGGGGCGTGCGAGTTGGGGAGATAATTTGGGCGGACACCGCCCTGTCAACGTATATCATTTGCCGGATATTATTTGTAGTGTGAATGAATTAAACGGGGGTGCGCAATTGATGATTGAGATTGTTCATCCATTGGCTGGCACATTGAGGATCAATCCTTTATATAAGCAAGTGGTTAAGCAGGTGGATGGAGAGCAGCAAGACGAAATGCGTGCAGATTTGGAGCGGGCTTCTTTGCTCATTAAATGTTTGAAGCAACGCAATCACACATTGCAAGGGATGATGAAAATATTGGCGGTGGAAGATCGAGAGTTCTTGTTGCATGATGAGACAAAACTGAAACCTTTAACGCGTTTCTGTTTGGCGAAGCGACTGGGTGTGCATCCATCTACGATCTCGCGCGCTGTTGCGAACAAGGTGTTACAATTGCCGAATGGTCGTATGGTTCCGCTCTCAAACTTGTTTGTGCATAGTTTGGGTGTGCGTTCGGTGCTGCGTGAAGTGATTGAAAATGAGTTGCGTCCTTTATCTGATGCGGAATTGGTGGAAAAATTGGCGGAACAGGGAATTTATGTGGCGCGCAGGACAGTGGCAAAGTATCGTCGGTTAGAGGGGATTTTGTCGGCTGCGTTGCGCGGGGCAATGAAAGGTGGGCGGTGTGAATCGCTCTAATTTGGGCTTGTGGCGTGGTTTGTTTGTGGAGCGCCAGGAATTGGGGTTGGTGGTGAGCGCTTTGGCGGTTTTCAGGCAACCGCTTTTGCTAATGGATTTGGAACGACAGGAAATTGTGTTTGCAAATGCAGCTTTTTTGGAGTTGACGGCCTTTTCCTTTGATGAGGTGGTGCGTCACAAGCCGACTGATTTGTTGGACAATTTGCCTGTGGATGGATTGCGTTCGGATATGTCATTGCATTTGGGAGTACACAGACGAAAGCGCTCATCGGTGCGCTTGGCTTGTGAGACGTATACGTTGGATTTAAAAGGGCAATGGCTTTTGGTAACATTTCACTCCCTGTCTATGCTGGCACAGGCCGCGTTTGAAGAAAGAATTGAGGCGCTGATCGGTTTACAACGCTTACATGAAGCAAAGAACCTGGACGAGTTTATGACTTTGGCACTGAATTGTGTGCAACGTTTGTGTGATGTGGAGATAGCCTGTCTGTATTTTCCAGTTGATGATTTGCCAGTTTTGCGTAAGGGAAATGAGGTTGGCGCTGGCTTGTTCCCTGATGAATTATCTTCGGCAGATTGGATGCGGCTCTCGGGGACGATTTTATGGACTCCGGGGCGACGGGTGATGAATGAACTTCACCGCGCTGGTCGAGTGGCGGAGCTTGAGTATGTGGCTTCCAAACTGTTGGGAGATTTGCCGGATAGCCTTGGTTTATTGGTGGTAGGTGGGATGGGACGTTCAAATAGCACCTGGCTAACCGGCATGCTGGAGGTGTGTGGTCTGGCGATTTTGGGCGAGCTGAGAATGCGGCGAAAGCGATTGGCGTTCCAAGAGCAACAGGAAGCAGAGCGATTGAAACGCAGATTGGATGAGCAGGTGCTGGAAAGTATGTCTGATGGGGTGGTGATGGTTTCACCAGAACTGCGGGTTTTGGCGCTGAACCCGGCAGCAGAATGGCTGCTGGGATATGCAAGCGAAGAGGTATATCAACAGCGGGTTGAGAATATCTTGATTGGTCCAGATCGTATTTTAAACGCTCTGGAAATGGCCTGTCATGGATTGCCAACTCATAATTTGGGAGATGAGTCATTGCACCGACGAAATGGATTGGCCTTTCCGGCACGGGTTGAGGTCGTGCCGGTAATGGATGGAGGAGAACTATTGGCGATCCTGATTTTTATTAGCGATCAAAGTGAACAAGAGCAAAACCGGCAACGTTCACAACAATTGGAGCATCGGGCGGTGTTGGGTGAGTTTACGGCGGTTTTTGCGCATGAAGTGCGCAACCCGATTAACAACATTTCAACCGGCTTGCAATTGTTGGCAAGCCGATTGCCGTCGGGAGATTCAAATATGAATGTCATTCAGCGCATGATGGGGGATTGTTTGCGCCTTTCGCACTTGATGGAATCGGTGTTGTCGTTTTCGCGCTCGATTCAACCGGCAATTGATGCATTGGATTTACAGGCGTTTTTGCAGCGTGTGGTGGATCGCTGGCGCCCGGCTATGATGCGTAATAATGTCGAGGTGGTATTTCAGGCGGATGAGGATTTGGTTGCAGTAGCTGGGGATATGCGATTGCTGGAACAGGTATTTACCAACTTAATTGGGAACGCGATTGACGCGATGAAGGTAACAGCTGGGGGTACACTTGGAATTCATTTGCAAATGAAACGGGTGTTGGGACAACGTTCACAGGTTAAGATCACAATTTCAGATACTGGCCCTGGTATTCCTGCGGAAATTTTACCGCGTCTGTTTGAGCCATTTGTGACAACCAAGCCACAAGGCACTGGGTTGGGGTTGGCAATTTGTAAGCGAATTATTACAGCGCATGAAGGGGTGATTGGTACCGAAACTTTTCCGGGCGGGACAATTTTTTCCGTTTATTTGCCAGTGTATCAGGAGGTTGCATGAGCCTAACAATTTTGATCGTGGATGATGAGGATCACGCCCGTGAGAATATTGGTGAGTTTTTATCTGCTCAGGGGTATGAGGTGATTGGGGTTGGCACCCTGGCCGAGGCGCGGACTTGTCTGGGGCGCGGGGCAGCTGATGTGATATTACTGGATGTGCAATTGCCGGATGGATATGGGCCGAATCTGTTGTATGAAACATCTACAATGGCAATGCGACCGCCAGTCATCTTAATTACTGCATTTGGTGATATTCAAATGGCGGTAGATGCTATGAAGAATGGAGCGCATGATTTTTTGCAAAAGCCGATCCAATTCAGCCAATTGGAGCAGTCATTACAGCGTGCTTGTGAATTGGTGGCGATGCGCCGCGAACTGGCGCATTTGCGGCAGTCGCAACATTCAAAAGATAGGATGGTGATGGGTAAAACGAGTGCGTTTGAGATGCTTCTTTCGCAGGCGCGACGAGCAGCAATGACTTCTTTATCGGTCTTGATTACTGGTGAAACGGGGACTGGAAAGGATATGCTGGCGCAATATATTCACCAAAATGGTTCTCGGGCGCAAAAACCTTTTATTGCGATCAATTGCGCAGCAATACAGCCAACTATGTTGGAGGCCGAACTGTTTGGGTATGAGGCTGGAGCGTTCACTGGAGCCGAAAAGCGTAAGCATGGGTTAATGGAGGTGGCGGATGGTGGAATTTTGTTCCTGGATGAGATTTCATCCATGCCATTGGATATTCAGGCCAAGTTGCTGCGCGCGATTGAGGAACGTAGTTTTCGACGCGTTGGAGGAACGACTTTAATTCATGTGGATGTGCAGTTGATTGCAGCTTCGAATCGTAACCTGGCAGCTATGATTCAAGATGGTATTTTTCGACAGGATTTATACTACCGTTTGAAGGTGGTAGATTTGCACCTTCTGCCATTGCGCGAGCGTCGGGTAGACATTCCTGAATTGGTGGGATTTTTCATGCGCAAGAACAATGCTCGATTGGGAATGAATGTGCGTGATATTACGCCGCGCGCTTTGCAGGCGCTGGTGAATTATTGTTGGCCGGGAAATATTCGCGAATTGAATCACGCGATGGAGCGGGCGATGCTGTTTTGTGATGGAGAGGTAATAGATTTATCTCATTTGCCATCGGATGTTGTTCAATCCATAGCATCTTAATCCAAAGCTGGCACAATTCTTGCAACTCTCTCCAGATATAAGAACTGGAGGTTGAGATGCTTGATTTGAGTCTGGAACAATTTGGTGTTTTGCTGGCGATGTGTTTGTTGGTTTTGGGGGTTTTGACGTTTGGGGTGGGTGTGTTTTTGCTGCTGTTTAAGGGGGCGGGTGGAAATTTGCATACGATTGCTGCGCAAACAACTCGACTGGCACAAAAAGGACTTGCTGATGATATCTCAGGTCTGGTGGGAAATATCTCTGCGTTGGTGGATGCGTTGAATCAGATGTCAAAGACTGCTACGGGTGTGGGTGTCTTTCTGGTATTGATTGGATTGTTGCTGTTGACAGGTGCTTATTGGGTAATGCGTGGGTTGGGCAGGTAGGGAGGAGACAATGAATACAATATCATTGGAGCCATGGGTGAAAAATTTGACCGATGTTTCTGTGTTGTCGGGGATGGCGGCGCTGCACCAGGATGCCTTGATTTGGACGTATGTCATGGCGGAAGATAATTTTTCAGAACTTGTACAGCGGAATCAAGACGAGATTTGGCGCCCTGAATGGTGGGCTTTTCGGGCGTTGGGTGTTTTGGCGGATGAGGATTTGGATGGAATAATTTGGCAGCATAACCTGCCCCCGCAAGACTTGCGACAGGCTGCGGCGATTGCATTGGCTTTGTTTCGGGCAGGATCAAAGGTGGGGTGGAGGCAATTGGTGTTGAGCTTGGATCTGAGCGTGCCACAACATTGGATGACGATTCTGGCTTGTGTGTTTGGGATGAGTGAGCGAGCTGCTGAGTTATGGGATGCAATTGCTTTGCTTGCAGCAGAACAAGGGGCTGTGCTTGGCGTGCATTTGGCTTTGACGAATTGGCGTGATGGGCAGCAGCAAAGGGAAGCCCTTTCGGCGGTTTTGGGGCGTAATTCATTGCCTGAGCAGATCATTTGGCTGCGGGAAGTTGTGAAACAAGGGCGCCGGCAAATGGCGGTTTTGTTAGCAAAGGAAATTGTTGATAGGGATGAAGCGATTTGGCATTCTGGACAGCAAGGGGGGATAATGGATTGGCAATATCAGGCCGAGGTGTGCACCCTGGCTGGTAGGGTTGGCCTGGCATCCGAGCTTTTGAAACGCTCGGATGATGCGCTGCAAGCGCAGCGCGCTGAGCTTGCTTTACGGCAGGCGGGAATTTGGTTTCATGAGGGTGATCTTGCCCAGGCTGGTACATTTGCGCGTAGTGCTTCGCATTGTATGCCGGCTTTGATGAATGATTGCGAATTTGATATTTTGTTTACAGAAAAAACTGCTTATGATGTACAGGAACAGTTTGAAACCTGGCGGGTTTGTATGGAGCAGTGGCAGTGTTTGCCGGGGTTAATGTTGGGCGTGGACTGGCAGAGGGAATGGAAGATTTGGTTGAGGTTACTTTTGCAAAAAGGAGCGCTTTCTGAAGCACAGCAATGTGCCGATCGGTTATTTGCTTCGGGGGAAGCGGATGGAGAATCTTTTGCGTTGATTGGGCAGTTACTATACCAAATGGGAGATTTGGAAGGAGCAATCAAATTCCAGAAAATTGCAATTGCAACTGACCAGAAAATTGGTTTTCGACAGCAGTTAGCGCATTTGTTGGAAGAGCAGGGGGATTGGTGCGGGTCTTTGGCTGAACGTGAAATTGTGTACCAGAAAGCGGGATTGGATGCGCTTTTGCTGGCGAATTGCGCTTTGAAAACTGGGAATGCACAGCGAGCATTGGAGGTTTGTGAGCAATATTTGGCGAAGAACCCGAATGATGGTTGGGCAAATGGCTTGAGTGGACGGGCTTTGTTCCGTTTAGGGAGATTGGATGATGCAGAAGAACGATTGGAGATGGCAGCTTTGATGCATCCAGAAGAGATTTCATTTTGGATGGATTGGGCCGAGATATTTCAGCAAAACGGGAAATATGAGCGAGCAGCGGAGATTTTGCGCTCTGCATTGATTGCTTTGCCGGGTAGAGCGGTTTTGTTGCTGGCATTGGGTCGGTTGGATTGGCAAATGGGTCGGTTTGCGGCGGCTTTTCCAGTTTTGGAACAGGTCTTTGCATTGCAGCCTGACCATCCGGATGTTGCTTTGTTGTTGGCAGATACACAGCAGCACCTGGGGTTTGTGCAAGAAGCATTGGGAACATTGCGTCAGGCTCGAGCAAGCGCTCCTCGAAATGCAGATTTGGCTGCTTTGCAGGCTGAAATTTTGATGCTCTCAGGAAATGAGGAAGGGGCGCTCTCATCGTTTGAGGTGGCGATTGATGATGCGAATGCGAAGATTGAGTGGTTGCGGCTATACGCTCGGTATGCGTTGCAGGGAAAACCTTCATTTGACCTGATTGAAAGATCGGTATTTGCTTTGCGCCGATTGCTGGAAAAGAAACCGGATGATTTTGAGGGGCGATTCTTACTTGCAAAGGCACTGTTGTTGCAGAATGAATTGCAGGGTGCATATGCTGTGTACAATCAATTGATTGATGACCCTGAATTGATGGCTACCGGGTTGGGGCGTGAGGTTTGGTTGGGACTGGGACAGGCTGCGTTGGGACTGAAATTATCGGATGCAGCAGTAATGGCCTTTCAGGAAGCTGTACAGATTTCGGCAGGCAACCGAGATGAATTGCAGTGGTTGGCGGAGGCTTATCAGCAGGCTGGGATGGGGCAGGAGGCTGTTCAGATTGGGCGACGGGTTTGGGAGGCTGAAGATCAAGATTGGCAAACGGGACGCTGGTTTGCAAGACTGTTACGGTGTGCGGGCCAGCCATCCGTTGCGGCAACTGTATGGGATTCTATCCCAAAGCATGAATTGCAAGGGGATGAAGACTTGCTAGAAATGGCGGAGGCTTTTCAGCAAGCGAACAGGATGGAAGATGCTCAACGTGTTTTGCAAGACATTGAAAAGCCGAGATTGAAAACTGAATGTTTGCGTTGGTTGGCGGCTTTGTGGTATCGGATGGGCGTGGTTGAACGTGCAGTTGAGTATCTGGAACCGTGTGCACAGGATGGAACGCAACCTGTTTGTTTGCTTGCTCTGGAATTGGCCTGGTTGTATGGTGAGATGGAACAATGGCCGTTGGCGATACAGCATGTGGAAGTAGCTTTGCGGCATGGCGAACAGCGGGTAGACGTGTTGGTTTGGGCGGCAGATTTATTGGCAAAAGCGGGGCGTTGGTCGGTTGCCTCAAAGGTGTTGGAGCAAGCCTTGGCGTTCAAAGCAACAGAATCGGTTTGGGCCTGGGTGGATGAACGGGATTATGGGTTGGCTATGCAGCTGTGGGGAGGCGCAATTTTGATTGGTCGAGGTGAAGTTTTGCTGCGTTTGACGCGCCTTGCTGGGGTGCAGGGGAATTTGAGGAGAGGCCTGGAATTTGCTCAACAGGGTTTGGAAGAAATGCCACAACACTTGTTGTTGCGGTATTTGGGCGCTGAAATGGCATTGGCGCAAATGCAACCTTCATTGGCGCTTCAGTTTGCCGATTTTGGGAGCATCGAGCCAGTACAGGATGGTGAGCGACAATTGGCGGCGGCTTGCATGGCCTTGTGTGGAGAAATCACCTTGCGACGTGGGCAGGTTGGCTTGGCAGAGGGATATTGTCAGCGGGGGTGGGGTTATGATAAGGAGTTTGCGCGCTTGGTGACGCTTAAATCCCGTTTGCATGCACGGCAAGGTAAGTTTTGGATGGGGAATGATACGTTTGAACTGGCGGTAATGCTGCTTCGAAAATCAGGAGCGGATGCGAAACGCTACGGGTGGTTGCAGGCACGCTCATTGTTAAGAGATTGGAATGATGCTACTTCTCTTCTGTGGTTGGCAGATGCATTGGTGGATTTGCATCGTTGGCGCGAGGCGTTGCAGTTTTTGGATAAGGCGGTTAAAAAATTGCCGGGGCGGGCGGATGTCCGGCGTTTGTATTGGCGGGCGGCAACTGATTTGCAAACCAAGCGCTGGCTGTATCGTGCAATTCGCCTATCGGATGGTTTGCCGGGAGATGTGACGGCGGTTTTGCAGGAAGCACTTCAGCATGGAGAGGGGGATGCCAGCTTAATTCGCGCCGTTTTGTGTCCGATGTTCGATTCAGAAAACGAGCCGGTTCGCTTTTTGACGGTGGAAGAAGCGCAAGCTGCTGCATCTGCCTGGGCGGCGAGTGAGAACTGGTCGCTGGTTTTGCAGAGTTTGAAGGGTTTTGAGGAAGATCGGTGGGTAAGGGTAATGGTTGCTTTTGCTGGTGTGATGAGAGACGGTGCTGGAAGGCTGTTGGATTTGAACGAGGCAGTTCAGCCTTTCTCCACTCATCCATTGATCAGGGCATTGCTGGCTTGCGCAGCGGAGCGTTGCGGTGAATGGGGAATGGCATTGGATGCAGTACAGTCTGCACTTCAGCTTTGGCCGGGCCGTCCAGAATGGATGGCCTGGGCGGCAGAATTATGTGGGCGATTGGGCAAGAATGATGAAGCCTTGATGTATTGGGAGCAGGCAACCCAACTTTCACCGCAAAGCACCGATTATAAGTGGTCGTATGCAATTACAGCAAGACAATCTGGACGGGTCGCGTTAGCGATTCGGCTATTAAGAGATGTACTCGGGATGTCTCCCGAAACGACTGTGGTTTGGTTTGAACTTGCCCTGGCTTATCAACAAAGTGGTGACCTGGACAGCGCGTTGACTTGTGCAGAGCGTATTTTTAACCTGAAACCGGATTGGGTGGACGGACTGATTTTGGCGGGACGGATTGCATTGGAGATGGGACGATTGGATGAGGCGTTGCGATATGCTGGCGATGCTGTCCATTTTTGTCCCGAATCACAAGATGCTTTGACGCTGTTGGTTGAAGTGTGGTTGCGGCGAGGTCGTTCATCGGAGGCGTTGAATGCGTTGGAATATGCACATGAGCTTTGTCGGCGAGTGGAGGTTTTGGGGAGAAAGCGTGCTTCGCTCATCACGCAATTGCGCGGTACCATGGCAGGGCAATCGGCATATCAGCAATTGAGCCATGATTTTCCGAATAGCGCTGGTGTGTTGGCCGATTGGGCGTTTTTGCTAGCGGAACTTGGACAATTGGATGAGGCTGTGCGATTGGCAAACCGGGCTTTTCGACTTGACCCAGAGCGTTTTGACCTGGCGTTATTTTTGGGGAAAAGATTTCGTCAAAATGGGCAATTGGATCGAGCAATCTATTTCTTTGGCGAGGCTGCACGTCGAAACCCCAAACACCTAGAAACATATTTGGAGCTTGGTCAAACCTATCAGCAACAACGGCAGCATGGCCTGGCGCTGGATGCATTTGAGGTAGCAATGAAATTGGCGCCGCAGGATTATCGGGCGTTTCATTGGGCTGGACTGGCACGACGAGATGCCAAGGATTATCCGATGGCCGAGAGTCTTTTGCGTCAGGCTGTTCAGCTTGCGCCGCGCGAGGTAAGCGTTCGCCGGCAATTGGCGGCGGTGATTGCGTTGAATATGGTACAAACTGTTCAGGAGTTGGAAAGATGAGCAAAGAAAAAGAATTGTTGGGGCGCGAGGAATTATTGCGGGTGATGAGGGCAGCGATGGATGTTCAGGCATACCGTTTTGCTGAGCAAAGTGCTTTGTCCTGGCTGTCGGCATTCCCCGGCGATTTAGAGATGCTGCGAACCCTGGCTGCTGTTTGGGTTTTGAGCGGACGAAGGGAGCAGGCGTTCGATTTGTTGAACAGGGTATGTGCAACAGATCCACTGAATGTGTATGCCTGGCGGGCAATGGCGCAAATTTGTCGTGATTGGAAACCTGTGGAAGGTGGTTTTGCTGAGGAGGCACTCAGTGTTTTACAACGGTCTTCCGTTTTGCCTGCCTGGGCTATTGAATTGAATGCGATGAGGGTGGACGACGTTGCTTTGGTTGATTGGGTGGGGCGTTGGGTAAAAACAGATGGATGTGCATTGCAGGCGGTTGAACTATTGCAGAAATTTTGGAGAGCGGATGGTTTGGTTTGGGAGGGTTGGGAGGACCTGTTGTTGACCTGGCAGGAACGTTGGCCTATGTGTACTTACTTTCGGTTTGGATTGGCAGAGTTGCTGATCCGGCGTAATGAAGAGGCGCAGGCAGTGAATTTATTGCATCGTTGTGTGGCCGATGATGTGGTCGGTCATGCAGCGCGCTCCTGGTGGGGGGATGGTCACCCTTACCTGGCGTTATGGCCGATGCAGATGGAGATCGTTTTTTTGCAGGAGGCACCAGCTGAGGTTCAGGCCAAGTTGGGGAAAAATTGGTTACCGGGCGGAGAGCAGATTCAAGATGGAGCTATTGAACGCAAAACGATAGAGGTCGAAGAAAAGGGGCGCCTTGTTCGTCCGTTGGCGGTTGAGACTGAGGTGGAGGATCTTAAAACACCGGCTTGGATTGGTCAAGATGGACGCTATCCGATTTTGGTGATTGTTTCTACGTTGACAGGTTTGATGAAGAAATATGGCGCAACTGGGCAACAAGCGGTTCTTGAGGAGATGAGACGATTGGAGGGGGCTGTGCGAGCGCGCAAGGATTGGGGGGCTTGCATGTTGTGCGTAGATGATGCAAAGGGGCTGGAAAAACTGGGGCTATTACCTGTTTCGCCCAATGATGCCTGGAAGATCAAATTGTTGTTGGCCGATTTGGAGCGGGGCTTTGCCAAAAAGGGGCAAAGGGTGGGGGCTGTCTTGATTGTTGGTGGAGATGAGGTTGTGCCACATCATCGGTTGCCGAATCCGGCGGATGATATGGATGAGGAGGTGCTTTCGGATAATCCTTATGGAACACTGGATGCAAATTATTTCATTCCGGAGTGGCCGGTGGGTCGGATGGTGGATGGGGTGGGCGGGAATGTGGCGCTTTTGTTGCAGCAATTGCGTTCAGCAACGCGTGCCCATTTGCAGGTTCGTTCTTCGCGGCGGTCTGCCATGCTTGCCTGGCTCTCGTTTGCTTATTGGAAGGATCGGTTGTATGCGTGGCTAAATTTGCGACGTTTAGCACATTTGGGGTATACGGCATCTGCATGGCAACGATCTTCGATTGCTGTATTTCGGGCGGTAGCTTCAGGGCATTCATTGATGGTTTCGCCTCCGGAATATGCGGGCGGTTTTGAGTGTGGACGCTTAGCGTTGCCTGACCTGGGGTACTTCAATCTGCACGGGGTGGAGGGCGCCGCTGAATGGTATGGGCAACGGGATGCGCATGATCCAGTTGGGGCGGATTATCCTGTAGCATTGCGCCCATGTGATTTGCGGGTGGGTGAACAAGGCGTTCGCTCGGTTATTTTTAGTGAGGCGTGTTATGGCGGAGCTGTGATTGGCAAAAATGAAAAAAACTCGATTGCTTTGCGTTTTCTGGCTTTAGGAAGCCGTGCAGTGGTTGTTTCAACATGCACAAGTTATGGATCCATTCAATTGCCTTTGATGGGCGCAGATTTACTTGGGCAGCTTTTTTGGCAGGAAGTTCGGGAGGGTAGTTGTATTGGGCAGGCGCTATTGCGAGCAAAGGTGATGTTGGCGCAGAAAATGAGTCGGCGCCAGGGGTATCTGGATGGGGAGGATCAAAAGACGTTAATTTCTTTCATTTTGTATGGCGATCCGTTGGCTATGGCGGGGCAGCAGATGCAAAAGCGTACCAAAAGGGCAATTCGACGCCCTGTGTTTTCATCTACACAGTCGACTGCTGTTGAACAGGTTGGGCTTTCGGGCCAGGTTTTACAACAAGTGAAGGCAGTGGTGGAACCCTATTTGCCAGGAATTGGGCAGGCTGAGGTGGGGCTGTGTATGAAGATGCATAGCGCTTCGCAAGGGGCTGGACAGGCAAAGGGACGGTTGCTACAGCAAATACGAACCGTTGTGACAGTCTCTAAACGGATTGAGATGATGCAAGGTGTGCATCAGGTATATGCGCGGTTGACATTGGATGAGGGCGGGGAAATAACGAAGGTGCTGGTTTCACGCGGTGGATGTTTGTTGCGGCCAGGAAGGAGTAGATGAAATTTTCTTGACGCGCTCACGGCAATCGAGTATCATTTTCAGAGTAAAAGAAGAAGAAAGCCTGAGCTGAAAGCTTGGTAAATTTTTCTTATCTTAAACTGATTTCTCACCGAGGACTTATGGTAAAAAAAGTGATGACCGGTGCCGAAATACGGCAATCATTCATTGATTTCTTTGTGCAGCGCGGGCATACCTACGTGGCGTCTTCGTCGTTGGTGCCAGGCGGGGATCAGACCTTGTTGTTTACCAATGCTGGTATGGTGCAGTTTAAAGACGTGTTTTTGGGGACCGATCATCGGCCTTATCGCCGAGCAGCAAATTCGCAGAAATGTATTCGCGTGGCTGGCAAGCATAATGATCTGGATGATGTGGGACGGGATGATTTTCACCACACGTTTTTTGAGATGTTGGGTAATTGGTCTTTTGGTGATTATTACAAAAAGGAAGCGATTGCCTGGGCATGGGAACTGTTGACAGAGGTTTGGGGGTTGGATCGTGGGCGTTTGTGGGCGACGTATTTCCAGGATGATAAGGGGAATATTCCTACGGACGAGGAGGCATGCGCGTTGTGGCGGCAGCAGCCAGGAATGTTGGCGGAGCATGTGGTCCCTGGTGGAAGGAAAGATAATTTTTGGGAAATGGCTGAAACTGGACCTTGTGGGCCATGTAGTGAAATTCATATTGACTTGGGCCCCGCCTTTTGTGACAAATCTGGACAGCCAGGGCATGTGTGCTGTGTGAATGGGGATTGTAAACGCTATCGAGAGCTATGGAACCTGGTGTTTATTCAGTACAATCGAATTTCTGCAACGCAGCTCGATCCTTTGCCTGAGCGTCATGTTGATACGGGGATGGGATTTGAACGGATTGTGTCTGTGATTCAGGGCGTAACCTCCAATTATGAAACGGATTTGCTTTCGCCGGTGATGGATCTGGTGCAAGAAATGACTGGTGATACAGATGAGCAACGTTCTGAGCATGTGACGCCTTATCGAGTGCTTGCGGACCATAGCCGGGCGGCCTCGTTTTTGATTGCGGACGGGGTGGTGCCGGGCAATACTGGACGTAATTATGTATGTAGGATGATCATCCGACGGGCAGCGCGTTTTGGAAGCAAAATTGGACTGAAGGCGCCGTTTTTAGCCCGATTGGCTGAAGTGGTGATTGAGCATTATGGGGCAGCCTATCCTGAACTGCGACGCAATCAGAAAACAATTTTGGAAAATCTGACGCGCGAAGAGGATCGTTTTGAACGGACTGTTGAAGCTGGGATGGCACGTCTCGATGAGATGTTGGCTGAACTGAAGCAAGGCGGTGAAACAGTGCTGAGTGGGCATAAGGCGTTTGATTTGTATGCGACGCTTGGCCTGCCGCTTGAAATCACGCGCGACATTGCACGCGAGCAGGGGCTGGATGTTGAAGAGACGGGTTTTCGGGCTGCGATGGAGGAACACCGTGTCGCTTCGGGGTCTGGTAAGGCGTTTGGCCCTCTGGGAGGTGAGGATGTGGATGTGTATCGGGCGGTGCTGGAAGCATTGCAAACCGAAGGACGAATTGGCCCTGGTGGGGTGGTTTACGATCCTTATTACGAGGATGAACGCGGCGCAGCCCGCATGACAGTTGAGTTATTGGGGATTTTGAAGGACGCGAATGCGGTTGGTGAGGCGCAGGTTGGGGATTTTGTAGATGTGATTGCGTCGAAAACGTGTTTTTACATTGAGGCCGGTGGGCAGGTTTCGGATACAGGAAAGATTGTAAGTGCGGATGGGAGTTGGGAGATTGTTGTGCGGGATGTTCGTAAACCCGCAGCGGGCGTGATTATTCATCTTGGGGAGGTTGTCCGGGGACGCCCGCAGGTGGGGGATGTGGCAATGCTTGAGGTGGATATGGAGCGTCGGCGCGATGTGATGCGCAATCACACGGCAACGCACTTGTTACATGCTGAATTGCATCATGTTCTGGGTGAACATGCTCGCCAGGCTGGTTCATTGGTTGCGCCGGAGCGTTTGCGTTTTGATTTTACTCATCCTGAGGCAGTGACGGCTGAGCAATTAGAGCGCATTGAGGCAGGTGTGAATGCCAAGATTCTGCGTAATTACCGTTTGGCTGTGGTGGTTAAGTCCTTAACCGAGGCAATGGAACAAGGTGCAATGGCCTTGTTTGGTGAAAAGTATGGCGAAACGGTGCGCACGATTACAATTGGTGATGAGAGCAAAGTATCTTATGAATTATGTGGGGGCACGCATGTAGATGAGACGGCGGATATTGGCTTGTTTGTGATTGTGAGTGAAGGTAGTGCTGCGGCAGGTGTGCGGCGAATTGAGGCTGTCACTGGTAGGGCAGCCTACGATTTGGTGCAGCGACGTTTGCGAATTTTGAAGCAGGCGGCAGGTTTGTTGAGTTGTCCAATGGATGAGGTGGTTGGAAAGTTGCAAACTTTAGGCGATGAGCTTGAGCGGTCTCGTAAGCAGGCAATGCATTTGCGACAGGAATTGGTGGCTGCGGCGTTTGAAACGCATTTACAGATGGTTGAAATGGTGCAAGGCGTGCCTGTGTTGGTGGCGATGCTGCCCAATGCAGATGCAGATACTTTGCGCGAGATGACGGATCGTTTTCGGCGCCGCTATGCCAGTGGTGTGGTAGTGCTTGGCAGCGCTGTGGATGAGCGCCCGATGATTGTTGCAGCTGTGACTGATGATTTGATTAAGCGTGTCCATGCAGGTGAGTTGGTGAAGGCTGTGGCACAGAAGATTGGTGGTAGTGGGGGGGGGCGTCCAACGCTGGCGCAAGCTGGTGGTAAGGATGCAGCCCATTTATCGGAAGCGCTGGATCAGGTTGTGCCATGGCTGAAAAATAAGCTGGGCTAAACAAAGAGTGGATCAATAAAAACCGGGGCTTACGACGCCCCGGTTTTTTCTTTTGAGGATGGCTGTGGAGTTATAGTGTTTCAAGATAGCGAATGAGCAGCCGCACGCCAAAGCCTGTGGCTCCCTTGGGGCAATAGGGGCCTTCGTTGGGCAAGTCGGCAACACCCGCAATATCAAGGTGTGCCCAAGGGGTGCCTTCTTCAATGAAATTTTTGAGGAAAATCCCACCCAGGATGCAGTGACCTTCGCGTCCGCCTGAATTTTTGATGTCGGCATCGCTGCTTTTAATTAAGTGGGCAAAGTCTTCATCGAGAGGCAGTCTCCACAGCCGCTCGTGGGTTGCTTGTCCGGCAGCATAGAGGGCCTGAGAGAGGGTGTCGTCATTTGAGAGTAATCCGGCGCGTACGCGACCCAGTGCGACGAGCACACCCCCTGTGAGGGTAGCAAGATCAATGACGGCATGGGCAGAGAAGTTTTTCTGGGCATAGGTGAGCGCATCTGCGAGGACGAGGCGCCCTTCGGCATCGGTGCTAATGATTTCAATTGTTTTTCCAGAGAGGCTGCGCAGGATGTCGTCTGGGCGATAAGCCTGGGCTGAAATCATATTTTCGGCCGCGCCGATTACACCGATGATGGGACGTGAAACGCCTAATTCGGCGGCTGCCATGAGGGTGGCAAGAACGGTGATTCCGCCACATTTGTCGTACTTCATGCCGACGATGCCTTCGGTGGTTTTGATGGAGTAACCACCGGTATCAAAGGTAAGGGCCTTGCCTACCAGGACAACGGGTTTGATATCCCCAGGTGGATTTTTGCCGGGATATTCGATGATGATTAAACGGCTTGGCGTTTGGCTGCCTTTGCCAACGGCTACGATAGCACCCGCGCCCATCGATTCTAGTTCCTGGTCGGTGAGGATGGTGCAGCGCAACCCGTAACGGTCTGCTAGGGCCTGAGCACGTTCTGCTAATGTTACAGGATTGATGATGTTGGCGGGTTCATGTGCCCAGTCGCGAGCCAGGTTGACAGCGGCGCATAGCCGGGTGGCGTGCTGGATATGGGCCTGGGCTTCAGAGCGTTGGTTTTCTGTGTGGATCCAAATTTGCACGGGGGTGGGGTTGGATTCGATTTTTTTGTAGCGCTCAAACTGGAATGAGCCAAGTAATAGACCCTCGTAGAAGGCGGGGATGGCATCAGTGATTTCAAAAGTTGGTTGGGTCTCAAGTGTCAGGCAGGCGTTTGCAACGTGATGGCTGAGAAGCCATTTGGCTGTTGTTCCGCCTGCTTTGCGAAAGGCTTCTGTGGATAGTTTGCTGGCCGCTTCGCCGAGCGAGACGCGCACTTCGCCAGCTACGTATATAATGTCGCCAACGGTTTTGCCAGGCGCATCCAAACTGGGCGTTTCTGGGGCGAGAAGCAATTGAATATGCACCCCGGTTGGTGAAACGTTTTCCTCTGCAAGGTGCAGGGTAATGCGTTGTGGAATTTCAAAGATATTGTTCATGGGGACTCCTTGGTGGTTTGGAATGATTATACTGCTGACTGTGGAGATAGAATAGCTACATTTGTCCCGAGTTGACGGGTTGTTTTTCTTGCGAGGCATCAATTTCCCAGAGAATGATTTCTGGTGGACAGAGGAAGCGTACACGCGGCGCTCCAGCGCCTTCCAAGCCGATGCCGCGCGAAATATACAGCGTGAGGTTGTTTAGCTCATATCGGCCAGCCTGAAGTTTGCGGCCATATAGACTGGCTGTGAAAATTGCGCCAAACAATGGGAGACGTACCTGCCCGCCGTGTGTATGACCAGAGAGAAGCAGGTTAATGGGAGCGTGTTGAAGGTCTGGGGCCAAGTCTGGTGAATGGTAGAGAAGAATGGTAAAGCAATTTGGGGGAGCAGGGCTTTGCAGGAGGGCGTGTACGCGCGGAACATCGAGCGCTGGATTGTGTGTGCAACTCAGACCTAGCAGGCGTAATGGGCCTTTATGGGTTTGGATGATAATGGAATGGTTTTCAAGGCGATGGATGGGGATGTTGTGAATTATTTGCGGAAAGATGTGGGGCAAATCAACGGCTGGGCTGCCGCTGACGACATAGATTCCATAGGGCGCGTGCCATTGTTCAATCAATTGACGTACTTGCTCGATGGCATCTGGATCTTCACGGTAGGAAAGGCTAAGAAAATCACCGGTGAAGAGGATGAGATCTGGTTTTAGTTGTGCAATTTTTTGATTGAGAATTTGTTCTCGTTCGGTAATTCGTTCCAGATGCAGGTCGGAGAGGTGCAAAATTCGCAGGGGTGGGCCGGGGTTGCAATCTGGGTAGGTGATTTTTTGATGGGTGATGCGGATTTGATGAGGTTCAAACCAAAAGGCATAGATCATGAGCAGTGTGCCAAGAAACTGGAGGGCGAGTGCATAGGACAAGGGAAGTACAAAGGCCAGGCTGCGCATGAGAGCGAGGATGAGAGTTGGCGGCTGGGAAGGGCCGTACGATTTTCCGATTCTTGGCAAAAGGGTAAGGGAGAACCAGTCACTAAGGAAGAATGCAAAGGCTGCCAGGGCAATTGGCCATTGGGCGCGCGATACAAGAAGGGAAAGACCCAATAGAAGAAAGGCATATAGCGGTGGTGAAATGGATTGAATGGCATTGAACGCATGGAGGACACGGTCAAAAGGATTGCCAAATGTTCCTGGGAAATGTTTTCGGGTTGTGAAATTCAGAGGAGAAAGTTGAATTTTCATGGGATAAGGGAGCCTAGCCGGGCAAATACCCGGCCAGGCTGATGGGTTTTATTCTGCTTCGCTTTCAGTAGCGGGTTCAAAAGGATTGACATCAGGGATGCCTGGCTTGACGTACTTGAGAATTGGGAAATAGAGTAGGGCGCCTAATGCCATGGCACCAAGGGCCCAGATAATAGAATTGACGCCTTCTTCAACATACTGACTGTAGATGGCAAAGAAGATGAAAAAGGTTGGGCCTAGGGTGACGAGAAAAAGGCCGAAATAGCCGCCCGGTACAGCATTTCGTTGAATGTCTGGCAGAGAGAAGCGCAGTTTCCAAAGAGCCATTAGCTGCATAAACAGGACGAGCATGTTGAGAAAGACATCAATGACGACCAGCTTTTCAAACGCCTGAAGTGAGAAGACAGAGAAAATGACACCGCAGAAGAGGATTGAAACCCAGGGGGTGCCAAACTTGGGATGCACTTTTGTCATCCATTGGGGCATCATGCCATCTTCGGCCATGGCAAATGGAATGCGCGTGCCACCAAGACCATTGCCGATGAATAGCCCTAACATACTTAAAAATGCAGCCAGGGTAACAGAGCCGCCCAGGAAGCGTGCCAGCCAATTGTTTTTTGTGCCAAGAGTTTCTTCGCCGATGGCGTGTGCAATTTCGGGAAATTGCCAGCCAAATTCTCGGCTTGGGTCTACTCCCCAACGTTGAAGTTGATCGTCTGTGACATTATAATCGGAAAGAACAATCCCAATTCCTTCACCGGTTTCGTTTTCTTCCTGTCCCCAGAGAACATAACGTCCATCGCTACCAGCACCGCCATACAGGCCGCCTAAAACTGGTAGTGCATAAGTGGCAATGGCGGCAACCAGGACAAGGGCCATTGCTAGTGGATAGGTGCGTTTGGGGTTGACAATTTCATCTCCGGCAGCAGTTGGCAATTCCCAGCCCATGTAATTCCACATAACAACAAAGAGACCTACGCTGAGTGAAGAAATGATCCCATCCCAACTTGGTTCGCCAGATGAGAGAAGCGGGAGGCTGATGGTGACCCCGCTGCGGATCCAGTTATAGATACCGAAGATGGAAAGCAGGATAAGTGGAATGATCATGATGATGCCTATCCAATTGGCGGTCAGGCCAACCAAACGGGCGCCGCGCACATTAAGAGTGGTGATTGCCCAGATGATCGTGAGGGTAACGAGCCATTGCAGGACCCAGGCTGGGATGACGATGGATCCAATGAGAAGGTCTTGACGTAAGAAGGGAAAGAAGTAGCTAATGTAGGATGCGGCGAGGACGGGGTAGATGGTAACATCTACCCAGGAAACAACCCAATTCATCCATCCAGCCATGAAACCGGCAAAGCGACCAAAAGCTTGTTTGACCCAGTGGTAGTACCCACCTTCAACAGGCATCATGGATGTCATTTCACGTACCATTAGCATGTTGGGTATGCTGAAGACGATGGGGGTAATGGCGATGAGAATGAGAGCCATCAGGGGGCCGGATAGACCAATCAACGATTCAATGCCAAACGCGCCGCCGCAAACAGTAAAATAGATAAGAGCAAACAAGGGGAGGAGTGTAATTTCTCTTTTGAGTTTTTGGGTATTAATTGGTTTGTCTAAAGTGGATTGTGCCATTTGAGCCTCCTGAAAATGAGAGAATATGAATTTATTTTACACGAAAATCAGTGAAGGTGAACAAAAAAGCTACCCGTCTTGGCAGCGCAAGTTGGGTAGCCTTTTTTGAATGGGAAGTGAGAGTTAGTTCTGGTCGGATATCCAGCAGCACAGAACCAGATCTTTGGCGGCTTTGACTTCGTCCATGCGGCCAACAGGCGTGATGTGTGGCGCCGATTTGAGCAATTCTGGCTGTGAGTGTGCTTCTTCTGCAATTTTGAGCATTGCATCTACGAATGCATCCAGAGATTGTTTGCTTTCAGTTTCTGTTGGCTCGATCATTAATGCTTCATGTACGATGAGAGGAAAGTAATTGGTTGGTGGATGGATGTTATAATCCATCAGCCGTTTTGCAATGTCGAGGGCAATGATGCCAGGGGCGTCTTCCCACTTACCTTCGAGGACAAATTCATGCATACAGGTGCGTTGATAGGGTAGATGATAGACTGTGCTGAGGCGTGCCATGAGGTAGTTGGCATTCAGCACAGCGTGTTCTGCAATTTTGCGCAGATGGTCTTCGCCATACATGGAGATGTAAGTGAAGGCCCGAACCATCATGCCAAAATGTCCATGAAAGGCCTTGACGCGTCCAATGGTTTTGTCAGGGGTTTCCAGGCCATAGAGAGGTGGTTCTTCAGCATTCCCTTCTTCCAGGATGCCAATGATGGGTGCTGGCAGGAATTCGGCCAGGTGTTTTGCCACGCCAACTGGGCCACTGCCAGGTCCGCCTCCACCATGTGGGGTGGAGAAAGTTTTATGCAGGTTAAAGTGCATTACATCGAATCCCAGATCACCTGGACGGCAGATGCCAAGCAATGCATTGAGATTTGCACCATCTCCGTATACCAAGCCACCGGCTTCGTGGACGATGCGGATTACTTCTACAACGTTTTGATCGAAGAGGCCAAGTGTGTTGGGGTTGGTCAGCATCAGACCGGCGGTGTTTTGATCGCAGACTTGCCGCAATTGGTCAAGGTTAACGTTGCCTTTTTCATCGGTTGCAACGGGGACAACTTCAAACCCTGTCATGGCTGAGCTGGCCGGGTTGGTACCATGGGCCGAGTCGGGGATGATCATGCGGGTGCGATTTTTTTCGCCCCGTTCCTGAAAATAGGCGCGCATGATCATGACACCAACCATTTCGCCTTGTGCGCCGGCAGCGGGTTGAAGGGAAATGGCGGAAAATCCGCTGATGGCTTTGAGGTATTCTTGCAGTTCAAACATGAGTGCCAGGCTGCCCTGAACGGTTTCAATGGGTTGCAGTGGGTGGACAAAGGCAAAGCCGGGCAAACGTGCAGCATCTTCGTTGACTTTGGGGTTGTACTTCATGGTGCAGGAGCCAAGCGGGTAGAAACCTTGATCAATGCAGTAGTTGAGATGTGAGAGGTGTGTGAAGTGACGAACAACATCTACCTCGGATAGCTCGGGTAAGGGCAGGTCTTCTCGGATAAAGCCTTCTGGCAGGGGTGAAGTGAAGACATCCGGCTCTGGAAAGCG
Source organism: uncultured Anaerolinea sp. (assembly GCA_964453115.1). GTDB lineage: Bacteria > Chloroflexota > Anaerolineae > Anaerolineales > Anaerolineaceae > JAIWNK01. The sequence goes on along the minus strand of CAYVRT010000007.1, from coordinate 27,836 downwards.
GATGCCAATGCGGCCAGGAGCAGATAATTCATAGATGGTTGGTTCAGTCATCGTTGATCTCCTGAAGGGCTTCGCAGAGGATGTCAATTTGCTCGCGGGTGTTCATTTCGGTGACTGCAATCAGTAGATGGTTTTTCATCTTGGGGTAGATTTCTCCCAGATCAAAGCCACCAAGAATATCTTCTTCCAATAGTCTGTCGTTGATTTCGCTGGCTGACATTGGGCATTCAACAACAAATTCATGGAAGAATGGGTTTGACTGATTGACTTTGAAGCCGCGTATGGAGGCAATCTCTTGGGCGGCATAGTGTGCTTTTTGATAGCACAACTCTGCAACTTGGCGCAGGCCATTTTTGCCGAGTGCGCTGACATAAGCTGTTGCGGCAAGTGCCATGAGGCCCTGGTTGGAGCAGATGTTGGAAGTGGCCTTTTCGCGCCGGATGTGTTGTTCGCGTGCTGTGAGCGTGAGAACGTAGCCTTTGCGACCTTGTTGGTCTACAGTTTCCCCTACCAGACGCCCAGCAATTTTGCGGACAAGCTCTTTGCGGGTGGCAAAGATGCCGAGATAGGGGCCGCCATAGGATAATGGGATTCCAAGGGATTGTCCTTCGCCCACAACAATATCCGCACCAAACTCGGATGGGGGTTTGAGAAGTCCAAGGGCAAGTGGGTTGACAGCAACAGCCAACAATGCACCATTTTCATGAGCTTTTCTTGCCAGGGCGGTGTAATCGAAGATGCGACCTAGAAAGTCGGGATATTGCACAACAACCAGGGCAGTGTCAAAGTCAATCAGTGGCAAAAGCTGTTCAGGGCTGCCGAGGGGATCAAGGTCACCACCCATAAGGGAGAGGTTTTCGTAGCCGCACATATAGGTGCAAAGCACATCGCGGTAGTAGGGATGCAGGCTGGGCGATGTGATGATTTTGCTGCGTTTGCCGCGAAAGTGGTGGTAGGCCAAGATGCCTGCTTCGGCAGTGGCAGTGGCGCCGTCATAATGCGATGCATTACTTGCATCCATGCCGGTAAGGGCGCAAATCAGACTTTGATATTCAAAAATAGCCTGAAGTGTTCCCTGAGAAATTTCGGGTTGATAGGGCGTGTAGGCAGTGTAAAACTCACCGCGCCGCAAGACGCTATCCACAATGGCGGGAATGTAATGATTGTAGGCACCAGCACCGAGGAATGAGATCAGATCTCGGGTGTTTTCATTGGTCGCAGCCAGGTCTTGTAATTCGGCCACGATTTCCATTTCCGTCAAGGCAGCAGGCAGGTTAAGCTGCGGAAAACGATGAGCAACAGGGACATCCTTGAAAAGTTCTTCAATGCTTTCGACGCCGACGACCCGAAGCATTTCCTGGCGTTCGAGATCGGTATGAGGGATGAACATATTAGTGTCCGCGCTCCTGACAGTATTTTTCATAAGTAGCAGCGTCCATCAAGCCATCCAGTTCAGATGGATTGGTGATGGTGACTTTGACCAGCCAGGCCTCTCCGTAGGGGTCTGCGTTGATTTTTTCAAAGCCCTCGGTTAGAGGTTCATTGATTTCAACGACTTTGCCAGAGACGGGCAGACTGACATCGGCAGCAGCCTTGACAGATTCCATGGTGGCGCAAGTTTCGCCTTGTTTAGCATCATCGCCCGGGTCTACTTTGAATTCCAGATAGACGATATCGGAGAGTTGACTTTGGGCAAAATCTGTGACGCCAATGATGGCTGTTTGACCTTCGATGCGCACCCATTCATCGGTTTGGGTGTACTTCAAATTGGGCAGGACTTTCATTAGGGTACCTCCAGGTGTGAATTGAGAATAGATAAACCAGTATACAATTTGGCAAAGACCTCTGTTTTAGTTCTGAGAGATGATTATTCCCAGAAACTTTCCAGAGGGAATGGCAGAGCAGGGTCCTTTCACCTGAGAGATTCACAACGGCTTTGCCGGAGCCGATGCTTGCACCTTCGGTGTCGTTGGGACGAACTCTTCCCTGCTGCCCGATTGAAGCCTTTTCATTCTACATACAGACCATTCATTGTGTCAAGTGTCGTTCGTTTAGGAGTTTGTAACGAGGATAGTTTTGGCGGGAAATGGATTACAATATGCGTTATGCAGTTGTTGACCAAAAAAAGCGAAGTTCTTGGGCGATGGTTTGCAGGTTTGCTGCGCTTTTTGTATTTGTGTTTTTGTGTGTTGCGGCGAGCCTTTGTAACCTTTGCTGAAGCGCGCGGCGCTGAGGCTGCGGCAAGTATGGCTTATTATGCGTTTTTTTCGCTTTTCCCTTTGCTGTTGTTTTTGGTGGCGTTGAGCAGCTTTGTTTTACAGAACGTGAATGTTTATCAATTGGTGGTGGGCTTTTTTGCTGAAGTATTGCCTACATTTGGAGATTTTGTGGCGCAGGCGATTGCGCAGGTAATTGCTTTGCGCGGCCCTGTGACAGTAATTGGTGTTGTGGTGTTGCTTTGGTCTTCATCGGCATTTTTTGTGGTGCTGACTCGCAACGTGGAGCGCGCCTGGCCCCATGGGCGAATGCGCAATTATTTGCAGCAGCGAGTGACCGCTTTCAAAATGGTGGCCGTAGTTGTGGTCTTATTGATGTTGTTTTTGATGATGAATACGGTGGCAAATATCTTCCCGCGTTTACTGGATTTGTTGCCTTTGAATGATCGCTGGAAGTCGGGGTTTGTTTGGGATTTGCTGCCACGTTTGCTTGCCTGGTTTGTTACATACGCTATTTTTGTTTTATTGTATCGTTGGACGCCTTCGGCGCGGGTGAGTTTAAAGAGTGTTTCTACGGGAGCGTGGATGGCTTCGCTTGTATGGCAATTTGCGGCGGGAGGTTTTGCCTGGTTTTTGCGCAGCGGGGTATTGAATTATCAATTGGTGTATGGTTCGTTGGGAACAATTGCTGCTCTGATGTTCTGGTTTTATATCAGTGGTTGGATTTTGTTATATGGGGCGCATTTGAGTGCTTCGGTTGAGCATGAACTTAAGAAGCCGAAACGTCCTGGGGACGAACCGGGTTGATTAGCGAAATAGAGCAGGTTGATAGACGGGGCGGCGACCATTGAGCAAAATGAAGGGGATGAGGCGACTGGTTGAGATTCCAAGAGCTTGTAGATCGGCAAGACTGTGTAATGGGTGACGACGGCGGGCATGAAGAATTTTTTGGGCATTTTGGGGGCCAATGCCTGGAATGCGGAGTAGTTGATGCAATTCGGCTTTGTTCACTTCGATGGGAGATTCGCTTAAATTGATGCGCGCCCAGATAAGTTTTGGGTCGTTTTCAAGAGGTAAATTGCCCTGATTTGTGAATGGCAGTTCTTCAAGCTCAAAACCGTAATCGCGCATAAGGAAAAATGCTTGATATAGGCGATCCTGGCGAATGGGATTTTCTGCATTCTGATGTTCCATGGGAGTATTGGGGATGGGACGAAAAGCAGAGTAATATATGCGGCTAAGATGCAGCCTTTTGAGAAGGTAGCTGGACGTGGTAAGTAATTCGAGATCGTTTTCCCCGGCACCGCCAACAACAAATTGAGTGGCCAGGGAGGGCCATTGGCCATTCCAGCCCAGATGTTGAGATTCGGAACGACGAATTTCTTCAGCCCATTGGAGTGGTTTGAGCAATTCCTGGAGGAAAACCTTGTGGGGAGCAAGTGATGGGAGGCGGTGATCGTTGGGAGCTTCGAGGTTGATTGAGATGCGATTGGCTAATTGCATGGCGCGCAGGACTTGTTCTCGTTCGGCTCCGGGCATGATTTTTAGATGAAGATAGCCGCGAAAGCCCTTTTTTAAACGCAAAATTTCAGCTGTGTCAATTAAACGATCCTGTGTGCGAATTCCTCCACCGGCAACACCGGAGCTGAGAAACATGCCTTCGGCATTTTGGCTGGCAACCAGATTGATAAATAGGTTAGACATGTCATCGGGCCTGAAGGTTTGACGCTGAAAATCTCTGCCGACGCGAAAAGGACAGTAGAAGCAATCGCGCTCGCACATGGATGTGAGCATGGATTTGAGGAGCTTGATTTTCTTCCCGCCCGGTAAGGCGGCGTGATAAATGGGGGTAGCAGCCGAGCAAGCTGGAATGATGGGCGAAGTTCCGAGACGCGTTTCTTCTGCCGGCTCAAGGTCGGAAAAATCACTTAACAGGGCCAGTTTCTGATAAGCATCCATGTTAATGTGATTATAGAACTTTTATTCTGCTTTTGCAATGGTTTCTTGCTTAAATTATGAGGATTGATTGGGCGGGTTTGTTGGTGGGGGTGACGTGCGTTCAACAACGATTGTGTAATTGGAAGCCAGCACCAGGATGGCGCCCAGGGCAGCAAGTGCCGGCGCAATGACTGCGCCAACAATCCCAAAGGTGAGGGGGATTTCCATGATGGTTTGCCCCTGATCATTTTTGACAATGACGCGGCGCACATTGCCTTCGTGGATAAGTTCCTTAATCTTAGCAATGACTGTTTCGCCCTGAACACGAAATTCTTCAAAATGAGATTCCTGGCTCATCTATTTCTCCTGCAAAAAGATAGGTTAATTATAAACGATACTGTGGATGGAGATGCTTTTGAGGGGAGTTGAATTGCGAAATTGGTTGGGTGAGTGGGGGTTGGCGAGTGAGTTTGTAGGTACAATATGGATGAGCAAGTTTCCGCTCAGGATTGTGAAAGAAAATGGTTTATTCATAGAAATGGATACATGGTTTGTGCGGATGCGGCAGCGAGTGATGGGGTGTTTTTTTGAGCTGTTATATCATTCTTTTTCCTGGGCCTATGATGGTGTTGCGGCATTGGTTTCGTTTGGGCAATGGCAGACCTGGGGACGTGCAGTATTGCCATTTGTGACTGGGCGGCGTATTCTTGAACTGGGGTATGGATCAGGGGATTTACAAGCAGCGCTCGGAGAAGCGGGGTTTGAAGCCTTTGGCGTGGATGAGAGTTGGCAGATGGCGAGGCGCGCTGCGCGCCGGGTTGATCATCGGCGGTTGCTGCGTGGAAGAGGGGAGGCGCTTCCTTTTGAGGCAAAAGCTTTTGATTGCGTTCTTGCTACTTTTCCGGCCCCTTATCTGTTTGAAGAAAGCACCTTGTTGGAGATTCGACGAGTTTTGCGATGTGAGGGAAGGCTAGTGATTCTTCCAGCAGCATGGATTGAAGGGACTGGAATCAAGCGGCGTTTGCTGGCCTGGGTGTATCGAGTGACGGGAGAAAGCCCGGAATTTAACCCTTCGCTGTTGAGAGAGATCGAGGTGCGGTTAACGCAAGCAGGGTTTTGTGTTGCAATTCAATGGGTGGATGTGGCGGGAGCGCGTTTGATGATTGTGCAGGGGGATGGAAATCACTTTTTTATGGAGTGAATTTATTGTACAATGTGAATCATGGAAATTCAGATTGCGGTTGCAAAAGCAAATCGGTTTGCCTGCTTGGAAAGTGGCGATACATTGGAGACGGTGGAGCGCCCCAATGGTGGCGTTTCAGTTGTCTTGTGTGATGCAAATTTGACGGGCCGGGACGCGAAACGAATCTCTTTGATGGTGGTGCGAAAAGTAATTACTCTGTTGGCGGAAGGGGTGAGGGATGGTGCAGCGGCTCGGGCAGCATCAGACTTGCTGTTTACTGACCGCGGCGGACAGCTGGCGGCATATTTGAATATTCTGTCGGCGGATTTGCAGACACAAACTTTGGTAATGACTCACAATAATATCACGCCAATTTTTGTTGCACAAAACGGTGTGATGCAGTGTTTGAGCGGTGAATGGTCTCCGATTGGCATGGAGCGAAATTTGCGACCAGCAATTACTGAATTGCCTTTGACGATTGGTACAACTGTGGTTTTTTATACGGATGGCATTATCAATGCAGGAAAGCAGTTCGGACTTGAATTTGATAGTTGTTTTTTGCTCGATACTTTGATGGGGGAGGAGATGTTGCCAGCGCAGGAGGTTGCCGATCGTTTACTGGCACAGGCCATTTCTTTAGACCAGGGACGCCCTAATGATGATATGAGCGTTGTGGTTTTGCAGGTGCTTTCCGAGTGTGTTGATTCGGTGAGGCGGCTATGGATTCGTTTGCCTGTTGCTGATGGGCAGATGTATAGCGGTGATGCATGAGGCGTAGCAAAACCAGAAAATGGCTTGATAAACTGCGGGCAGGGCTGCGCGACACCAGGCTTTTGTTAGCCGAATTTCGGATACCCTTGCTGTGGTTTATCTTTCTGCTGGGAGGCAGCGGGTTGTTGTACCATAATTTATCCGCAGCGACTTCTTATGCGACACATGATTTGCCGGAAGCTGTTTATTTGATGTTGATGTTGATTTTTTTGCAAGGCTTTGGTGAGTTTCCCAGGGTTTGGTTTTTGCAGGCTTTTTTCTTTCTGATGCCTTTGCTCGGAATGGGTATTTTGGCACAGGGGTTGGCAGATTTTGGAATTATGTTGTTTAACCGCCGAGCGCGGGGTAAGGAATGGGAGATGGCTGTTGCTTCTACGTATCGAAATCATGTGGTGTTGATTGGCTTGGGCCATTTGGGGTATCGCGTGGCGGTCAAATTGCGTGAGATGGATCAGGAAGTGGTGGTGGTGGAAATGACCCCTAAAACCGATTTGGTGAATGCGGTGCGTAAACTGGGGGTGCCTGTGATTGCGGATGATGGCACGCGGGATGAGGTGCTCGATGCGGCAGGCGTCCGCTGGGCACACACTATTTTGCTTTGCACTCAAAATGATAGTCTGAATTTACAGATGGCACTCAAGGCGCGCAATCTCAATCCCAAAATTGAGGTGGTGATTCGAATTTTTGAGGATGATTTTGCCCAGGCTTTGCAGCAACAATTTGGGTTCAAGGCTTTAAGTGCCACAGGGATGGCTGCGCCTATTTTTGCAGCTTCAGCTGCCGATTTGGATATTACACCGCCAATTAGCATTGCTGGACAGCCCAACAGTTTGGCAAGGTTGAGTATTCAATCTGGTTCTTTGTTACGTGGGCTAACAGTGCAAGCTGTGGAAAAGAAATATAACCTGAGCGTGGTGATGGTCGGTGATGATGCTCATCCGGCCGGGGAAATCGTTTTACAGCTTGGGGCTGGAATTGTGGTTTTGGGGACTCCAGACAGCATTCATCGCCTGGTGCATGACAATCATAGTGCGCGTTAATGTTTTGTTTCGTCAATTATCCACGATTTGAGGAAGTCCTGGTATTTGACTGGTTCAAACTCGACCCAGCGATAGGTGGCAAGTTTTTTAACTTGATAGGGATCTGCGGCAAAAAATGATTGTAGTGCTGCCAAAGATGGTGCCCGAGCGATAACAATGCCACCCACTCGTGGATTTTGGGGGCCTGAGCAAAGAAGCAGGCCCTGTTCGTATCCGGTTTGCAAGAAAGAGCGATGTTCAGAGACGGTTTCTGAAATTTGTTCGGCGGACACCTGGTATTGAATTTCAATAATAAAATGTTTCATGGAAACTCCAATCCTGTCGGGTACGGTAAAGTATATCCCATTTTCGGGGTTGATGATAGAATGGCGGCAGCTAAATTTGAGGAGAGATGAGATGAAGGTAGCTGTTGCTTCCAAAAATCCGGTTAAGATTGAGGCAGTGCGGTTGGGGTTTGCTCAGATGTTTCCGGCGTTGGATAGGTTTGAGGTATTTGGCAGGGGCGTAGAGTCGGGTGTTTCGGCGCAACCAATGGGGAATGACGAGACGTTGGCTGGCGCGCTGAATCGGGTGGAGCGGTTAATGCATGGTTTGCCAGATGCTGATTATTGGGTTGGGATAGAGGGTGGAGTGGAGGACGACGCTTTGGGACTTGCTGCGTTTGCATGGGTGGTGATACGTTCGGGCGAGAAAACCGGATACGGAAAAACGGCAACCTTCTTCTTGCCGCCGCGCGTGGCAGACCTTGTACGGCAGGGCAAGGAACTGGGAGAGGCAGACGACCTTGTGTTTGGGAGGATGAATTCCAAGCAGGAAGATGGGGCCGTGGGGCTATTGACACAGAATGTTATAGATCGCACTCGACTTTATCAACCGGCGGTGGTTTTGGCCCTGATCCCGTTTTGTAATTCCCAATTGTATTTTTCCTGAAACTCGTGACCATGTTTTGCGTATATGATGTTGAAGTATTGACAGAAAGGATTTGAAGATGAAATCACGAGGAAAGATTGGAATGGCTTTGTTGTTGATTGTTCTTGGTGCCTGGTTTCTGGCAATTGAACTCGTCCCGCAAATTGAAGACTTTGCTTACGGAAAGATGACCTGGCCTTTGCCGATTGTTGGCATTGGCGCTTTGCTGGCAGTGCTTGGCCTGGTGACCTGGACACCTGGATTGATGGTGCCTGCTTCCATTGTGGGTGGAATTGGCGGTTTGCTATATTGGCAGAATTTCACCGGTAATTGGGAAAGTTGGGCTTATGCCTGGGCTTTGATTGTGGTGTTTGTTGGAATTGGAATTGGATTGGCTGCAATTATGGAGCGTAGTCGGTCTGGCTTGATTGGGGCTGGCTGGACAATCTTTGTTGGCTTGATCCAGTTTGTGATTTTTGGGGCGTTTTTGGGTGGGGATACGGTTATTCGCCGCTATTGGCCGGTTGCATTGATTGTTTTGGGGTTGTTGTTGCTGGTGCAGGGCTTTTTTCGAAGATCCAAACCCTCAGCTTAAAGATGCGATGTGGCCGGGTGGAGAATTCTATCCGGCCTTTTTTATTGCAGAGCGGTTTGGATCTTTGAGAGTGCTACGCGAGTAGCTTCTTCTCCGGCGGCGATGATTTCGGTGGCGCGTGGGAATCCCAAAAACATGGTGATTTCGGGTGGTAACGAAGGATAAATTTCGATCGTCGCTGGCGTTTCTTCGAGCTGTCGGCGAGTTAATTCGGAAACCATAATTAGCTCGGCCCAGTAAAAATCTATAAAAAATTCAGGCAGAGTGAAAGGCCACTCTATTTTAAGGGGAATTTTTTCATTGGATGTTTCAATGCGTGGATCGGTTTGGACGTTAACAGCAATGACAAATTCGGCACCAAGTTCATAAAGTTGACGAACTGGAACATTGTTCAGGATGCCGCCATCTACCAGGCGGTAGGGGCCAAGTTGATAAGGTGCAAAAAGACCTGGAACGGTGCAGCTTGCCAAAATGGCAGGAAGCAGGGGGCCGCTTAATAGTGTGATTTCGCTGGCAGTTAGCAAATCAACGGCATTGAGAACCAGTGGAATGGAAAGGTCTTCAAAGGTGTGATCCTCTCCCAGCCAGGAGCGGATGTAGGAGCGAACGCGATTGCCTTCAAGCAGTCCACGCCGTTTTGGCGAAATATCAAGTAGTTTGATCAACTCGCGCGCTTTGCTAAGCTGCATGGCTTTCTTTTCAATTTCGTGAATGGGAAGCCCCAGTGCATAGGCTGCGGCGATGATGGCTCCCATGCTGGTTCCAGATATGTAATTGGGAACGATGCCAGCTTGCTCCAGGACTTTCAACACGCCGATGTGGGCTAACCCGCGTGCCCCGCCTCCGCCTAGAGCTAAGCCGAACTTCCGTTTTTGCATATATTTGGTTTCCTTTCAGTCCTATTTTATCACGCTACAAAAAGCGCCCTTTTCAAATTGGCTTGATTCTGATAAGATATGAGCGCTTTACAGACGACCCCGGAGATCGCCGGGGTTGTTGCGTGTAGCGCATTCTAGTGCCTTTTTATGGAAGCAGGTTTTTATGGTGATCGAACGAACGGATTTGCGCAATATTGCGATTATTGCTCATGTGGATCATGGCAAAACCACATTGGTGGATGCGATGTTGAGACAGGCACGCGTGTTTCGAGAGAATCAGCATGTGGTGGAACGTGTGATGGATTCGAACGATTTGGAACGGGAGCGTGGGATTACTATTCTGGCGAAGAATACCGCCATCAGCATTCCTGACCCGATGACAAAACAATTGGTCAAAATCAATATTGTGGATACGCCCGGGCATGCCGATTTTGGCGGTGAGGTTGAGCGGGTGATGAATATGGTGGATGGGGTGTTGCTGTTGGTAGATGCGGCAGAGGGGCCAATGCCACAAACGCGGTTTGTGCTTAAGAAAGCCTTACAAATGGGGCATCGGGCGATTGTGGTGATTAATAAAATGGATCGCAAGGATGCAGAGCCTGATCGGACTTTGAATGATACCTTCGATTTATTTATTGAGTTGGGGGCGGATGAGCGGCAAGCAGATTTTTTGGTTGTTTATGCGAATGCCATTACAGGGCAAGCAGGAATGACGCAGGAGCTTTCATCGAATCTGCAACCCTTGTTTGAGACAATCCTGCGCCAGATTCCGGCACCACGAGTAGATGTGGATGCTCCTTTACAATTGCTGGTGACGAATTTGGGTTATGATGATTATCGCGGTGTGACTGCTGTGGGGAGAATCTTTGCTGGTAAGATGGTGGCTGGCCAGGTGCTGGCGCGCATGAAGTTGGATGGACAGGTTTTACCAGAACGGGTGCGCTATTTGTATGTGCATCAGGGCTTGGAACGTGTCGAGGTGGAAGAGGCGCTTGCGGGAGAGATTGTGGCGATTGCCGGACTGGAAGGCGTGGAAATTGGTGAGACGCTGGCGGATCCTGAAAATCCCGTGGCGCTGCCGCCCATTCGGGTGGAGGAGCCAACAGTGCGAATGACGTTTGGGGTAAATACTTCGCCTTTCTCTGGGCGCGAGGGTCGTTGGGGAACTTCACGCAAGCTGCGCGAGCGGTTGTTTGAAGAATTGCGCAACAATGTGGCGCTGCGGGTGGCTGAAACGGAGACAGCAGACACGTTTTTGGTTTCGGGACGCGGCGAATTGCATTTGGCAATTTTGATTGAGACGATGCGACGCGAGGGATATGAGTTTCAGGTTTCAAGACCGGAGGCGATTTTGCGTAGTGGCGAAAACGGTGACCTGTTGGAGCCGTTTGAAGAACTGCATATCGAGACTTCGGCTGAGACGGTTGGAGCCGTTGTTGAAATGCTTGGCGCGCGACGCGGTAAAATGTTGGATATGTATAACCTGCCGGATGGTTCGGTGCACTTGACCTATTTGGCGCCAACGCGCGGGTTGCTCGGCTTTCGTTATCAATTCTTGACAGCAACGCGTGGGATGGGCATTATGAATGCTTTGTTCCATGGGTATGCTCCATTTGCTGGGGCGATTAATGGCCGGAACACCAGTTCAGTTGTTGCCTGGGAAAGTGGAACGACAAGCACATATGGCTTGAAAAACGCTGAAGAAAGGGCGACTTTGTTTGTTGGGGCTGGATTGGATGTGTATGAGGGAATGGTGGTTGGAGAAACACAACGCCCAGAAGACTTAATTGTCAATGTTTGTAAGAAAAAGCACTTGACAAATATGCGATCATCCAACAAGGATATTGAAATTCGGCTTACCCCGCCGCGTGAAATGAGCCTGGATGAGGCTATTGAATATCTTGGAGAGGATGAGTTGCTGGAGGTTACACCTGTAGCCTTCCGCATTCGAAAACGAATTTTGGAAACAGAAGAGCGAGGTAAACAGAACAAAAAGGCAAAAGAATTGGCGAGCGAAGCCAGTTAAAGCACGCGAATGATAAATATGGCTTCATCCGCTTTCTTGAGCCGAGATACTGTATCGAAGAAAGCTTTGGTCAGGCCGTATTTCTTTTTCAATAGCTCATTGATATGTGCATAGATTGTTTCATCTACAAGATGAGCTTCTGCTTCAATCCATTGTCCGAGTAATTTTCCGCTCATATCACAGGGAGCGATCCGGATTTTGGGGGTATGACGGATGCGCTTGATCTTTCCGGATTGTGCGCCTGTTCGCACATAGAGGGCGCCATTTTCTTCCACGAACCAGACTGGTGTGGCAATGGCCTCGCCCGTTTTGCGATATGTTTCAACGTTGATATATTGATGTCCATCAAATGGTGCAAGAGGATTGTTCATTTGTATTCTCCTTCTTAAAGGATACGGCAGAATAACTTTTTTGTCAAAGAAAAGTGAGCTTTGTCACAGGTTTTTGGGGGTGTTGACTACAAAAAAGTTATATAATGAGATTCATCTTCTTTTGAAAGGATTTCTGCAATGGAGCCTTCGCCTTTGTTCCCTGAAATCGAGCCCTTTGATAGTGGCTTTGTATCTGTTTCAAAGTTGCACACTTTGTATTATGAACAAGTTGGCAACTTCAATGGAAAGCCAGTTGTATTTTTGCATGGTGGGCCTGGAGGGGGATTGCACCCCATCTATCGGCGTTATTTTGACCCACAGTTTTACCGGATTATTTTGTTTGATCAGCGAGGGTGTGGAAGAAGCACGCCACATGCTGAGTTGCGAGAGAATGATACCTGGGCTTTGGTGGGGGATATTGAAACTTTGCGCGAGAAGTTGGGAATTGACCGTTGGGTTGTTTTTGGCGGGAGTTGGGGCAGTACGTTGGCACTTTCCTATGCGGTGACACATCCCGATCGCGTGATTGGATTGATTTTGCGCGGTATTTTTCTCTGTCGAAGTTGGGAAATTGGATGGTTTTACCAGAATGGCGCTTCTCATCTGTATCCTGATGCCTGGGAAAATTATTTGAAGCCAATTCCGTCGGCAGAGCAGGCGGATCTTGTGGCTGCATTTTATCGGCGGTTGACGAGTGATGACGAGCAGGTGCGTTTGGATGCGGCGCGCGCCTGGAGTATTTGGGAGGCTGCGACTTCAAAGTTATACCAGGATCCAAAGGCTATGCAGGATTTTGAAAATCCGCAGCGGGCCTTGGCGTTTGCTCGGATTGAATGCCATTATTTTACAAATCGGGCTTTTATGCCATCGGACACGTTTTTGCTCGATAAAATTCGATCTACAATTCAACATATTCCAACCCGAATTGTGCAAGGACGTTATGATATTGTGTGTCCAATGCAGACGGCATGGGAATTGAGTAAGACGCTGCCGCAGGCAGAATTGCGCATTATTCCAGATGCCGGTCATTCGATGACGGAGCCAGGTACGATGCGGGAATTGTTGCAAGCTACGGAAGATTTTAAGACGCTTTACTAGGATGATGAATTTAATGACACACCCCGGATATTTGCCGGGGTGTGTCATGTTTTTTGCTTATCCGCCTCCTAACACAGCAATGACTTGAATTTCATCCTGGTCGTTGAGAGCGGTGTCTTTGGTTGCCTGTTTGCCATTAATCAGCACCAGGGCAACCAGTTCGGTGGGAATGCCAATTTGTTGTAGACCTTGTCGAACAGTGAGTTGCGCGCTGAATTCGAGGCTTACATCGCCCTGCGTGTAGCTTTTGAGCATACCAATTGGTCGAAAGCGAACTTGCATTACGCGGTTGCCAGGTGAGCGATTCCGAGGTCTTGCAAGGTTTCGGGCTTGGGGAGGCCGTTGGAATCCCACCCGCGCTGTTCATAATACATATCAAGCAAGCGTTCCACATCTTCACGACGGGTAATTTGTCCGGTAGTTACGCCAGTTGTTGGTGCTTCTTCATAGAAGCGCGGGGCGGGCAGGTCCCATTGGCGACCAAAGCCCTCGATTTCTCGGAACCAATACATGCGATTAAGATTCCAGATGCGCGAGCCCACTTTTTCAAGATCTTCCCAGGTGCGATGAATGCCTGTAATGGCCGCCAGAGTTGGGACGTATAGGTCGCGATCAATGCCGAGTTCAACCCATTGTAGGCGACAGGCGCCGAGAACGTCAAACATGGGGCGGAAGTTTTGCAGCCAGATGACGCGGGCGACTTTTTCGGGGACAACTCGGTCGCGACCAACTTGTAGATCGTAGGTGATGGCCCATGAGCGATTGTGATGTGCTCCAACATCGCACGTCATGTAGGCGAGGAGCATAGCAGTGGCATTGTGGGTGGCATAGGCAGATTGTTCCATGCCTTTGACGTGGATGGCAAATTTTTCGCTGCCTTTGCCAACCTGGGCTGCGGCGCGTTTGACGCCTTGGGAGAGCAGGATGCCAAGGCCTTTGCGATAAGCGATTTGTTCAATGAGAGCAAAGACAGCTTGTTTGTTACCGAAACGCAGTTCCAGCCCGTTGGTATCTTGATCGGTTAGGATGCCTTTCTCATAACATTCCATGGCCCAGCCGATGCAGCCGCCTGCACTGATTGTATCTATGCCCAGATCGTCGCACAGGAAGTTGGCGCGTGCAACATCTTCAATGTTGTCAAGCCCAACGTTTGAGCCGAGCATGCCAATGGTCTCATATTCGGGGCCTTCAACACGAGTGTTGTAGCTTCGGGCGTGGCTATATTTTCCGCATGGGGAGGGGCAGCCGAAGCAACCTTTATCGGTGATGACAATTTTTTCGCGCATGAGAGGGCCATAGAGGCCGGGGCCGCCTTCAAATGATCCGGCGCTGAAGTTTCGGGTTGGTAGGGCGCCAACCTCATCACACCAGCTTGTTACAATGGTTGTGCCATAGTTTTGCCAGGGCTGGAGGCCTTCAGACTCTTTGCATGCTTTGAAGAGAGCCATTCCAGCGGTGCGATAAGCAGCGGCATCTGCAACGGCAACACTTTTTGTGCCATGTACAACAATGGCTTTGACGCGTTTTGCGCCCATAACTGTGCCAACGCCGCCGCGCCCAGCCTGACGCCCATAATCGTGATTGATGCAGGCGTAGGGGACAAGGTTTTCGCCACCTGGACCAATGACAGCAATTTGGAATTCTTCACCGAAACGTTCTTTTAGTTCTTTTTCTACAGCAATGGTGCCGCGCCCCCAGAGTTCAGATGCGTCGCGTAGTTCAATTTTGTCATCGTCAATGAAAAGATAGACAGGGTGTTCGCTGATGCCTTCCAGAATGATACTATCTATGCCTGCGTATTTGATTTCTGCTGTGAACAATCCGCCAAGCGAGGCGCTTGCATACCCACCTGTGAGAGGCGATTTGGTTGTAAAATCGCACTTGCCGGCGCCAGGAACAAGCAAGCCAGAAAGGGGGCCTGTGGAGATGATGAGCTTGTTATCGGGGCCGAGAGGATCTGCGTGAGCTGGAACTTCGGTGAATAAAAAATAGGCCCCAAAGCCGCGCCCACCAATGAAATCGCGCATCAGGTCGGTGGGAGTGGGTTGCCGGGTAATTTTTTTGGTTGTGAGATTGACACGTAAAATGGTGCCGCCGTAACCGTTCATTGAGAGTCTCCTTTCAGGCTGAAACTGTTTCTTCTGCAATCCAAAGTGCGCTGGTGCCACACACCTGAACGCAATCTCCGCAGAGATTGCATTTCCAGGCGGATTGGGCAAGTTCGACGCGGACATACATAACCGATTCTGGGCATACAGAGACACAGGCTTCGCAAAGGTCACATTCATCAAAATCTACATAGTATGCGCCGTGTTGGTCAGTCTTGATGGCACCAGTTGGGCACACAGCAGCGCATTCACCACACTGTGTGCATACTTTGATGTCGTATGTTCCGGGATCGGGGAATTGCGCTATGATGTTCAAAGCGGCCATTTTGGGATTGCTGACTTGAAACAGGTTCAGCGAGCATGCCACGAGGCAGGCATGGCATCCGCAACATTTGGCGGAATCGGCGTAAAGTCGCATATAAGTCTCCTTTGTGAGCTAAAAAATGACTATTCTAAAGAATACCTAAATGGGCAGAAAATGAATAGCGCAAAGTGTCCTTGTTTGCCTTGTCAAACTTCCCTGCTCTTGACTTATAATGAGATAACGAATGTGATGGAGGTGTTGCGATGAAACATTGGTTAAAATGGGTGGGGTGGGCAGGTGTGGTGGTGTTGCTGGTTTTGGGCAATGATGTTGCTGCGGCAGGGACGCAGAAACTATTTTTGCCGGTTGTGTTGCGGCTGATTCCGCCTTCCCCTGCAGCACCGCAATTGAAGTGGCAAATGGGTGGCTGTGATGGTGGAATATGGTGTGAGACAGGTTGGTATGCTTCTCCTGCGGTTGCGGATGTGGATTTGGATGGGGTGGTTGAGGTTGTTGCTGGCAGTTATTCGGCTGTAATTCTAAATGGTGAGACCGGGGCTCTGAAACATCGTATGGGTGGGGATAGTGGGCGGATTTGGCCGTCTGTGATTGTAGGAAATTTTCGGGGTGGTGCAGAACTGGAAGTTTTGTTTGCTGAGGGGCGGCGAGTGCGTATGTATGATTGGCGTGGATTGCCGCTGTGGGATAGTCCACTCCGTAGCACTTCGGTGGAGTACCGCTCATTGGCTGTGGCAAATTTTGATGGACAGGGGGGCTATGAGGTTTTGGCGGCTTCTACTGTTTCGCAGGATCAATGGGAGGTTTGGCGACTGGAAGATGGTAGTCTGTACCCGGGAAGTTGGCCGGAGCATGGCCCGGATAGTTCGACGAACGGATATGCGGCTGGATGTTTTAACCAAAATGTAGCAGCGGCAGATTTGGATGGCGATGGGCGATCTGAGGTAATTGGTCCATCGGATGTTCATTACATTACTGCATATCAGGATGATGGAACACAGTTGCGGGCTCATCTTCGCTATGGAACAAATTCAGATGGCAGCCGAAAGGTTTGGAGTGCAGTGGGGGTGCATGTGGATGATGCCGTAGATGTGCGCGGTTATGCCAATTGTGGTGTGGAACATCGTCCAAATTTTGCAAATTCTGCGCCGGTGCTGGTTGATCTGGATGGCGACGGTGTGCGCGAAATTGTTGTCGTGGGGGATGTTTACGATTGTGGCGCTGATCCATACCAAAGCCTCTACCAGATACCGTTCATTTTTAATCTGGATCGAACGCGCTGGGCGGCAAGTGGATATAGTTGGGTTGAGTTGCCATCTGCGCAGCCGGCTATGGCTCCCTTAAGCCAGGATTGGTGGGTGATTGAGATGAGCATGCCAGACCCGGTAGTTGCCGACTTGGATGGAGATGGTTATGCTGAGATTTTGTATGCCGGGTATGATGGTCAAATCCATGCGTTTTGGCTGGATAAAACTGAGCATGGTAATTGGCCATATGCAGTGTATGATGCACAGGAGGGCTTTTACCGTTTTGCTTCTCCTCCAGTTGTGATAGACCTGGAAAATGACGGTTCGGCTGAGGTGATTTTTACGTCATGGCCTCAGAAGAGCAGTGAACAGTCTGGAAAGCTACATGTTTTGTGGGCAGATGGTTCAGTGCGATTTGAGGTGGGTTTGCCAAGGAATGATGATTGGGATGGGGCAATGGCTTCTCCAACCCTGGCAAATGTGGACGCAGATGCTGATTGGGAAGTTGTAATTCAGACCGCTCATTCGGGTGTGGTAGTGTATGATTTGCCGAATACTGCGAGGGCAAGAGTATTATGGGGCACCGGGAGGGGAAATTTCTTGCGCTCCGGCGCCCCATAAAAGGTTATACGTCCGTTCGCCAATAGGCTCCTCCACCGCTCTCGCGCGCCATGTATCCATAGGTTATCAGGCTGCGACGAAGCTGGGCTGTGTCCTGATGGAAGCGGGAAAGAATTTCGTTGACCTGTTTCTCGGTATAGCGAGTTCCGGGTTCGAAGGCTTTAAGAACATAGCGAACCAGGACGATAAATTTCTTTTCTTGGGATGGAAATGCCTTGATGCATCCCTCTTCATCAAGAAAAGTTGCCAGGACTTTGCGGTCGTAGGCATCGGCATCTACATCTTCTGATAATTTGCTCAGGTGTTCCTGATTACGCAGGCGGCGCGCCATTTCTTGCAGGGCTTTTGTTTCAAGAGAATAGATGTAATAGTGTCCGTCGGGACGTGCGCTCACCAGGTTGGCGTGTGCCAGGATGGAGAGATGCCCGGAGACACTTGAAGATTTTAGCTTGAGCATGGCTGCCATTTGTTCGACGGTGCGCGATTCCTGTGCCAGAAGACCAATGATGCGCAGACGATTGGGCTCGGCAAGGGCTTTGAAGAACTCAAGAAGCTCTTCTGTTGCAGTGGCTGGGGGTGTTAATTCATTCACTTTTTCTTTCTCCTTTTCTTTGAATTGTTTCGGTTAATAACGAAATGATTTTATGATATTTCATTTGTTTTGTCAATCGGCAAAACGATTTGCGGGCGCGTTTTATGCCTAAAATTGCGATAAAATTATGAAATGAGTATTTCAGTTTTGTTTGTATGTCAGGCGAATATTTGCCGCTCGCCGCTTGCAGCAGGAATTTTGCGCTGCTTGCTGCGCGAGCGAGGCCTCGAAGCGCAAAACTGGCAAGTGGGTTCTGCTGGTACCTGGGCGCGCGAGGGAATGGGATATGATCCCACTGTGATCGAAATTTTAAGGCGGCGCGGCGGGGTTGTGCAGGGAGTGGCTCGTTGTATTAATTCGGGAATGGTGGTAAAATTTAATCTGATTTTAGTGATGGAAAGGGGGCAAAAGGAAGCTCTTCGTTTTGAATTCCCCCAACATGGTTCCAAAATTTATCTGTTGAGCGAGATGGCAGGCCTGATTTGTTCTATTCAAGATCCATCTGGTGGTTTGCTGGAAGATTATGAACGTACGGCATCTGAAATTGAGCAATATCTAAACAAGGGGTGGAAGCGGATGTTTGATATAGCTTCGAATTGTTAGAGCGATTTGTGGTTCTGGGAATGTTTTAATGCGGCTGGTGAGGTCTGTGGGAGCTGCTGCATAATTCGAAAATCCTTTTGATATTGGCAATCAATGTCGAAAGGGCGGAGCATAGGAGTTTGATGGTTTGAGCAAATTAAGACCGGGTATGATGGGGCAATTGGGCATCTATTTGGGACGGCAGGCAGATGGTCTGGGCCGCTATCTTTGGGAACAGACTCTTCAGCTCTTGTTTGGCTGGGTGCCAACTTTGTTTGGGGTTGGGGTGCGTGGTGTTGCCTATCGAACCATTTTGAAGATGCAAGGATTGGCAGCCATTGAGCGGAATGTACGCTTGCGGTTCGCGAATCATATTCGCCTGGGGCATGGGGCGTACCTGGATGAAAACGTTTATATTCATGCTTGCCCGCCGGGCGGGGTGACGATTGGGGAGCGCAGTATTGTGATGCACGGTGCCATCTTGCATGTATATAACTTTCGCGGTCTGCCCCATTCTGGGATTGAGATTGGCTGCGATAGCCTGGTGGGAGAATATACGGTCATTCGCGGACAGGGCGGGGTTAAGATTGGCAATCGAGTTTACACTTCGCCCATGACGCAGCTGATCGCGGTAAATCATGTTTTTGATGATCCGCAAAAGCCATTTGTGGATCAGGGCATTACTGCACAGGGCATTGTGGTGGAAGATGATGTTTGGTTGGGTGCGGCGGCAATTGTGACTGATGGGGTGCGGATTGGTCGCGGGGCGGTTGTGGCTGCTGGTGCAGTGGTGGCGCAAGATGTTCCGCCGCACACAGTGGTGGGCGGGGTGCCGGCGCGAGTGTTACGTGAGATCCGGCCCGGTGAAGGAAACATACACCGTGAACGTGGACCAGTATATTTCTAAATTTTGGATCGGGAGTGGATAGAAATGATGCAAGAGACTTCTTTATCGGTGGTTATTCCGGCTTACAATGAAGAACGCGGCATTGCAGAAATTGTTGAGCGGGTGCTGGCAGTGCGTCCAACTCTGCATGAGCAAGGTGTGACCGGGTTTGAGCTGATTGTCGTGGATGATGGATCGGCAGATCAAACGGCTGAGATTGTTGAGCGATATGCGGATGTTCGCCTGGTGCGCCATGGCTTCAACCGCGGCTATGGTGCAGCGTTGAAGACCGGTTTGGCCGCGGCTCGTTCTGAGATGGTTGCCTTCCTGGATGCAGATGGCACCTATCCGCCGGAATATTTCCCGCAATTGTGCAAGATGGTGATGGAGGGGGTGGACCTGGCAATTGGTTCGCGCATGTCGGGGGCCGAGAGCGAAATGCCAGCAACTCGCCGTTTGGGGAACTGGTTCTTTGCTAATTTGATTTCTTTCTATAGCAGTGTGCGGGTGCATGATTGTGCAAGTGGGATGCGCGTCTTTCGCCGCACTGCGTTGATGCGGCTTTATCCATTGCCTGATGGCCTGAACTTTACACCGATCATGAGTCTGCGCGCTATTCATGAGGGGTTGAAGGTGCAGGAGACGCCCATTCCGTATCATGAGCGAGTGGGACGTTCAAAATTGAGCGTGGTACGGGATGGCCTGCGTTATTTGCAATCCATTACCTGGACGGCTTTGGGTTATAACCCGGTGCGCGTGTTGGGGACACTGGGGATGGTGGGGGTGATGCTGGCGTTCGTGGTTGGGCTGGGGCTATTGATTGCACGTTTGAGTGGTGTTGAACAATTGAGTGCCTGGGGGGTGGCAGCTGTATTTTTGGCATTGGTGAGTGGTGTGGCCGGTGTGAGTTTGTTCAACTTGGGCGCAACATTCAATTATTTGATTTCGCTATTTCGCAAGGAAACTGTGCGTCATGGCCTGTTTGGTAAGCCAATTTTCAACCCGCCCCTGGACCGACATTTTGGCTGGTTGGGCTGGCTTGCTATGGGGCTGGGCAGCGCTGTGGTTGTTGTCTCGTTGGGGTTGGGGGTTGGTGGTTGGCAAATAGAGCGTTTGTGGCTCTGGCTGGTTGGGGGCGCAATGATGATTTTAATGGGTGTGCAATTGTTGATTTCCTGGATTCTGATGCGAAAACTGGAAGAGCTTTCGCAACGTGAAACCGCCATTCAGCGTGATTTGGCGGCGATAGCAGAAGGAGCTGTGACTGATGGGAAACCTTCCCTTGCCTGAGCAGGTGAATCTGGGGACGCGCCGAATTGTCAGTTTGCCCGAAGCGCGTTTTCCAAGTGCGGATGAAATTGTGCGGGTACGCGCCCAGGCGCGCACCCAAGAGAGCAAGGTGGATGTGCTGCTGGTCAATCCACCTTCGCCGGATGGCGGAATTTGGATCCGATCGCAGCATCGTGTTGGCCGGCGCAGCCGCGAAAATATGATTTGGCCGCAAGTTAGCCTGGCACAATTGGCGGCATTGCTTGCGCCGGATTATAGCGTGAAGGTTGTGGATGCAATTGCCGAGCGAATGAGTTGGCCTGCTTTTGAGCAGATTTTGCGCGAGCAGCGGGCGCATTTTTATGTCACACAGGTCACGGCTCCGACGTTGACCAATGATATGCATGGCTGCATGGTGGCGAAGAGCCTTGAGGCTGTGACGATTGCATTCGGTACACATGTGACGCCGATGGCCGGCGAGACACTCCGTTTGTATCCGGCGCTGGACTTTGCGTTAATTGGCGAACCGGAACTGACACTGCGTGAACTGGTGGATTGGTTTGCTGTGCAACGCGGTCAGTGGCAGGTGGATGAAGCAGGGCGGCTGTGGAAGCAGACGACGCAGCAGGAAGCGACCTGCCATGCTTTTATGCGCACAATGTGGACAAAGGCAGATCCAAACTGGAAACCGGCCTGGATGATGAAGGATGGGTTGCGTAGCATTAAGGGGCTGGCCTGGCGTGAAGGTTGCGAAGTGCGAATCAATCCACAGCGCCCCTTCATTCGTGACCTGGACGATTTACCTGTTCCGATGCACGAATTGCTGCCGATCCAAAAACATCGAGCGCCAGTGATTCGCGGGGCGTATTCATTCATTGTCACAAGTCGTGGGTGCCCAGCAGGCTGCACTTACTGCATCAAACACGTTAGTTATCAATATTCGGTGCGTTTGCGTTCGCCAGAAAAGCTAGTCGAGGAAATGGAAATTCTCAAGCGGTTGGGGGCGCATCACGTGCATATGTATGCCGATTTGTTCACCGTCAACCGCGAGCAGGTGATGCGGTTGTGTGAGTTGATGATTGAGCGCAATTTAAAATTGGATTGGACTTGCAACAGCCGGGTAGATTATGTGGATGAGGAAATGCTGCGCCTGATGGGGAAGGCCGGTTGTCAGCTGATTTCATGGGGGATTGAAAGCGGCAGTGAGATGATCCTGAAGAAAGTGCATAAGGGCTATCGGCTGGAGCAGGCCAAGCAGGCCCTGGTCTGGGCGCGTCAGGCGGGGATCAAAAACTGGGGCTATTTTATCATTGGGCTGCCCGGAGAGACAGAAGAGACAATTCGGCAGACAATTGAGCTTGCCAAGTCACTGCCTCTGGATATTGCTTTGTTCCACGTAGCTGCGCCTTACCCTGGCACGCCATTTTTCTTCCAGGCTTTGGAGAACAATTGGTTCCGCCCCGGAGTCAATTGGGAAGAAGTGGATATGGATCAGGCAACCGTATTGGATTATGATACACTTAAAGCAGAAGATTTATTGGCCTGGCAGAAACGTGCCTTTCGTCAATGGGCGCTGCGGCCCGCACCTATTTTTACATTTTTGAAAGGCATGAACTCGTGGCAGGGTTTCTTGAGCGCGATGGATGTGGCTTTGCAGACATTTGGCTGGATTAAATAACGTAGAGGTTTCAAGGATGCGACTGGTATTGCGGCTTTTTCTCGTGATAGGGGTGCTGCCCTGGCTGGTGCTGGGCGGCTGGGCGGTTGGTCAGCAGGCAGCAACGACAACACCCACGCCTGCAGTGGATGGTGCATTGTGGCAGGGAGCGACCAATCTCTCCCAATCCGGATCGGCAGAGCGTCCGCTGATTGCGGTGGAAACCAGTGGCACTGTTCATGCAGTCTGGTGGGATGTGTATGACGGGCCGCAGTATGCGCGGGCGGTGAATCAGGCATGGAATGGTGCAGCGCCAGTGCAATTCATTCGCTGGCGCGGTGAAATTGGCCAGCGAGTTGCTCCGCCCAAGAGCTGGCGGTTGGTGGGGGATAGTGGTAGCGGAATTTATCTGTTTTGGATGGATGCAAATCAGCAGCTTTGGTCGGCGCGTTACCTCAATCAAGGCGATACGGAATGGACAATTCCCCATCTGGTTGCTGAAAAGCCACTTGCCTGGGATGCAGTGGTGGATCACGATGGCGGGTTACACGTGGCCTATGTGCAGGGGGTGGATACGTATGCAGCCCCTGCCGGTGTGTATTACTCACATTCGTGGACGGGAGAAAGTTGGCAGGATCCACTGACGATTGAGACCTCGCGCTATTACCGAACACAGGCGGAAAGCGATGCGCATATTGCCCTGGCAGCATCGCCGGATGGTCGGCTGCTAATTGCGTGGCAGGATGCATATACGGGGGCAACGAAACTGGCGACCTCGGTCAATTGGGGGATTAACATTCGTGTGACGGGCGAACTGGCTGGGAATCAGGTGGATGGGCGATCGTTATCGCCGCGCCATGTTCGCCCCTTGCCGCTTGCGGATGGCTCGTTCCTGGTTTTGTGGGAAGCGGGCGGTTCGTGTGCTTTGTATCAACAGTTTGTGGACGTGGATTTACTGCGCATAGCCAATGACGTGCGGCTAATACCATCGTTGACACCCACCCAACAGGCACAAGGGACAGCAACAGTTGTGGCGACCAATACGCCAACTCCTGTGCCGACGGCGACTGTCAAAAGCTCGCCAACGCCCGCGGTAACCCTGACGCCGACCCGGATGGCAGGGCCGAGCGGAGTTTCTTCGCCCGTGCGCGTTCTGGAAAAACTGAATGGCTGTTTGGGCGAGATGGAACCAACCTTGCTGGGCGATGGGCGATTGGTGGTGTTGGCCCGTCCGGCAGGACAGGCAGATGCTTCGAACCTGATTCTCACCTGGGATGGGCAGGCATGGGAGCAGCCTTTTACACCAACGGTCAATTTTGACCGCCCGCAGGATGGCCGCCCTTTGACATTGGGTTGCCTGGATTTTGCGATTAGCGATGATCAGGTGCTGGCAATTGGTTGCGATGACCGCGGCGATGCCTGGGCGGTGCGCAGTGCTTTGGCACTGGATGAATTGATCCCGGCGCAGGCCACGGTTTGGTCGCAGCCCACGGTGCTATATAGTGACCCGGGCGTGCTGGATGCTGACCCGGCAATGGCTGTGGATGGGGATGGACGGTTGCATGTGCTGTGGAGCAGCGCCCGGCAGGAACTGGTACATGTGCGCAGTCAGGGTGAGGGCTGGACTCTGGCAAGCGCGTCCCGCAAGGCCGAGACAGGGGAACGTTTGAATTATCCGGCGCTGATGTATGCCGCTGATGGACGGATGTATCTGGCCTGGAGCGGCGGTAGTGATGGGCGTTTGTTGAGCGCGCAGGCCTACCCGCGCGACGCTGGTTCAACCGCCGGTTGGAGCGAGGCGCGCCCGGTGGATTTGCGGGCAGCGGGGGGCTGGCCGGCCTGGGCAGTCATGCCGCAGGGTGGGCTGGTGATGGTCTATAGCGTGGCGCTCAATGAAGGGCGCGGCATCTATGCCGTGCGGGCAGAAACGCCGGGTGGAACATGGAGCGAGCCGGTGCGTCTGGATGATGGCTCTGGGGCGCCAATGCTGCGTGATTCGCGGGTTGTGAATGTTGGCGAAACGCTATATGCCGTTTGGGTACGGGCCGGTTTACCGCCCGATAGCATCTCACAGGGTGTCTATTTTTCCACATCGCCGGATGGCGGGGTGACCTGGACGCAGTCACAAGCGGTGGGCGTGGCTGGCGCGGATGCGCCGCAATTGTTGCTGACAGAGGATGCATTGCACCTGGTTTGGCTGTTGAACGGCGAGGTCTGGCATCAATATACACTGGATGGCGGCAAACGCTGGTCGCAGCCGCAGCGCGTGGGGGGCTTGCGACAACTGGCGCAGCGCGTGAGCCTGGTGACAGACGGAAATGGCGGTTTGTATCTGCTGGCGCTTGAACGTCAGACAGAGGGGGCGGCAGCAGTGACTTTGCTGCGTTGGGATGGGCAGAATTGGGGAGAGCGCAATCAGGTTTCTTTGAATGCAGATTACCTGCAAACTGGCGGTGTGGATGCGATTGTGCTGCCTGACGGGCGGCTGATGGTGGTGTATGTTGCCTCAACCGGGTTGGGGGTGGTGAGCCGTGAATTGCCGAATGCGACGGCGTCGCGACCCGTGGCAACCTTTACGCCGCAGCCGACCCCAACACAAACCGTGACCCCGATTCTGTTTTCGACCCCCACGCCGGCAGCAACGATGGATTTGAACGGCGCCCCTGCGCCAAGCCGCATGTTGGATGTGCGTCTCTGGGCTGTGGTGGCTGTATTGCTGATGGTAGTATTGTTCGCGATCGTCAATTTGGTGCGGCAGAGAAGAGGAGGATGAGGGGGATGCAAATACTGGCTTCGGATCGTAAGATGGCAATCGGTGCGGTTTCGGGTATCCCGTATCGCACACAGTTTCGACGGTATCTGTTGCTGCTTGTTCTGGCAGATGTGCTGGCGTTGGCGCTGGCTTTCTGGCTGGCATATGAAATGCGTTTTTCCTTTCAATGGGAAATTTTTCAGTTGGACTCGCCGGCGCGCGGTACGTTTTATCTGCAATTGAGCGCCGGGTTGATTTTGGCCTGGCTGTTGTTATTCTGGGCCTATCGGCTGTATGATGAGCAGATTTTGCTGGGGGGTGTGCGGGAATATGTGCAGTTGTTCAATGCCTGTGTCAGTGGAGCGATTCTGATTGCATTGGCGCAGTTTTTGATTGTGGAATTGACGGTGGCGCGTGGTTGGGTGGGGCTGGCCTGGTTGTTGACCTTTTTGGTGGTGGGTCTGGAACGGTTGCTGACGCGACGGCTCGGCTATCTGCTACGGCGGCGGGGATATCTGACCCGTCCCGCTTTGATTGTGGGCGCTTCGGGGGAGGGCGTGCTGCTTGGCGAGCAGCTTTCTGCCTGGCCAACTTCGGGGCTGCGCGTGCTTGGCTATATGGATGAGGTGCAACCGGTAGGAACGGGCATTTGTCCGGGACTATCGGTGCTGGGGCGGCTGGCAGACCTGGACGGGCTGATGAAACAATTCGCTGTGACCGAACTGGTATTGACGACAGGTGCCCTGACCCGCGAGCAGGTGCTGGAACTGTTCAAACAGTATGGTACCGCGAGCGATGTGCGGCTGCGCATGTCTTCTGGGCTGTTTGATCTACTGACGACCGGCCTGGAAGTAAAAGAGATGGGGTATGTGCCATTGATCAGCGTCAACCGTGTGCGCCTACAGCCAGCGGAGTCTGCATTCAAGCGAGTGTGTGATATTCTTGTGGCGTTGGCGGCGCTGGGCCTTGGGGCACCTATTTTCTTGACGATTGCGCTGTTGGTGCGCCTCACTTCGCCGGGGCCGGTGCTTTATCGGCGGCGGGTGATGGGGTTGAATGGCACGCAATTTGACGCGTTTAAATTCCGCACGATGTATTTGAATGGCGATGATATTTTGCGTCAGAACCCGGAAGCGCTGGAAGAACTGGCAACCACGCATAAAATCAAGCATGATCCGCGCATCACGCCCATTGGCTACTTCTTGCGCAAGTTCAGCCTGGATGAGTTGCCGCAATTTATCAATATTTTGATTGGACAAATGAGCCTGGTCGGGCCGCGCATGATCTCGCCGCCCGAGTTGGAGAAGTATGGTCAATGGGGTATGAACCTGTTAACCGTTCGGCCTGGGTTGACCGGGCTATGGCAGGTTTCGGGGCGTTCGGATGTCTCGTATGATGAACGGGTGCGCCTGGATATGCTGTATATTCGCAATTACAACATCTGGCTGGATGTGCAAATTGTGCTGCGCACCGTTCCGGTTTTGCTGCTCGGTAAAGGCGCCTATTAGTTAAAAAACACACCATTTTTGACTTTCTCGGGTATAATTGAGGAAAGTAGTTTGATTTTTTAAGAAAAGCGCATGGTGGAAGAGTGCCTGCGGTGTTGGGTGCAGCGGAGACGTTTTATGGAATTGATGCAGTATTTTGATGTGGTTCGCAAGTGGTTCTGGTTGATTGTCGTTTCGACTGTGATTGCTGCTGGCGCAAGCCTTGTGGCAAGCTGGCTGGCAACGCCTGTCTATAAGACCAGCACGACCCTGATGGTCAGCCAGACAATTCAGGATCCGAACCCAAGCTCAGGGGATATTTACGCCAGTCAACAACTGGCGCAAACCTACGTGCAGCTGGCGCGGCGCGAGCCAATCCTGCGGGCAACGGTGGATGCACTGGGCCTCAAGCAAAGCTGGGAATCGTTGCGCGGCCAGGTTTCAGCCGTGCCGGTGCAGGGAACGCAATTGATTGAAATCAGCGTTTTGGATACCTCACCGGCGCGCGGTCAGGCAATTGCCAACGAAATTGCCCGGCAGCTCATTCTGCAAAGCCCAACAACCCCTTCGCCAGAGCGTCAGGCACGCATTGCCTTCATTCAGTCGCAATTGCCGCTGCTCGAGGACCGTATCCGACAGGCGCAACAGGATGTTCTCAACCTGGGCGAACAAATCAGTGTTTCGAACAGCGCGCGTCAGATTCAGGATCTCAGCCAACAGCAGAGTTTTCTCAACTCGCAGATTACACAATGGCAGACGACCTATACGCAGATGTTGGAAGCATTGAATCAGGGGACGTTAAATTACTTGAGCGTGGTCGAAACGGCCTCTCTGCCCTCTCGGCCCATTAGCCCCAATATTCCGATGAATGTCGCCCTGGCGGCAGTGATTGGGCTGGCGCTGGCGTTGGGTGGGGCCTTCCTGCTCGAGTATCTGGATGATACCGTGCGCTCGCCTGAAGAGGCGCAAAAGTTGATTGGCGCGCCGGCACTGACGGTGATTAGCCGGATTGATGGCGAAAGCAAGCTGATTGCGCTGACGGAGCCGCGTTCGCCCATTACCGAGGCTTACCGAGAGCTACGAACCAATTTGCAGTTCTCGGCCCTTGACCTGCCGCTGAAGACAATTCTGGTTACAAGTTCTTCCCCCGGGGAAGGGAAAAGTATTACGGCGGCCAACCTGGCGATTGTCATGGCACAGGGTGGGTATTCGGTTCTGTTGTTGGATGCAGATTTGCGCCGGCCCGTTTTGCATAAGTTGTTCAACCTTAACAATGGGCGCGGGCTGA
>CAYVRT010000006.1:0-118546 GCA_964453115.1 uncultured Anaerolinea sp. | reverse complement strand
AGCGCAAGAAGCCCGGTCTCAAGCGCGCCCGCAAGGCCCCGACCTACACCAAGCGCTAGAATCGCTGGTTTTCTGCACCCTTAAGGGCGCAGGCAATATTGTTTGAATGCTGAAGGGCTTGCGCAGATGGTAGTATGCATCTGCGCAAGCCTTGTTTGTTTTCTGCGAGGAACGTGGCATGAGTGTATCTTTGCAAAAGGTGGCAGCGGCCTGTGCCGCATTGGGGGTGGAGGAAGCCGAGCAACTGACGGTGGTGCAGGCCGCGGCTCTGTGTGCCTTGCATTGCCCTGGCTTTGCTGTGGATCATCCAGCCTGGGTGGTGGGGGTGATGGATGCCGGGCAAGCACAGCGCCTGGTGACGGTTTTGCGGGCTGTGTATCCGGCGGAGCATGGCTGTTGGTGGGTGGGCAGTGAGGGCGCAGAACGGCAGAGCTTGCCGCTGGAGCGACTGGCTGAAGGTTGGCCCGGTGTCGGGGCGTTACTTTACTTGCCACCCTTACCGACCGGCAGCGCATTGGAGGCTTTTCAAGAGGTGGTGGCACATTTGCGCGCTCCGGATGGCTGCCCTTGGGACCGTAAGCAGACGCATGAAAGCCTGCGGCCTTACTTGCTTGAGGAAACGTATGAGGCCCTGGATGCGCTTGATGCGGGTGATGCAGCAAAGATGTGTGAGGAGTTTGGCGATTTGCTGCTGCAAATTGTGTTACACGCACAAATTGCAGCCGAGCGCGGCAGCTTTAACCTGGCACAGGTGAGCCGGGGAATTTACGAGAAGATCGTCCGCCGCCATCCGCATGTGTTTGGTGAGGTGCAGGTGGATGGGGTGGGGGATGTGCTGCAAAATTGGGAGCGCCTGAAGGCCGAGGAGCGGGCAGCCAATGGGCAGGCAGAAAAAGGAATGCTGGATAGTGTGCCGCTTTCCCTCCCCGCGCTTTCGCTGGCCGGTGAA
This sequence comes from uncultured Anaerolinea sp., assembly GCA_964453115.1. Lineage (GTDB taxonomy): Bacteria > Chloroflexota > Anaerolineae > Anaerolineales > Anaerolineaceae > JAIWNK01. The sequence continues at coordinate 117,597 of CAYVRT010000006.1, read as the reverse complement.
TATCAGAGCCGCGCCGAGCGGGTGGGGCTGAGCCTGAATTGGTCAAAGGCCCTCGAGTCGGTGCGGGATGCTTTCTCTGCTGTGCAACCGGGGCAGCCTGAGGCATTGGGCGCGCTTTTGTTTGCAGTGACGCAACTGGCACACGCCGGTAAAATGGATGCTGAAAGTGCGCTGCGTGAGCAAAATCGTCGCTTTCGAGAGCGTTTTCAGAACCTGGAGCGTTTTGCCCGAAAAACAGGGGCTGACCTGACAGAGATTGCCGAAAGGTGGTCTGAGACGGATGCGGATTGAAAATCTAACCGCCGCCCTGAACAAGGGCGGCGGGGTGGTGTTAACGGTGGGTTTTAGAGGGCCTGGTATTTGCTGCGCAGGTATTCGATGTAAGGGGCAATGCTCAGCTCGGTGCTGCCGGTTATGCGTTGTAGCAATTCTTGGGCAGTGAACTTTCGTCCGTGTTGGTAGATGGCTTCTTGCAACCAGCTGTGCAAAATATTGAACCGTCCGGCTTCCATTTCGGCTGGAATTTCGGGGTGGGCGTGCAGGGCAGCCTGGTAGAAAAGACCGCTCATGATATTGCCCAGTGTGTAGCCCTGGAAGGCGCCGCCAATTGCGCCGCCATACCAGTGAACATCCTGCAGGACGCCCAGTCGGTCATCCGGCGGGGTGATGCCCAAATCGCTGCGGAAGTGATCGTTCCAGGCCTGTGGCAGGTGGCGCACCTCCAGTTTGCCTTCCAGTAATTGCAATTCCAGCTCAAAGCGCAACATGACATGCAGGTTGTAGGTCACCTCGTCGGCATCGGTGCGGATGAGGGATTTTTCGACCTTGTTAATGGCGCGGTAGAAAGTATCGAGCGATACATGGCCCAGTTGTTTGGGGAAGGCGTGTTGCAGGCGGGGGTAGAAGAAGCGCCAGAAGGGCAAGCTGCGGCCAACAATGTTTTCCCAGAGGCGCGATTGGCTTTCGTGGACGCCGGCAGAGATGCCGCCAGCCAGTGGGCTGCCATCCAGGGTGAGTGAGACGCCTTGTTCATACATGGCGTGGCCGGCCTCGTGGATGGTGCTGAAGAAGGCGTCGCCAAAATTGTGTTCATCCACACGGGTGGTGATGCGCACATCCGAAACGCTGAAGCTGGTGGTGAAGGGGTGAGGGCTTTTATCCTGACGGCCGCGTTCAAAATCGAAGCCAAGGCGGCGGATGACCTCAACTCCGAATTCGATTTGTTCTTTTTCGGGGAAGTGGGCGCGCAGGCATGCGTCGTCGCCTGGCGGGCGGCTGGTGATTTGTTCCACCAATGGGATAAGCTGTTGACGCAGGTCGTTGAAGATGGCGCGTACGGAGGCGGTTTTCATGCCGTAATCGGAAAAATCAATCAAGGGGTCGGCGATATGCTCATAGCCAGGGAAGTAATCGGCCATTTGTCGGCTGAGTTCAAGCGATTTTTCCAGATAGGGTTGAAGTCGGGCAAAATCATTGGTTGGGCGAGCCTCTGTCCACACCTGGTAGGTTTGGGCACCATGAGCAAAGAAGCGGGCAATAAAATCGGGTGGTATGCGCAAGGCGCGCTCATAGGTGCGGCGGGTCACGCGGATCAGGCTGGCCTGGTCGGAATCGTAGGGCAGGCTTTCTTCCAGGGGGCGCAGCTCATCCAGCAGGTGACCAATGACCGGGCTGGTGAAGTATTCCTGGGAGAGGCGCACCAGGGTGGACATTTGCCTGGCGCGTGCCCCGGCCCCCTGGGGGGGCATGAAGGTAGATTGATCCCAGTTGAGGATGGCAGCGGCTGAATCGAGGTCGTTGATTTCTAACAACCGGGCTTTGAGTTCTTGAAATTTCTTTTCCATGGCAACCTTGTTATTTTTTACGCAACTCGGGCGAGTCGAGCCACAGGCCGGTTAGCTGATAGGGTTCGGCCTGGGTGAGGACGATCCGCAGGGTGACAGCGGGCGATTTTTCAAATGCGGCGGTGTAGAGGACGATGTAGAAATCACCACTTTGTTGGACGGTGTTCAACTGCCGCGATTGGTAAGCGCCGGCTTTGTCTTCCAGCAATTGGCGCAGGTCGTTGAACTGTGCTTCGGTCATGCTGGTTTTCATTGTTGTTTCCATATCCTGGGTGAAGCTTTCATAGTCATTGGCGGCCAGGGCCGTTAGCAGGCGGTCGGTGATTGGGTCGGCAGCAGCGATCAGGTTGGCCTGCACATCTTCGGGGACGGGTTTTGTCTGGTTGCAGGCAGCAAGAAGGAGCAATAGGGCGAGCAGGGGCAGCAGAAAACGAAGTGCTTTCATCGGACATCCTTTTTAGAGTGGTTCAAAGCGGGCGGTGAAGTGTCGCATGAGCGGTGGCGCATAGGTAATGCGGTAGCCGCGCAGGCTGGCTGCTTGTTGGCCGAGCTTTCCGAGCGTTTCGGCGACGTAATCCAGGTGGGCCTGGGTGTAAACGCGGCGTGGAATGGCAAGGCGGACGAGTTCGAGGCGTGGATGGATCATTTGGCCGGTATCAGGGTCGGGGTACGCAAACATGACAGAGCCAATTTCCACGCCGCGCACACCGCCTTCCAGGTAAAGCCCGGCAGCCAATGCTTGGCCGGGGAAATGGGCGGGGGCAATGTGCGGCAGCATTCGTCCAGCATCCACATAAATGGCATGGCCGCCGGCGGGTTCGATGGTTGGGACGCCCAATTGCTTGAGCCGCTCGGCCAGGTAAGCGGTTTGGCCCAGGCGGTAGGCCAGGTAGCTTTCATCCAGGGCTTCCCACAGGCCAACGGCCAGCGCATCCAGGTCGCGCCCCGAAAGGCCACCATAGGTAACAAAGCCCTCGCGCAGGATCAGTTCATTGCTGATGCGTTGAAAGAGGTTGGCATCCCGTACGGCCAGAAAGCCGCCCATATTGACCATGCCATCCTTTTTGGCGCTCATCCAGGCGCCATCCGCCAGGGAGAAGATTTCGCGGGCAATCTCGAGTGTTGTTTTTTGAGCGTAACCGGGTTCTCGCAGCTTGATGAAGTAGGCATTTTCAGCGTAGCGGCAGCAATCAATGAAGAAGGGGATGCCATAGCTGTGGTATAGCTCGGAGACGGCATGTAGATTGGCGAGTGAGACGGGCTGTCCGCCGCCGGCGTTGTTGGTGATGGTGATGCAGCCAAAGGGGATGTTTTCGGTACCGGTGCGTTCAATGAAGGCGCGCAGTTTGTCTAAATCCATGTTGCCTTTGAAGGGGTGTGGGTTGGTGGGGTCGTTGGCCTCATCAATGACTAGGTTGGCGGGGCGTCCACCGCGCGCTCGAATGTTGCCCTCGGTTGTGTCGAAATGCATATTGGAAGGAATGGACATGCCGGGTTGGACGAGCAAATTGGCGAGGATGTTTTCTGCGGCCCGTCCTTGATGGGTGGGAACGAAATGTTCAAAGCCAAAAATAGCCTGCATGGCCTCCGCCAGGCGGAAGTAGGAACGGGCGCCGGCATACGATTCATCGCCGCGCATCATTGCCGCCCATTGTTCCTGGCTCATTGCACCTGTTCCTGAATCGGTTAGCAGGTCAATGAAGACATCCTCGGCGCGCAGGGCAAACAGGTTGTACCCGGCATGCTGCATGGCGTTTTGGCGTGCAGCAGCATCAATCAGGCGGATAGGTTCGGTCATTTTAATACGGAATGGTTCAACGGGGTATTGGGGCATGAAAAAAGTCTCCTGGGGATAGAATAACAAAGATAGTGTAACATTATTTGTGGCGCTGGGATATAGCTAAAAAGTCACAGGGCGCGAGTGTCAAAGCGCACGAATAGAAAATTGAATATATTATTAACAATATTGAATTTGGTATTGACTTTTTACAATTTGCTGCTAAAATATTGAATAAGAAAGGAGAGATGAAATGGCTGTTCAAATTTTTGCGACGGATGATGCGCCTGTTCTGGAGGTTTTAACACACGGTGATTTGTTTGTGTCGGGTTGGGAGCGGGCTGAACTGCTGCTTGATGCGGGTGCAGAAACTGCAACTGTGCGACGTACGGATGCGGGCTTTCAGATTCGCCTGGTGGGTGACTGTTTGCTCAAAGTGCCGGTTAATGCCAGTGTGGTGGTGACGCGTGCCGCGGGGGATGTGAACGTGCGACGCTTGAAGGGCACCTTGTTGTTGCAGCAGGTGGGTGGCGATTTGCTAGGCCAGGACCTTGCCGGGCTGAATGTTGAGCAAGTTGGCGGTGATTGTGATTTGGCTACGATTGCTGGTGAGGTGTGTGTTCGGGCGCTGGGGGGGGACTTTTTGGGCGTGGGCATTGATGGCCGGGTGACGCTTGATGGGGTGGGCGGTGATTGTGATGTGCTGCTTGCCAATGAATTGATCGTCAATGCGGGCGGCGATGTGGACGCGCGCTGGCAGAGTTTGCCAGCCGGACAGGCGGTGATTAAGGCGGGCGGGGATGTGGAAGTTTATTTGCCTGCCAATCCGCAGGTGAGCCTGACGCTGGTGAGCGGTTCGGAGGATATTGAAATTGAAATTGGTGAGCAAGAAGATGCACTCGAGCAGGCGCAGTATATGCAGACCTTTGGCAGCGGTGCGACGCACCTGGTGGTGGAGGCTGGCGGCGATGTGAGTGTTTCCGATCGTCTGCGCGAAATTGGCCGTTGGGGGCGGGTGTTTGAACGCGCCGATCGGCGTTGGGAAGAGATCGAAAAGCGGATGGAAGAGCGCTCCCGGCGGGTGGATGAGCGGTCGCAGCGCGCTGCTCAGCGAGCTGAGGAAATTTCTCGCCGTGTGGAGGAGCGAATGCAAGCGGCAATGGACCGCGTGGCGGATCGGCGGCGACGCAGCACGGCCTGGGGTGTTCCGCCCGTGCCGCCTGTTCCCCCGGTACCGCCTGTTCCGCCTGTGCCTGGTGCAGGGCGCTCCGGGCGCGTTTCGGAAGAAGAGCGCAGCCTGATTTTGCAAATGTTGCAAGAGAAGCGCATTTCGGCAGAAGAGGCAGAACGGTTGCTCGAAGCCCTGGAAGGGCTGCAATAATTCCCAGATTGTCGTACAATGAAGCCGTTGAGTAGATGAGGTCCAAAGGAGATAAGCGGATGACAATTCGAGAGGAACGGATGCGAATTTTGCGGCAGGTTTCGGAAGGTGAACTGACGCTGGAAGAGGCCAATGAGCGGTTGCAGCTTTTGGAAGAGGCCGAGGCGTTGCAAATGACTGAAACACCTGTGGCAGAAGCATTGGCGCCAGCGGATGTGGCGACGGTGCAAGCACCTCAAACTGACTTGAATGCCTTTGAGGAACAGCGCCTGGCGCGCTGGAAGCGCTGGGCAGCCGTGCCGTTTTGGGTCAGCGTTGTGATTGCAGCAATGGGCGCTTATTGGATGTATCAGGGTTGGCAGGCAGCGGATGGGGTGGGCTGGGGGTTTGTGCTGGCCTGGATTCCCTTCCTGATGGGGGTGGTGGGCATGTTCCTGTTTTGGGGGGCGCGCTGGCTGCATGTCCGCGTGCGCCAGAAGAACGGCAAGACCATTTCCATCAGCATGCCGCTGCCGTTGCGGGCCGGTGTTTGGGCGATGAGTACCTTTGGACACTACATGCCGCAGAATGTGCGCGAACAGCACCTGGATGAGATGTTGGGCAGCGTTGACCAGGCGATTAAGAAGGATGAGCCGATTCACATCTTTGTGGATGATGAAGAAGATGGCGACCAGGTTGAGGTCTATATTGGTTGATTGAGATTTCATTGGAATGAAGCAGGCCGGGCAGACACCCGGCCTGTTGATTTTTCGTGCTTGACGCGCCCGGTCTCTTTCGCTAGAATGGCATCGGCATGGCAGAATGCATATTTTGGCAGGATGGAGGCAACGGCATGGGATTGGGGCCGGTTTTGTTAATTGGGTCGGGGGAAACTTCAGCCAGCAGTGGACAAGCCTTTGAAGCATTGGCAAAGCGCTTGCCACATCCGCTGCATGTGGCTGTTTTGGAAACGCCAGCAGGTTTTGAGCTGAACTCGGCACAGGTTGCCGGGCGGGCGCGGCTGTACTTGCAACAACGTCTACAGAACGATGGGGCGCGGGTCTCTCAGGTTGCGGCTCGTCGTCAGGGAACCCCTTTTAGCCCCAATGAGGCAAGCCTGGTGGAAGATTTGCTCGACCAGGATTTGATTTTTATGGGGCCGGGCAGCCCTACCTATGCAGTGCGGCAACTGCGGGATAGCCTGGCCTGGGCCTTTGTGCTGGCAAGGCATCGTTTGGGGGCCGGCCTGGCCTTTGCCAGCGCAGCTGTGCTGGCTGTCAGTCACCTGACTCTTCCCGTCTATGAAATTTATAAGGTCGGTCAGGATTTGCACTGGGTGGAAGGTCTGGATTTGTTTGGCGCTTTTGGGCTGGACCTGGTTTTCATTCCGCATTGGAATAATCGCGATGGTGGCGAGGAACTGGATACGCGGTTTTGCTTTATGGGGGCGGAGCGTTTTGGGCCGCTGTGTGCGTTGCTGCCAGAGAGCCAAACTGTGCTTGGCCTGGATGAGCATACCAGCCTGATGATAGACATACAACGGGGGGAATGCCTGGTATATGGGCGCGATGCAGTGCATGTGTTGCGTGATGGTAAGGAACAGGTGTTTGGCAGCGGGCAGGTTTTCGATCTGCAATTGCTGGGAAGGCGTCTGGGTGTAGATGGGTTTCCTGCGCAGGTGACGGATGAAATCTGGCGCACTGCGCAGGAAAGGGCTGCCCGGGCCTTGAGCGAGCCAGCGATTCCGCAAGCGGTGTTTGATTTGACAGAGGAGCGCGAGGCTGCGCGCCAGGCATGTGATTGGGCGCGTGCGGATGACCTGCGTCGTCAGGTGTTGCAGTTGGGTTGGAAAATTCAGGATACACCCAACGGGGTAAAGATTTTGCCCATCTGAGTGGCGGAGTTGTGCTACAATCGGCGCATGAGCATACGCATTGTTTTCATGGGTTCGCCTGAATTTGCGCTGCCAACGTTGGCGGGGTTGGCAAAGCAATATCAAGTTGTGGGGGTTGTCACTCAGCCCGACCGCGAGGCCGGGCGCGGGCGCTTGTTGACTCCGCCGCCGGTGAAGGTGTTGGCGCAGGAATTGGGCTTGCCGGTCATTCAGCCGCTGCGTCTCAAACAGCCCGAGGCGCTGGCACAATTGCAGGTCTGGCAGCCAGATTTGATGGTTGTTGCAGCCTTTGGGCAGATTTTGCGCCAGAATGTGCTTGACTTGCCGCGCCTGGGGTGCATCAATGTTCATGCTTCGCTGCTGCCACGCTGGCGCGGGGCGGCACCAATTCAGGCCGCCATTTTGGAGGGCGATGCTGAGACCGGTGTTTCAATTATGAAGATGGATGCCGGGGTGGATACCGGGGCGGTGCTTGCCCAGCGGGTTGAGAGAATTGGGGGGCAAGATACGGCTGAGAGCCTGGGCGAGCGCCTGGCGCAGATGGGAGCCGATTTGCTGCTTGAGGTCTTGCCGGCCTATTGCGCTGGACATTTGCAGGCTGTGGCGCAAGATGAGGTGCAGGCGACTTATGTGCGAATGTTGAAAAAGGAAGATGGCGAGTTGCGGTTTTGCGAACCGGTTGAGCGTCTGGAGCGACAGGTGCGGGCAATGTCTCCCTGGCCGGGGGCATTTTTGCTCTGGCAGGGGCAGCCATTGAAGGTGCTGCGGGCCGAGGCTTGCCTGGGCGGTGCCTGGGCAATTGCCGAATGTGGTCAGGAGCAGGGCTGGCCGGTGATTGGGGCGCAGGGCGGGCGACTGCTCTTGCGCGAGGTGCAGCCAGCCGGCAAAAAAGCAATGAGTGGGGCGGTTTTTCTGCGGGGAGCGCGCACCTGGGGCGGAGGCCTGTGAGATGCGCTGGCTGATGTTGGGCGTTGGGGCAATTGGTGGGTATGTGGGCGGCAGCCTGGCACTGTCAGGTGAGACAGTAACCTTTTTGGAACGCGCAGCTGTGGCTGAAAATTTGCGGCAGCAAGGGTTGCGCCTGCAAATTCGGGGACAGAGGCAGCATTTGCAGGCCCTGCATGTTGTCACTTCGCTGGCTGAGGCATTTCAATCTGGGCGATATGATGTGGCTGTGCTGGCGGTCAAGTCCTATGATACGGCGGGGGTGTTGGAGATGCTCTTGCCTCATCGGGCCGATTTGCCGCCGTTGCTCAGCTTGCAAAATGGGGTTGAAAACGAAGTACACCTGGAGCAGGCGTTGGGGCAGGGGCAGGTGCTGCGTGGGACGGTGACGAGCGCCATTGGCCGTCAGGCAGGCGAGATTGTTCTGGAGCGCTGGCGCGGGCTGGGCGTGGCAAATGAACATGCGGTAGCTCCGGCGCTCGTTTCGGCCATGAACGGCGCCGGATTGCGGGCGCGCTTGTTTGCCAATGGCCCGGCGATGAAGTGGTCGAAGATGCTGACCAATTTGCTAGCCAATGCGAGCGCTGCGTTGCTCAATTGGAGCGCAGCGCAGGTGTTTGCACATCCACAATTGTATCGGATGGAGATGCGGCAATTGCATGAGGCGCTGACGGTGATGCGCGTCTTGCACCTGCCGGTGTTGAATTTGCCTGGCACGCCGGTGCGGGCGCTCACTTTTGCTGCCGGTCTGCCGGCCTGGCTGGGGCAGCGGCTGCTGCGCAGGGCGTTGGGCAGCGGGCGGGGTGGAAAGATGCCTTCCTTTCACATTGATTTGCACAGCGGTAGCGGTAAGAGCGAAGTGACGTTTTTGAACGGGGCAGTGGTGCGCCTGGGACATGAACAGGGCCTGGATGCGCCGGTTAACCGCCGCCTGACCGAATTGCTGCTGGCGGTGACGAGCGGCAAGCTGCCGCTGAATACATTTGAGAATCGTCCAGAAGCGTTGTTGGAGGTTGTTTATGAGCGTTCCTGATTGGGTGCAAGATGCCGTCTTCTACCAAATTTTTCCCGATCGCTTTGCGCGCAGCCCGGCCAATGACCGTCCGCACCTGGCGGCCTGGGGAACCCCGCCGACCTTGAACGGCTTTCAGGGTGGCGATTTGCGTGGGGTGATGGAGCATTTCGATTATTTGTTGGATTTAGGCATTAATGCATTGTATTTCAACCCCATTTTCCAATCCAGCTCTACGCATCGCTATAACACGGATGATTATTATCGCATTGATCAACGCCTTGGCAGTCGAGCCGATTTTGATGCCTTGCTGGACCTGGCGCATCGCAATGGAGTGCGGGTGGTGCTGGATGGGGTCTTCAATCACTGTGGGCGTGGGTTTTTCGCCTTTCACGACCTGGTGGAAAACGGCGATGAATCCATCTACCGTGATTGGTTTCATGTGCGCCGCTTTCCGCTGCGTGCTTATGAGCCGGGCAAGGCGCGCAATTATCTGGGCTGGTGGGGATATAAGAGCCTGCCAAAGTTCAACACCAACGACCCACAGGTGCGGCAGTATTTGTTGGATGTGGCCCGTTACTGGGTGGATGCGGGCATTGATGGCTGGCGGCTGGATGTGCCGAATGAGATTGATGACGACGGTTTTTGGGCCGATTTTCGCTGGACGGTGAAACAGGCCAACCCGCAGGCCTATCTCCTGGGCGAGATTTGGGAGATTGGGCCGCGCTGGCTGGGGGATGGTCATTTTGACGGGCTGATGAATTATCCGCTGCGCAAGGCGCTGCTTGACTTGCTTGCCGGGCACAGCACGGCGCAGGCTTTTGGCGAGGTAGTGGAAGGCCTGTTGACGGTGTATCCATTGGAGCATGTGCGCGCCATGTATGGGCTGCTGGGCAGCCATGATACCGAGCGCATTCTGACGTTGGCAGGTGGTTCGTTGCCAAAGGTGCAGCTGGCAATGGCTTTCCTGTTTGCCTATCCGGGCGCACCCGCGGTCTATTATGGCGATGAAATTGGCCTGACCGGTGGCCGGGATCCACAATGCCGGGCCGCCTTTCCCTGGCAGGGCGAGGCCTGGAATGAGACGCTGCACAGTTGGGTGCGGCAGTTGATTCATTTGCGGCGCGAAACGCCCGCTCTGCGCCGGGGCATCTATCAGCGGCTGGCTTGTCCGGTGCAGCGTGGATACATCTTCTTGCGCAGCCTGGATGAGGAGACGGTGCTGATTGCTTTGAACGCCAGCGATGAGCCGCAGGACTGGGTGTTGGATGCGCCGCTGGCCTGGCCGGAAGGATATTTGCCGATAGATTTGCTTGGCGGACGGGTGGGCAAGGTGAGCAGCGGCTGCTTTCGCCTCAGCTTGCCGCCCTGGGGCGCGGCGTATCTGGCGTAGTTGGAACGGAGCATGGTATGAGAAAACTAATCAACGGGTTGTTGGGGTTGTTGCTGATGGTGGCGGTTTTTCTGACCGTTCTATCCTTGCCTGCTTTTGGAACCGTATTTTCCAATGATGCCTGGTTGGAAGCATTTTTGATTCAGAACGTGTCGGATGGATTGGTGCGGAGCATGGCGCCGCTGCTGATGAGTGGTCAGTTGGTGCCTTTTGACCCGCGCCTGACAGCCAATTTGACGGTGGAGCAGGGACAGGCGTTGACGGCGCTCTTGCTTCCGCCTGGCTGGGCAGAGCAGCAAATAGCAATTCTGGTGCTGCAAACGCTCGATTTTTTGCGGATGGAGACCAACGAATGGATGCCAGTGGTGGATTTGAACCCGGTTAAGCAAAGCTGGCGCGAACAGGCCCGCCCCATGGCGGATTTTCTGGTCAGCTCCTGGCCGCCTTGCTCGCAGGCCGATCTTCTGGCGGCGGGTGCGGCCTTGCTGCGCAGTGACCCGGCGGCCTTGCCCATTTGTCAGCCGCAGGGCAGCTTGCGTGAGCAGGTGGTTGATGAGGTTGAGCGGGCCGTGTTGGATATGGAGCCGGGCATTCCGGCGCAGTTTGCCTTGCTGGATGCGCCGCTTGCGTTGCGCGAGGCGCGTCAGCTTGACTGGGTGCGCACTTTTCAGTTGTGGTATCGTCTGTTGCGCTGGGGGGCCGTGGCGTTGGTGGGGTTGATGGTTTTGCTGACGGTGGTGAACTGGAAAAAATGGCGCGTTCTGACAGCCGTGATGGCTACCTCTGTTGGTATGGGCGGGTTGCTGGCGGGTTTGCTCAGCTTGAGTTTGCTGCGCAGCCTGGCGCAGGCCAGTTTTGTCGGCGGGGTGAGTTTGCAAACGCCGGTCGAATGGACAGTTATGGCTTTAACGGCCTATATGCAGGTGATGACCAGCCTGGCTTTTGAAGTGCTATTCCTTGCCGCTCTGTGCGTATTTTTGGGTCTGTTACGTTTTGTGGTCGGGCGGTTGGTGCCGCGCTCCTTGTAGTAGGGCGGGTTATTTGCTTTCTTCCGTGGTGGGCAAAGCGCTCCAACGGGCAAAGATGGCTGTTGGTAGCAGCCGTTCACCGCTGGCTTCGCGCAGGGTTAGTTCACCAATGCTCGTCTGACCCTGAATGCCATCCATCATTTCCTGGAATGCATAGTGTAGGGTAATGGGCGAGGCTTTAACCGCATAGGCGGTCAGGATGATGAAGAGCGGTTGGGCAGATAGCACCTCACGGCAGGCACGCAGCAGGTTGGGCAGCAGTTTGTAAAATTCCCACACCTCGCCCTTTGGGCCGCGCCCAAACTTGGGCGGGTCGAGCAGGATGCCATCATAGTGAGAGGCGCGGCGTGCTTCTCGTTGCACAAACTTGAGCGCATCATCTACAATCCAGCGAATGGGTGCAGAATCCATGTTGGAGAGGTTTTGACTTTCGCGCCCCCAAAGCACAACCTTGCGTGAGGCATCTACATGGGTGACCTGAGCACCGGCTCGGGCGGCGGCCAGCGAGGCCAGGCCTGTGTAGCCAAACAGGTTGAGAACGCGCACCGGGCGTTGGGCAGTGCGAATCTGGCGCTGCATCCAGTCCCAATGCGGAGATTGTTCCGGGAAAACGCCCAAATGGCGCGAGGCGCTGGTCTTGGCCCAAAAGGTTAGGCCCTGATAGTCCATCTTCCAGCGTTCGGGCATGCTGCGGTGATAGGCCCAATGGCCGCCGTTTTCTTCTGGTGAGGGGATGAATTCTGCGTCGGCATGTTTCCATTCGCTTTCTGGCAGGCCAGGCTTCCAGATTGCTTCTGCCTCGGGGCGAATCAGGCGAAATGGCCCAAACCGCTCCAGACGTTGTCCATTGCCGCTGTCGAGCAGGGCATAATCTTGCCAGTTGCTGGCAGTGAGAATGAGGGTAGAGGGGGGATGATTCATAGCAGGTTTGATTATACCAATTTTATTGACATTTGACCGAAAACCTGGATTATAATCAACTCATGAACAGTATCTTTGATGTTTTACCCGATCGTCGGGCAACCGAAAGCCTGAAATGGCGTGCCTATGATGCCGATGTGCTGCCGATGTGGGTGGCAGATATGGATTTTCGTTCTCCTGAGCCGGTGATTGTTGCCCTGCGAGAACGGGTGGAGCATGGCGTGTTTGGCTATCCGGGACGAGTGAGCGGTTTCAATGACGCGCTGATGGAGCGTCTTTCGGCGCGCTATGGCTGGCAGGTGACGCCGGAGCAGATTGTGTTCATGCCCGGGGTGGTGACGGGTTTTAACTGGGTGGTGCAGACCTTGTGCGCTGCCAATGAGGCGGTGTTGGTGCAAACGCCGGTCTATCCGCCTTTTCTCAGTGCGCCGGCTAATGGCGGTTGTTTGCGTCAGGATGCGGCTCTGGTGCGGCGGGCGGATGGGCGTTATGAGATTGATTTTGACCTGTTTGAGCGTTCCATTACACCGCAAACGCGCCTGTTCATTTTGTGCAACCCACACAACCCGGTTGGCCGGGTTTTTACGCCGCAAGAGTTGAGCCGCCTGGCGGAGATTTGTTTGCGGCATGGGGTGTGGATTTGTTCGGATGAAATTCACTGTGATTTGATTTATGCGCCGCATCAGCACACGCCGATTGCCTCGCTGGATGCGGAGATTGCGCGGCAGACGGTGACGCTGATGGCACCCAGCAAGACTTATAACATTGCCGGGCTGGAATGCTCGTTTGCGATTGTGCCGGATGCCGGGCTGCGCGAACGCCTGCAAGCCGGGCGGCGCGGGCTGGTTGGCTGGGTGAATGTGTTGGGGCAGGTGGCTGCATTGGCCGCATATCGAGATGGGCAGCCCTGGCTGGACGAATTGCTGGCCTATTTGCAATCCAATCGGGACCTGGTTGCTCGTTTTGCGCAGCAAGAATTGCCGGGGGTGGAAATGACTCCGATGGAGGGGACGTATCTTGCCTGGCTTGACTGCCGCTCAACCGGCCTTGAGAATCCGTATCGCTTCTTCCTGGAAGAAGGGCGGGTGGCGCTTTCGGATGGGGCTGATTTTGGCCCAGGTGGCGAGGGCTTTGTGCGGCTGAACTTTGGCTGCCCGCGCGCCATGCTGCAAGATGCATTGGAGCGCATGCGCCGGGCATTGTTGAAGTGAGCCAGCCGGTTTCAGCTGGAAGGGCACGCTCTGTGGCGTTGGGTTGCCTGGGGGGTGGTTTTTTGCTGGTCCTGCTGCCATTGCTTGGCTATTTGCTGCTTGTGGCAGCGGGAAAGTTTTTGGTCGTTTCTGACCCGGTGAAACGTTCCGATGCCATCGTTTTGTTGAGCGGCGGCGGGCCGGAGCGGGCCGAGGAGGCTGCCAGGATTTACCGCGATGGCAATGTTGGCGGAAAGTTTATTTTGACGGAAACCGGGCATCGTGAAGATGGTGAACGGAATAGCCATATCCTCTATTGGCAGGTGGTGTATGCTGGTGTGCCAGCAGATTATATTCTCACCACACAGGGGCGTTCGAGCAGCACATCCGATGAGGCGCAAGCGGTGTTGGAGACGATGCAACAGCAGGGCCTGACTTCTTGCATTGTGGTGACCGACCCTTATCACACAATGCGCACGCGGCTTATCTTTCGGCAGGCAATGCGCGGCAGCGGCATTCGTGTGCGTGTTCACCCGGCCAGCGAGCATTGGTTTCGGGCAGAGACCTGGTTCCTCAGCCGCCGTGGTTGGCAGATTACAACGTTGGAATACGTCAAATTGTTGGCTTATTGGGTTGGCATTCAGGATTAAAACGATCGAGCTGCCGGTGAAGGCAGCTCGATGGGCTTTTTGGAAATGACGTTCAGGAAAAATCAGGCAGCCATCGTGACGTTGGCAGCTTGCAGACCCTTGGGGCCTTTCTCAACCGAGAACTCAACCTTATCGCCTTCCTTCAGCTGCTTGTAGCCATCCATTTGAATGGCGCTGAAGTGGACGAAGACATCTTCGCCATTTTCACGACCAATGAAACCATAGCCCTTGGCGGGGTTGAACCACTTGACGGTTCCGATGAGACGTTCAGACATTCTAACTTACTCACTTTCTTGAAAGATATTGCCCAAACCGTTCGTTTGCGGCAGGGGCTAAGGTTATCACGGCTTTAAGGTTATGTCAAGGTGCGCTGTTCAATTCATATTATAATTAATGTATCCCTGCTGGACTTTGGAGGTGTGTGATGAATTGGATTGATGACCAGAAACACTTGAAAGATGTGCAGTATCGCACGCCGCAGCGCCTCAATGCGCGGTTTGAACTGCATCGTCGCTTTAGCCGCCAAACCGAAGATTTTTTGACCTGGTCGGCGCGCAGCTTGCCTTGGCAGGGTGGGCACCGGGTATTGGATGTGGGTTGTGGGCCGGCACGTCTGTGGCAAGTTTTGGAAAAGCCCGAGCAGGTGCAAGGGGTGTTGACCGATTTTTCCTTCGGCATGGTGCGCACGGCACGGGCTGCCCTATCGCAGATGGGGATGAGCTTTGCACAGGCCGATGTGCAGGCCTTGCCATTGCCTGACCGCAGTTTTGATGGGGTGGTGGCGAATCACATGCTCTATCATGTGCCGGATATTGGCCGGGCAGTGGCTGAACTGGCGCGCGTCCTGCGTCCGGGCGGCTGGCTCTGCACGGCTTGCAATGGGGCCGGGCATGTGCAGGAGATTTATCAGCTTGCCAGCCGGTTCACACACAGGCCAATGGATAGTGATCCGGGGCTGCGCTATTCGCTTGAAAATGGCCCCGGCTTTTTAACCGATCTGTTTGACCAGGTGCATGTGCTGCATCATGCCGGCGATTTGTGGATTACGGAGGCACAGCCCCTGGTAGAGTACATCCTGACCATTTGGGCCGAGGAAGATGGGCCGCCCGATTGGGTGCAGGCGATGAAGCTGGAAATTGAAGGTGAGATTGCCCGTTTGGGGGGCGTGCGGGTTACGCGCGCAACCGGGTTGATTTTGGCCCGGCGTCGTTAGGATGATGAGCCGTTCTCGGTCGCTGCTGATTCTGGCGCTGTCCATTCTGATTGTTTGGGGCTGGTTGCTCATCTTTCCGCTTGCCCCCTTGCCGGTTGAATGGATGGAGGCTGAGGTGCAGAGCCGCTCGGTAGATGCGGAGCGCCGGGCAGCTGGGCTGCGAGTTGTGGTTTCCTGGCAGCCCTGGCGGGCTCAGGCCTGGGAAGACCTGGCTCAGGCTGAACTGGCGCAGGGCAACGAGGCCGCAGCAGTTCAGGCGCTGGAAAGGCAGGCGGCACTGCGGCCTTTGCGCATGGATCAGCAAATGCAATTGGCGCAATTGTATTTACACCTGGGGCGTAGTGAGCAGGCGCAGCGTTTGTTGCGCACTGCGGTTGAACAGGTGGGTTTGGATGAGCAGACCTTGTTCACTCTGGCGCAGATGCAGCGCAGCGCTGCGGACCTGGAAGGAACTGCACAAACGCTGGAACGTTGTCTGGCGCTGCCGCAGCCAACAGCAGTCGTACGTTACCAAGCCGGTTTGTTCCAGGCATTGCGCAATCCCTCGGCGGCACGCGGGCTCTGGCAGGCCCTGAGCCAGGAGCCAGCCTATGCTGCGGCTGCGCAAACGATGGTGGATGCATTGCAGATGGCGGCTGGCAGCGCTGACCCGGCATATCGCATGGTGACGATTGGGCGCGCTCTGGGAAGTTTGGGGGAGTGGGATGTGGCGGCCTGGGCGTTTTCACAGGCTGTTCAACAATCGCCAGACTATGCTGAGGCCTGGGCCTTGTTGGCTCAGGCGCAGCAGGCGCTTGGGCAGGATGGTGGGCCAGCTTTGCAGCGCGCCCTGGCCTTGCAGCCCGATGCGGTGCTGGTGCAGGCAGCCGCGGCGGTTTACTGGTTGGATACGGGGCAAACACAGCAGGCGCTGGCAGTTTGGCAGGCCCTCTCCGAGCGGCAGCCGCTGGTTTGCTTGTGGTGGGCCGAGCAGGGGCGCGCCTATGCACAACAGGGTGACCTTGCCAATGCCCTGGCGTTTTATCAGCAGGCGGTGCAGGTGCAGCCGCAGGATGTGGGCTGTTGGCAGCGGTTGGCACGCTTTAGCCTGACCTATGGGTTGGATGTGCCGGGGGTTGGGTTGCCAGCGGCGCGGCAGGTGCTGGCGTTGCGGCCTGATGATCCCATGGCGTTGTTGCTGATGGGGCAAATGTTGATGGTGCAAGGCGATGCTATCAATGCGGAGCGTTTCTTGCGGCGTTCGTTGGCCGAGGCGGAGAGCGATGCGGCTCATTTGGCGCTCGGACAATTGCTGCTGACTCTGCCGGGGCGCGCTGCGGAGGCGCAGCAGCACTTGCAGGCGGCTGCAGATTGGCGACCTGGCTCGGTCAGTGGCGACCGGGCGCGGAGCTTGCTGGAGGAACATTTCCGATGATGAAGCGCTGGCTCTGGCTGTTGCTGTTGATGATGCTGATGGGCTGCGCTACCCCACAGCCCGATGAACCGCTGCTGTTTGCGGATGATTTTTCTGACCCGCAGAGTGGTTGGAGCGTGTGGGTGGGGGAGGATGCGTTTGCTGCCTATCTGGATGGGGGATTGCGTTTGTTTAACAAACGGGCGGGGTATGATATCTGGTCGCTGACCGGGCGGATGGATGGGGATGTGATTATCTCGGCTGCGGCAACAGTGATGGGGGGCCCGCTGGATAATCGTTTGGGGCTCATTTGTCGCTATCAGGATCCAGAAAACTATTATGCGTTTTTGATCAGCAGTGATGGTTATGCCGGCATCTTGCGTTTGCAGGCCGGGCAGCTTTCCATCTTGAGCGCCCCGACCCTGGAATATACGCCGTTGATTGAAACTGGCTGGGTCACGAACCGGATTCAGGCCGATTGCGTTGGCGAGCGCCTGACTTTGTGGGTGAATGGGCAGGTGGTGGCTGAGGCGCATGATGCCAGTTTTTCGGTTGGAGATGTGGGGGTTTGGGTGGGCAGTGCGCAGCAAGGGGGGGTGGACGTGCTTTTTGATGATTTTTTGTTGTTGCGCGGCGGCGGCTAGTTTGAAACCGGGTAGGTCGCTTCTCTCGCGCCGCTCACAGTTCAGACACGCGCCGCAATAACGCGGGTATAATCGGGGTATGCGTGTGTATTTGGATTCGGTTGGCTGCCGACTCAATCAAAGTGAGATGGAACGCATTGGCGCCCAATTGCGCGCCGTGGGTTTTGAACTGGTGGCGGAGGCCGCAGATGCGGAATGGGTTATCCTTAACACCTGTGCAGTGACGGCTGAGGCGGCTTCGGATTCGCGTGGAAAGGCCCGGCAGGCAGCACGTTTGGGGGCAAAGGTTGTGCTGACAGGCTGTTGGGCAACCCTCGATGCGCAGGCCGCGGCAGCTTTGCCTGGTGTGGTAAGGGTGGTAGACAATGATGGCAAGGAGCAGCTGGTTTCGCAGGTGTTTGATCTTCCTGCCGAAGTGTTTGACCTGCAACCGCTGGCGCGTGAACCGCTGCCTGGATTGCATCAGCGCACACGGGCGTTCATTAAAGCGCAAGATGGCTGCGATCATCATTGTACTTACTGCATCACGCGCCTGGCGCGCGGCGGGTCACACAGTGTGCCTCTGGCACAGGTGCTGGGCGATGTGCAGGCTGCGCAGCGCGGTGGGGTGAAAGAGGTGGTGCTGAGCGGAGTGCAATTGGGGGCCTGGGGCAGTGAACTGTTGCCGCGCCAAACACTGCGCGACCTGGTGCTTGGTGTGCTGGCAGGTTGTGATGTGCCGCGCTTGCGCCTTTCTTCGATCGAACCCTGGGATTTGGATGAGGAATTCTTTGCATTGTGGGCCGAGCAGCCGCGCCTGTGCCGGCATTTGCATTTGCCGCTCCAATCTGGCTGTGCGGCGACCTTGCGCCGGATGGGGCGCAAGGGCAGCCCGGAGATGTTTGCTGCCCTGCTTGAGCAGGCGCGCCGGGCAGTGCCGCAGATGGCAATTACAACGGATTTGATTGTTGGTTTCCCCGGCGAGACGGAGGATGAGTTTGCCGAGAGCCTGGCATTTGTGCGGGCGATGCATTTTTCGGGTGGGCATGTCTTCACCTATTCGGCTCGACCAGGCACCCCGGCGGCTCATTTTCCCAATCCGGTCCATGGCCGGGTGGCACGCACGCGCGGGGCGCAGATGCGTGCTTTGTTGGCGGAGTCCGGCCAGACCTATCGTCAGCAGTGGATTGGGCAGCAGGTGCAGGTGTTGTGGGAGGCTGCCGAGGCCTGTGGGCCGCAAGGCTGGCGGATGAGCGGGTTGACCGATACTTTTTTGCGGGTGCAAGGCTGGCTGCCTGAGCCACGTTGGAATGAGTTGGAATTTGTCCGGCTTTCTGCCGGGTGTGGCGAATCGTTATTGGCTGAATTTTGAGGCATTCAGGAGAGAAAACAGATGAAATCGTTTGAATGGTGGCAAAAAGCTGTTTTTTACCAAATTTATCCGCGCAGTTTTGCGGATGGCAATGGGGATGGAATTGGTGACCTGGCCGGTATGATTGAAAAGCTGGATTATCTTCAAGACCTGGGGGTGGATGCAATCTGGCTTTCGCCGCATTATCCCTCGCCGCTCGAAGATTGTGGGTATGATATTTCCGATTATTGTGATGTGGCGCCGGAATATGGCACATTGACGCAATTCCGCCATTTTTTGGATGAACTGCATCGCCGTGAGATGCGGCTGGTGCTGGATTTGGTTTTAAATCACACGTCCGATCAACATGCCTGGTTTCGCGAGTCGCGCGCTAGCAAGGAGAACCCCAGGCGGGATTGGTACATCTGGCATCCAGGGCGCAAGGATGGCCCGCCGAATAATTGGGCCTCAACGTTTGGCGGCTCGGCCTGGCAGCTTGACCCGCAAACCGGTGAGTATTACTATCACTTTTTCTTCAAGGGGCAGCCTGACCTGAACTGGAACAACCTTGCGGTGCGGCAGGCGATGTGGAACGTGGTGCGCTTTTGGCTGGAGATGGGGGTAGATGGCTTTCGTCTGGATGCAGTTGGTACGATTTTTGAGGATGCTGCGTTGCCGGATCATGATTGCCCTGTTTCGCTGGATGAATTGTATGTGCTTTCACAGCGTGCCAAAACGCCGGCAGAGCAGGAGGAAGTGGGGCAGCTTTGGGATCGCCTGTTTAAGTATCAGCATGATTTTCCAGAGGTGCATGATCTGATGCGCGAGTTGCGCAGCCTGGTGAATGCCTATCCGGAGCGGGTGTTGATTGGCGAGACGGATGATCTGGCATTCTATGGCAATGGAATGGATGAACTGCACCTTAATTTCAATTTTCCGTTGATGCGCACCGAGCAGCAAAGCCCGGCCTGGGTTCGGAAGAATCAACAGCAGCGCCTGGGTGCCATGCCGCCGGGTGCCTGGCCGTGCAACACGTTGGGCAACCATGATTCACCACGCCTGTATAATCGCTTTGGCGATGGGGTGAATGATGCGCAATTGGCGCGACTGAACGCGGCGCTGATTTTGACCTTGCGCGGGACGCCGTTTTTATACAATGGCGAGGAAATTGGAATGCGAGATGGTGAATTGAGCGATGTGCAACAATTCCGCGACCCGCTCAGCCTGCGTGCCTATCACCTGGCCCAAAGCTTGTTGGGGGCTTCGCCGCAGGCTGCGCTGAAATTGGCCTCGCAAGCAGGGCGTGACAAGTGCCGCTTGCCCATGCAATGGCGCAATGCGCCAAACGCTGGCTTTTGCCCGGCGCAGGTGCAACCCTGGCTGCCGGTGAAGGAAGATGATTTGGATGAGGTCAATGTGGCCGCACAGCAGCAGGATGAGGGTTCGCTATGGCACTTTTACCGCCGTTTGTTGCAGGTGCGCAAGCAATGGTTGGCCTTGCAGGTGGGCGACTATCAGCCGGTGGCAGAAATGGCGCAGCAATACCTGGCATTTCTGCGTCAATTGGAGCAGGAAACGGTGCTGGTTGTGCTAAATTATGCTGCACAGGCACAACGGGCTTCTTTTGTCGGGGTGGGGCAGGTTGGCCGGGTGCTGTTTTCTTCGCAACCGGGGCGGAGCGGGCAAGTTTTGCTGACCGATTTTGACCTCTTGCCGTTTGAGGTGTTGATTGTGGAGGTGGAGAGATGACTTCTTTGCTGGTGTATCAGGCACGCGTGGCGCTGACCCGCCCGGTGACGCGCTTTGGCGGCTCTTTGGCCCTGCCAAAGGGCGCAACGTTCGATTGGCCGGTGTGCGGTGAGTGCGACCGTCCAATGCAGTTCCAGGGGCAAATTTTGACAAAGTGTGAGACGGGGGAAGAATGGCGTTTGTTGCTGCTCTTTTTGTGTGTTGGAGAAGATGGCTGCGATACCTGGAGCCAGGATGGTGGTGGGAACTGTGTGATTAAGCTACCGGTGCAGCCAGATGAACATTTGCAGGTGGTGGCGCAGCAGGCTGCGCCGCGCCCGATTGTGCATGGGGCGCGGCTTGTGTCCGTGACCGAAGAAGAATATGAAACCGCACGCAGCGAGTGGGCGCGCCGAAACCGCTTGACCAAACGGCGCGTTTTGGGGCAATTGGCTGGGGAGCCATCCTGGCTGCAAGAGGAGGAACAACCCATCTGTTCCTGCGGGCGGAAAATGCGGTTTGTGGCGCAGCTGGAAGAAGGCCCTGAGGCTGCAACTGCGATGAATTTTGGTGGCGGCTGTGCTTATGTTTTCGATTGTGATTGCGAGGAGCGCCTGGGCGCTTTACTCTGGCAACAATAGCTACAGGTTCAGGTCGCGGATTGTCCTTTGCAACAGGGCGGCAGATTGGCGCAGGCCGCTCAATTCCTGCTCATCCAATGCCAGGTGCAACACCCGTTCAACCCCACCTGCGTCCAGCACACTGGGCAGGCTGAAGCAAACATCATTCAAGTCATAATAATCGTGAATCAAACTGGAGACAGATAGGACGGTGCCTTGATCGCGCAGAATGGCCTCAACCAGGCGCACAAGACCGGCGCCAATTGCGTAGTAGGTGGCGCCTTTGCGCTGGATGATGTGATAGGCAGCATCCCGCGTTTGGGCAAAGATTTCATCCAGTTGTTGCCGGTCTGCGCAGCCAAAGCCATTCGCAGCGCAGAAATCGGCCAGGCGCATCCCGGCGATATTGGCAAGTGACCAGACGGGCACCTCGCTATCGCCATGTTCGCCAATGATGTAGGCATGAACGCTGCGCGCATCCACATCAAAAGCCTGGCTGAGCAGATAACGAAAGCGCGCTGTATCCAGAATGGTGCCGGAGCCGATGACGCGGGCGCTGGGCAGGCCAGAAATTTTCAGTGCGGCATAGGTCAGTACATCTACCGGGTTGGAGGCAATCACAAGCAGCCCGTTGGGGTTGTTCTCAACAATTTGGGGGATGATTTGGCGAAAGATATGGGTGTTGCGGGCGGCCAGGTCGAGGCGCGTTTCGCCGGGGCGTTGTGCGCTGCCGGCTGTGATGACGGTGACCGCTGCGCCGGCGCAATCGGCATAGCTGCCGGCCCAAATGCGGGTGGGGCGGGAGAATGGCACTGTATGCATCAAGTCCATGGCTTCTCCCTCGGCCCGGGCCTGATTGGCATCAATCAGGACAATTTCACTTGCCAGGCCGCTGATGAGCAGGTGGTAGGCGAATGTGGCGCCAACATTCCCGACGCCGACAATGGCAACCCGTGTGGGGTGGTGAATGCGGTGAGACATGGAGAACCTCCTTCGAGGAATGAAATTTCAAGAAAAAGATCAATTGCCAACGTCATTATACTGACAATTGAGGCGTGGGACAATTGACTGTATCAAATTGACATTCTTTGGTTATCACGTATAATCAGAGAGTAGGCATTGTTTTTCGCCCTTGGATTCCGGCAAGAAGAGAAAAAGAGGAAGAACGTGAAAGCGCATTTTCTGTTTAAAGTTTGGGTGATTGGTGTGGTGTTGAGCCTTGCGCTGAGTGCCTGTCAGGGCGGCAAAGAGGAATTTGTGCCTTTGAAGGTCGAAGCGGAAAGCTGTGAATATGGGGGCATGCTTCGCTCCATTGAGGCTGTTGATGCGTTGACGGTGCGTTTTATCTTGTGCGAACCGGACGCGGCATTTTTGGCAAAAATTGCTTCGCCAGCTTTCTCAATTTTGGATGAAGATACGCTCAATACCTATCAGGGTGATGCGTTAAAGATTAGCCAAAATGCGAATGGCACGGGGCCATATCGAGTGAAATTGTGGGTGCCTGGCGACCGTTTGGAGTTGGAGGCCAACCCGGACTATTGGGATGTGCCGGCGCGCAATCAGACGATGGTGCTGAGGTGGTCGAGCAGTTCGAATGTGCGTTTGGGGCAATTGCGCTTTGGCGAAGCAGATGCAGCCGATAACTTGAATGCGGCTTCGCTGAGCGATCAGCTCGCCGAAGACCCGAATTTTAAGACATATGCTCGTCCGGCGCTCAACCTGGCCTATCTGGGGATGAATCACAACCTGCCGCCTTTTGATGATGTGCG
This sequence comes from uncultured Anaerolinea sp., assembly GCA_964453115.1. Taxonomy (GTDB): domain Bacteria; phylum Chloroflexota; class Anaerolineae; order Anaerolineales; family Anaerolineaceae; genus JAIWNK01. The sequence continues at coordinate 94,886 of CAYVRT010000006.1, read as the reverse complement.
GGTACGGCAAGCGTTTTCGCTAGCCTTGGGGCGGCGGGCCATTTTGAATCAGGCCTTCCCGATGGGATCGCAATTGGCCGAGCAGATGGTGCCGCCTTCTATGCAGCCGGGCTATAGTGATGGGCTGCGCTGGTATGATTACAACCTGAAAGATGCGACCGATTTGCTGAAGGAAGCTGGCTTTGACTTTAACCAGGAAATTGAATTGGCCTATCCCTATGTTCCACCGACCGTCATGCCTGACAACGAAATGGTGGCGCAGATGGTTCAGGAGCAATTGTCTCTGGCAGATGTGAAGGTGCGGCTGAGCCGATCGCGCAATTTTGAAACCTTGTTGCAAGAGGGCAAACTGGCATTGTTCCTGTATGGGATGGGGGCTGAGTATCCGGACCCGACGGCTTTTTATGATGTGTATCTGGGAAAAAACGCGACCCTGTTTGGTGAGCCGTATCCAGAGCTGGTTGAATTGATTGAGGCGGCCAATAATACAATTGACCCAACATTGCGGCAGGTAAGTTACATTGCGGTGAATGAAAAATTGAAGGAATTGGCACCGTTTGTTCCACTGGCACACGTCAATTCGTTGCTTGCGGTTCGGGGCGATGTGCTGGGGGTGCGAATTGGCCCATTGAATGAAAATTTTGAGCAGATGAGCGCGGCGAGTGACCGTTTGGTGTTCATTGGCAGCGATACACCCCGCACACTTTGGCCGGTGGATGAAGTGAATGAGGATGCATTGCGTGCAGCTTCTTTGATTTATACCCCCTTGGTGCGCTATGAATATGGCGAAGCGGGCATCCGTCCAGGGTTGGCTGAATATTGGACTGTGAACAGCGATTTGACCGAATGGACGTTTTCGCTGCGCTACAATGTCCGTTTTCACAATGGCGAAACGCTGGATGCCAATGATGTTGTGGCAACCTTTGCAGCGCAATGGGATGCGGCAAACCCCAACCATGTGGGGTTGCGCGGTGAGTTTGCCTACTTTAAGAGTTTCTTTGGGAATTTTCTGAACGCCAAGTAGCATGGAGGTTGGTATGAAGTTGTTATTTGTTGAAAGCTGGCGCAGTAAATTGTACGCGGCGTTGACGGCATTGGTGCTGGTTAGTTTGGCGTGCAGCTTGCCGTTTGTGCGTCAGACTCAGCCAGTGGCGACTCAGCCACCTACCCTGCCATCTCCGCAACCGGTGCGCTTGCCGCCAGCAGTGGTGGAGGCTTCTCCTTTGCCGGGTACAACTCTGCCGCTGGATGCTGGCGTGGCTTTGTTTTTTAATCAGCCGATGGATCGCTTGTCTGTTGAAGGTGCTTTGAAGGTTGAGCCGGCGTTGGGCGGGCGGTTTGAATGGTCGGATGATAGTAGTGTCACGTTTGTGCCAGACCAGGCTTTGCCGGCGGGTAGTGACTTGAAGATTACACTTGGCGACACGGTGCGGGCACAGAATGGAATTGCCTTGCAAGAGCCGGTTGTGTTTCAATATTCAACGATTGAACCGCTGCGCGTGACGCAACGTTTGCCAGAAGGGACGGAGGTGGATCCGCTTTCGGCGGTGGTGGTGGCGTTCAATCAACCGGTTGTGGCGTTGGGCGACGAGACAGCGAATTTGCCTGTGGCGCTCACGCTTGAGCCAGCGACCAATGGCAGCGGGGAATGGTTGAATACCAGTACCTACGTTTTTTACCCCGAACCGGCCCTGGTTGGTGGAACCAATTATGTGGCGCGCATTAACCCCGACCTGGTGAGTGTGGCTGGCAGCCGCCTGGAAGAGCCGTCTTCCATTCCCTGGCAGTTTAGTACCACACGACCATCCTTTTTGCAGCTTTCAACAGCGACCGAGCAACCGCTGCCGCTGGATGAGGTTTTTCAATTGACCTTTAACCAGCCAATGGACCGCTCCAAAACCGAGGCGGCCTTCTCGCTGACGGATGCCAATGGCAAAGTGGTTGAGGGAAAATTTGAGTGGCTGGAGAAAGATACGGTGATGAAGTTTCAGCCGCTGGCATTGCTCAAACGTGACCTGGGGTATACGCTGCGCTTGACGGAGAAGGCAACCGGGCTGAGCGGGGCGGCAATTGAAAATCCGCAGGTGATTCAATTGTGGAGCACCGGTGCATTGGAAATGGCACAAAGCCGACCTGGTGAGGCCGGGCAATTGGAACTCTATGGCCGCTACGGGTCTGTCTATATTGGTTTCACAGCCCCGCTGGATGTTGACCAGGACATTGAGGCAATGCTCAATGTTGAGCCGCCCATCGAGGATATGAACCTGCAGGTGGTTGATAATGCGCTGATGATTTATGGCGTCTTTCAATATAACATGACCTATACCTTGACGCTGCGCGGGCAGATGAAGGACCGCTGGGGCGGTACGTTGCGGGACGATCAGCAATTAATATTCTGGACAACCAGCGCACAGCCGAATACGCTGATTCCCATGACGGTTATGAATGGGCCGATCTTATTCATGACGCCCTGGGAAACAACCTTCCCGGCCCAGACGATCAATGTCAATCGGCTGGATGTCTTCCGTTATAACATGAAATTGGAAGACCTGATTCAGTTCCGCTATGCGGATGCGATACCGAGCTTCCCTGAGGCCGACCGCTGGCAACAAGCGTTACCGCAGGCGATTGATCAGACGCAGGTTGTGGATTTGAAAATCTCACGCGATGGGTTGCAACTTTTGCCGGGGGTATATGGGATGCAGGTGCGCGATGGCTTGAGCGACCCGACCTACTTCTGTATGGTGATCAGTCGTGTGCATTTGACATTGAAGAGCAGCCCGAATGAATTGTTCGTTTGGGCGGTTAACCTGGAAACACAGGCGCCGCTCAGTGGGGCGACACTTTCTATATACGATGAGTTTGGCGCCAATTTGGGAACGGTGGTGACGGATGGCGAGGGGTTGGCCGTCTTCCCGCTCCGGCAACATGACCAGAACAGAGCGGTGATCGTTACGACTGGTGCTCCTGGCGAACCCTTATTTGGTTTTGCAAGCACGAAGATGAATTATGGTGTGGAGCCATGGCGCTTTGGGATGAATGCGCTGAGTAGCGAGTTTGCCAATCAGGTCTATCTGTATACGGATCGGCCTATCTACCGTCCAGGGCAGATGGTGGCCTGGCGCGGTGCGCTGCATCGGCGTGACAATGGGCGGTACTATCTCGACGCAGAGCGTGATGCGGTGCAGGTGGCGCTCTATGGCCCGTTTGATGAGAATTATCAGCGACCCTTGTTGTTTGAGGAAACACTGCCGCTTTCAGGGTTTGGTACATTTGACAGCGTATTTGAGCTGCCGCCGGATGCGCAGGTGGGGGTCTACACGATTGAAGTTGAGGATGTGGGACAGGTCTATTTCCAGGTTGCCAATTATCGCAAGCCGGAGGTGGAGGTGAGCGTGACGGCACCGCCGGCACTGGCACCCACGATGAATTTGGAAGCCGAAATGCGGGCGCAGTATTATTTTGGCGCTTCGGCGGCCAATTTACCGGTGCAATGGTCGCTCTATGCACATTCGGACTTCTTCCCGATGGATGGTTATCAAAGCGGGCCATGGGAATTGGGCTGGTATTGGTATGACAATACGCCCGGTTCGCTGATCTTGAGCGGTTCTGGCGTGACTGATGCAGCGGGTGTGCTGGCGGTGTCAATTGATCAGGGGGCATATCAAACGGCAGCCAAACCCGGGCAAACGCTGCGCTTGACGCTGGAATTTACCGTGCAGGATGAGACCGGGCAACTGGTGAGCGAGCGGGCAGAAACGGTGTATTACCCGGAGTTGTACCTGATTGGGGCGCGTAGTGAAAGCTGGACGGGGCAGGCCGGAGCAGAAATGCTCTTCTCGATGCGCACAGTGGATTGGGACGCTCAGCCTACGGGCAGCAAGAAGCTGGATGTGGTGTTTCAGCGCGTGGAGTGGAAGCGGAATGGCGTAGACCAGCAAGGACGCCCAGCCTATGAACGGATTTTGACCGAGGTCGGGCGCACTGAATTGTTGACGGATGTGCAGGGCCGGGTGCAGACAACCTTTACCCCACCAAGCGCCGGGGTCTATCAACTGGATGTCAGCAGTGGCGGGGCGTTGACCCAAATTGTGGTCTGGGTGACTGGCAGCGGGGTGGCCGGTTGGCCGCAGCTGCCGGATCAACGCCTGGATTTGCAGACGGATGGACAGGAATATGAGGTTGGAGAGATGGCGCACATCCTCATCCCGAACCCCTTTGAGGGTGCGGTGATTGGGCTGGTGACAGTTGAGCGCGGGTTGGTGATGCGCCATGAGTTGATTCGTTTCTCCGGGTCGAGCTATGATTTTGGTCTGCCGGTGACTGAAGAGGATGCCCCGAACATCTATGTTTCGGTGGTGCTGTTGCGCGGTGGTGAGGGCATCCGGCCCGATTTTCGCATGGGCAGTGTTGGGCTGAAGGTAAAGCCAAGCGCTTTGACCTTGCAGTTGAACCTGACGATGGACCCGCCGCGAGCCGGGCCAGGGGAGCTTGTGACGGTGACGCTGGAGGCGCTCGATGCCGAGGGCAACCCGGTGCAGGGGGAATTCTCCCTCTCGTTGGTGGATAAGGCATTGCTGGCGCTGAGCGAGGAAAATGCCCTGCCGATTGCCGATGCTTTTTATGGCGAGCAGCCTTTGGAAGTTTGGACGGCGCTGGATATGGCGATATACGCACGGCGGGTCGAACGATATGTAATGGGACTCGGACGCGGTGGGGGTGGTGATGGAGAGGCTGTTCCTGAATCAGTTCAGTCGGAACTGCGCTCCGATTTTCGCGATACGGCCTATTGGAATGCCAGTGTGTTGACCGATGATCAGGGCCGGGCGGTGACGACTGTGGTGTTGCCGGATAACCTGACAACCTGGGTGGTGCAGGCGCGCGGCCTGACGCGCAGCGCATGGGTTGGCGAAACACAGGCCGAACTGGTGGTGACCCGCGATTTGCTGGTTCGCCCGGTGACGCCGCGCTTTGTTGTGGCAGGCGATCATGTGCAGCTGGCTGCGGTGGTGCATAACAATTCGCTTGAGAGCCAAAACGTGCAGGTGGCATTGCAGGCCGATGGGATGGAACTGGACGATCCGACGGCAACGGTGCAGACGGTCTTGCTGCCGCCGGGTGAGTATACACGCGTGACTTGGTGGGGCGTGGTGCAGACTGTGGATAGCCTGGAACTGACTTTCTCAGCGACGGCTGGTGAATTGAGCGATCGGGCCCGCCCGGTGTGGGGCGATTTGCCGGTGCTTCGGTATAGTGCGCCATTGACTTTTGGAACATCGGGCGTGATGATGGAGGGCGGGCGACGCCTCGAAGCGGTCAGCCTGCCGCGTTCCTACACACCAACGGGTGGCTCTTTGCAGGTTGAGCTTGCTCCCTCGCTGCCAGCCACCATTTTGGGCGAACTTTCGGCGTTAGAAGCCTATCCATACGACTATACGGAGGCGATTCTTTCTCGGCTGTTGCCGAATGTGGAAAGTTACCGCATTTTGAACGATTTGAAGACCGGCACGCCAGAGCGAAAGGCTGATTTGAAGCTGCAAATTGAGACTGCCTTGGAGCAATTGGTCCGGATGCAAAATCCTGATGGCGGCTGGGGCTGGTCGCAGGGCGATGACAGCGATGCTTACCTGACAGCCTATGCGCTTTTTGGCCTCAGTCAGGCGCGGCAGGTGGGTTTTGTTGTTTTGGAAGATGCAATTGTTGCTGCGCAGACCTATTTGCAACAGCAGCCTGTGCCAGGGAGTGCGGCGCAGGGTTGGGAACTGGATCGGTTTGTCTTTGAGCGTTTTGCAGTGGCTGAGAGTGGTGGCGAGGTGGACTGGATGACCTGGTACGACCAGCGTCAGTTGCTCAGCCCCTGGGCGCAGGCATTGGTGGCCTGGGGATTGGCGAAACAATCGCCAGGCAGCGATGCAACGCAAACGCTGCTTTCTAATTTGTTGGCTGGTGCGGAACGTTCGGCAACGGGCGCACACTGGCAAGCACCGGCAGATGATTGGCGCAATTTTACGACGCCGAATTTCAGCACGGCAGTGGTTGTCTATGTTTTGGCAACCCTTGATCCGGCAAACCCGATTGTGCCAGAGGCGGTGCGTTACCTGGTGTTGAACCGTAAGGCGAATATGGGCTGGGGCTCTAGCTATGAAACGAGCTGGGTTATTTTGGCGTTGGGGCAGGTGATGCGTGGAACGGGCGATGTGCAACCGCAATTCCAGTTTTCGGCTTCGCTTAACGATCGTCCGATTGTGAGCGGGACGACGAATGGCACGGAGACGGTGACGGTGGCGCAGGCAATGCTACCGCTGGCCGATTTGCAGGAACGCTCACCCAGCACGCTGGTCATTGAGCGCACACCCGGCAATAGCTGGTTGTATTATCGGGCTTACCTGCAACTGAACCGCCCGGTTGTTGAGGCGCAGCCAATTTCGCGCGGCTTGCAGGTCGAGCGGCAATATTATGCCTATGCTGAGGAATGCCGAATGCCGGATTGTGAACCAATTGATCGCACCTCGCTCAGCGCTGTGGATGGTCAGGTGTTGGTGCGCCTGACGGTGACGGTGCCGAAGGATATGTATTACGTGACGGTTGAAGACATCATTCCGGCGGGGATGGAAGTTTTGGATTTGAGCCTGAAGACCAGTCAGCAGGGCGGCGCACAGGATGCGCCCTGGTACGATGCCCGTGACCCCTTTGGCGCAGGCTGGGGCTGGTGGTGGTTCGATGGCCCGCAGATTTACGATATGCGGGTGCAGTGGATGGCGCGCTATCTGCCGGCTGGCACATATGAATTGACCTATCGGCTCTTACCGGTGGTGGCGGGGGAATATCAGGTCTTGCCAGCGCGGGCCTGGATGTATTTCTTCCCAGAAGTAGAAGGTACGAGCGAGGGGATGATGTTTAAGGTGACGCCCTAAGGGACGAATGAAAGAGAAAAAGCGGCGGGGCTTGAAAAGCCTCGCCGCTTTTTTTATGCTTCGTTTTGCAATGCCCGAATTTGTTGTTCGAGTTTTTCAATTTGTTGTTGCAAGCTGGAAAATTCTTCTGCTGAGGCCGGGTCTTGTGGGTCGGCAGGCGGGGCAGGGTGCAGACTGGGGTCGAGCAGCAAGCTGAGGAGATGCTCTCCTTCGCTCTGCGAGAAAAGCCCTTTGTCCACAAGCTGCATCACCCGGCGGTGGGTTTCTTGTTCGTAGCTGCCGGATGGGTCGAGGAATGCATTGATGGAACGATGCAAGCCGCTTCCCGTTTGCAGCAAGCGTGCAAAGAAAGCCCCCGGCAACTGCACCAGTGCCTGTTTTTGCTGTTCGAGGATAACCTGAATCAACGTGGCGGTGGTCAGGTCTTCTCCGCTGTTGTGGTCGAGAACCTGGATTTCTTCGCCGAGTTGAATGGCCTGGGCAATTTCGTTGAGGCTGATGTAGCTGCCCATTTGCGGGTCGTAGAGCTTGCGGTTGGTGTAGCGCTTGATGATGCGCATGGAAGGGCTACTTTTCCTGAGCTTTCTTCATTTCTTCCAGTTTGGTGCTTAGCTCGGCAATGCGGGCGGAGAGGGCATCTACATCGGCTTTGGTGGCAACCGCCGGGTGGGCCTGAATTGCCTGAGCCTTGCGCTCGCGCTCGGCCTTTTCGCGCCGTTCAATTGCCTCACGCATCAGCCGCCGGGCATCTTTTTCGGCAATTTCGCCGCGTTCGGCCATTCGGCTGATGAAGCCTTCAACTTCTTCTTGGGCAATCATGGTTGCGCCAACAGCTGCCAGGGTGAGTTTGCGCAGGGTTTGGTAGAAGGGGTTGTGCTTTTCCTCTTTTTCGTGAGCTTCGTCGTGTGTTTGGGGTTGGGTGGACATGGAACATACCTCCGAGTGAATTTTTTTGTGACGCGCTGCGTCATTGATTTGATTATAACGCGTCGCGTCAAAAAGTCAATAGGGGTATAATAGAAAGTATGAAGACCATTCGGGCGGTTCGCGGGTTGCAGCGTTGGCGCGATGTGCAGGCGGTTTTGCTGCGCTATGGGTTTGATTTCTTGATTGATCAGGAAGAGATTCAAGATGTGCGTGCCTGGTTGCGCGATCGGTTGCACCTGCCATTGGGGGAATTCCGCGAGCGCAGCCTGGCGGAGCGGCTGCGGTTGATGCTGCAAGACCTGGGGCCGACATTTGTCAAGCTGGGGCAGGTGCTTTCGAGCCGCACCGACCTGCTGCCGCAGGATTGGATTCCGGAGCTCAGCCGGTTGCAGGATGAAGTGGCGCCGTTTCCGTTTGAACAGGTGAAGGAAATTTTGGAGCGCGAGTTAGGACGACCGCTTGGGGATGTTTTCTTATCGTTTGAGGAACAACCACTGGCGGCGGCTTCACTGGGGCAGGTGCATCGCGCCGTTTTACCGAACCTCAACCCGGTCGTGGTCAAGGTGCTGCGTCCCGGGGTGGAGGCGCAGGTGACTGCCGATATGGAGATTCTGTGCGAGATTGCCCGGCTGGTGGAAGCGCGGACTGCCTGGGGGCGTCGCTATGCCATTCGTGGGGTTGTGGAAGAATTTACCCGTTCGCTGGCATTGGAGATGGATTATCGTAATGAGGGAACCAATGCCGACCGTTTGCGCCGTTTGATGAAAAATCAGGGGCGGGTGCATGTTCCCTACATTTACTGGGAGATGGTGACCGGACGGGTGATGGTGATGGAGCAGGTGGATGGGGTCAAGATTAAAGACCGGGAGCAACTCAATCTGCTGGGGGTAGATTGCGGGCTGCTGGCAGATGTCCTGGTACGCAGTATTTTTACGCAATTGCTGATTGAGGGTTTTTTCCATGCTGACCCACACCCGGGAAATTTGATGGTGGATCGTCAGACGCATTCACTGGTGTATATTGATCTGGGGATGATGGGTGTGTTGCTGCCCGATCAGCGGCAGGCGCTTGGCGATGTGGTGCAGGCTATCCTGCGCCATGATAGTGGCGAGGTGGTGCGGCTAATCTTGACGATTGGCACGCCGACTCGTCCGGTGCGCGAACGGATTTTGCAGCGTGAAGTGGATCGCCTGATTGCGCGTTACCTGGAAGCGGAACTGGGCCGCATTTCGTTTGCTGCGTTGCTGAGTGAGGTGCTGGTGCTCATTTATCAGCATGGCATTCGTTTGCCCGGTGAGCTGAGCCTGGCAATCAAGACGTTGATTCAGGCCGAGGCTGTGGCTCGGCAACTGGACCCGCAAATTTCGGTTGTGGACGTGCTGACGGTGGTGGCACAGCAGATGTTATTGCAGCGTCTCAACCCGCAGACCTGGGTCTTTCAACTGGCTGGCATGTTGCGCGAGGCGGGGCGGTTGGCGCAGGCCTTGCCGCGGGCGATGGAGACTTTGCTCGATCAGATGGGGCAGGGCGCTCTGCGCATTGGTCTGGATATTCCTGATTTTGGGCAGCAGGTGCAGCATGTCTATACCATCACCAATCGGCTGACGGTGGGGGTGATTCTGGCCGGTATGATTGTTGGGTCGGCGATTGCAATGGGCGTTTCGCCGAACGAGTCGTGGAGTTTCATCCCGGTTCTGGGGGTGATTGGTTTCATTGGCTCCATGCTGGTGGCGGGGGCTCTGGTTTGGGGTGTGTTCCTGGATATGTGGCGCTCGAATCGGCGCCGGCAGCGCGATTGAGCTGCATGGGGGGGGAACATGACATACAGGATTAGGAAGTCTTTCACGTGACAAAATTGGCTTTTTGCGGTATAAGGAAGTGAACGCTATTTTTAACCCCATCTTAAGGAGGTTCAATCTATTATGCTCATCTGGCATGGTCTGGTTGTGGCGGGTATCGTGGTATGCGCCATTCTTGCCATTCGAGCGCAGCGATTGCTGACATCGGCATTGTGGCTGGCTGGTTGCAGTGCCTTGGTGGCGGTTTTGCTGTACTTGATGGGCGCTGCCGAACTTGCGGTCATCGAACTGAGCGTGGGTGCTGGTTTGGTGACCGTTTTGTTTGTGTTCGCAATTAATATTGCTGGGGAGGATGCAACCGTACTGCCTGCGCCGCTGCCGCGCCCGCTTTCGTGGGTGTTGGTGCTGGCTGCGGCTGGGCTGTTGGCCTGGCAGGTGCTGCCCGATTTGTTGCCCTTGCCCTGGCTGCGGGCGACGGATTCGGCTTCCTTCTCCAATTGGGTGTGGGGAAACCGCATGGTGGATTTGCTCTTGCAGGTGGTGCTCATCTTTGCGGGGGTGCTGGGGATGATGGGGCTGCTTTCGGAAGCGAAGAAAACCGGCGACCCTGAGGAGGAATCGGCATGAATATTTCCATTGCAAGCCTGGTGTTTGTGGCTGTGCTTGGCCTGTTGGGGGTGGGGCTATATGCGCTGCTGGCAACTCGTAATTTGATTAAAGTCATCGTTGCGTTGCAAATTTTGGTCAAGGGCGCCATGCTGGCGCTGGTGCTGGCCGGAAGGCTGCGCAATGCCGTCAATGAGGCGCAGAGCCTGGCGCTGACGGTGATTGTGGCGGATACGATTGTGGCCGTCATTGGGCTGACCCTGGCCGTGCAGATTCGGCAGCGGCTTGGCACGCTGGATATCAAAGCGCTCACTTCGCTGCGGAGGTAGAAATCATGATGCTCATTTTGGTAGCTGCGATGATTTTGCTGCCCTGGGCTGGGGCGCTATTTGTCTGGCTGGCTGGGGATGCCCGACCGCGTTTGCAACATGGCCTGGCTGTGGTGTTCTCGGTGGCTGCGGGTGCCTGCGGGGTAGCCATGTTGCCGCGCAGTGGGGGCGAGGTGGTGCTCAATTTTCCGGTTGGCGGCGTGTTTGGTGATTTCACCTTTGTGGCCGATGGGTTGGGCATCTTCCTGGCGGCGGTTGCAACGGTAATTGGCAGCCTGGCGGTCATTTTTTCGGTGGATTATATGCGTGGTGAACACGCATTGGGCCGTTATTACGCGATGGTGCTGTTTTTCATTGGCGGCATGGTTGGCCTGGTGTTGACAAGCAATTTGTTGTTGATGTTTTTCTTTTGGGAGATTACAGCGCTGTGTTCCTATGCCCTGATTTCGTTCAACAACGACGATCCAAAGGCGGTGGCGGGCGGTATGAAGGCGCTCGTCATTACACAACTGGGCGGGATTGGCTTGCTGGTGGGTGCGCTGGTGCTGTTTGTTTATACGGGCAGTTATGATATTCAGGCCCTGATTGAAAACCCGGCCATTGTGCCGGCCGGGGTGTTGGCATGGATGGCGTTTGGTGGTTTGCTGGCGGCTGCGGCAAAATCGGCGCAGTTTCCTTTCCAGACCTGGTTGCCGGATGCCATGGAAGCGCCGACGCCCATTAGTGCCCTGATTCACGCTGCAACGATGGTCAACGCGGGCGTTTATTTGCTGGCGCGCTTCTACCCGGCTTTCCATGCGGTGCCGGGGTGGACGGATGCGGTGACGATTGTGGGCCTGGTGACGGCTTTGATGGCTGCGGTGATGGCGCTGGTGGCAAATGACCTGAAGCGCGTCCTGGCCTATTCAACGGTCAGTCAATTGGGCTATATGGTCTATGCGGTGGGGGTGGGCGGCATTTATGCCAGTCAGTTCCACCTGCTCAGCCACAGTGTCTTCAAGGCATTGCTCTTCCTTGCGGCGGGAGCGGTGATTCATGCGGTTGGGACGCGTGATATGCGCCTGATGGGTGGCCTTGGCAAACAAATGCCCATCACACGGGCGGTGTTCGTCATTGGTGCGCTGGCGCTGGCGGGTATTCCAATCCTGAATGGCTTTTGGAGCAAGGAACTGGTACTGGAAGCCGGGCTAAAGCATGGGCCGGTATGGGCCTATGTGGGCATGTTGATTGGTGCCGGTCTGACGGCGTTCTATACCTATCGGATGGTGACGATGGTGTTTTATGGCAAGCCGCGCAGTCCGCTGCATGGACATGATGCTGGGGTGGCGATGCGGGTTGCGCTCATTCCGTTGGCGCTGGGCGCATTGACGACCTGGCTGCTGGCTGGCCCGTTCTCGCAATTGTTGGGCGGTAGTTTGCCCCATCACCATATTCACATTGCTGGCAGCCTGGAGATACTGGAAGAGGTGCTTTCGTTGCCGACTCTGATCGCTTTGGCGGTGGTGGCGCTGGGCCTGCTGGCCTGGTGGCAGCACGAGCGGCTGAGCGGTTTGGGGCGGGCCTTGCGGGGCATTGGCTGGGCGGCAGAACATAGTTTTGGCTTTGAGGCCATTAACCGTGCCATTGTTGGTGGCACGCAGAAACTGGGCGAGGCGCTGCGCGTGACCCAAACCGGCTGGATGAACTGGAATGTGTTCGGGATTGTGGCCGGGTTGGTGATTGTGCTGTTGGTCGTCGTTCTGGGTGGGAGGTAAACAATGCAATCATATACCGCATTGATTTGGTTGCTGGTAACGCCTTTCCTGGGGGCGGCACTTACCTACCTGGTGGGGCGGTTGGTTGCCCGGCGGGTAGGTGATTCCAGCCATGGCAACCCGGCTCGCTGGGTGGCGCTGCTTTCACAGGCAGCAACGGGCGTTTTGTTATATTTTGCCGCGCAGGGCTTTTTATCGGAGGGTCGGCCTTTTGGGGTGACGATTGCCCGGATGGCAACAGATGTCAACGGCATTCTGCTGCGTTTTGATGGCATTAGCCTGTTGCTGGCAAGTGTGGTGTTGGTGTTGACCGTGCTGGTTACACTCTACTCGGTGACCTATATGCAGGGCGAGCCAGGCGAGGAAAAGTACTACGCTCTGTTGACGGCGATGATGGGGATGATGATTGGCCTGGGCTGCGCGCACGATTTGTTCAATTTGTGGGTTTGGTTCGAGGGCATGGCAATTACATCATATATGCTGGTGGCGTTCTATCACCATCAGTCGGCTTCGCTGGAAGCGGGTATCAAATACCTGGTGCAGAGTGCGGTTGGTTCCGTATTTGTGCTGTTGGGCGTTGCTCTGCTCTTCCTTGAGGCCGGGGCGCTTAATTTGTCGGCCATTCACCAGGCCCTGGCTGCTGGCGCTTCGCCCGTGGTGTGGGTGGCGGGTGCCTTACTGCTGATTGGTTTTGGCGTCAAGACTGCATTGGTGCCGATGCACACCTGGCTGCCGGATGCGCACTCGCAGGCGCCGAGCGGCATCAGCGCCATGCTTTCGGGTGTGGTAATTGAAGCTGGCCTGGTGGCAATGCTGCGTTCGCTGGCGGTGCTGCCCAACATGGCTGAAACCTGGGGCTATTTGCTGCTGGGCTTTGGGGCATTGAACATGCTGCTTGGCAACTTGATGGCGCTCCGGCAAACACAGGTGAAGCGCTTGCTAGCCTATTCCAGCCTGGCACATATGGGCTACATGCTGATTGGCTTTGGCGCAGCCTTTGGCTTTGGCAGTCAGGCGGCTGCGGCGGGTGGTTTCTTCCACCTCATCACGCACATGCTGATGAAGGGCCTGGCCTTTTTGGGCGTTGGGGCGCTGCTCTACACGTTATATGTTGCGCGCGGCAAGCATGGCCCGTTGATGATGGATGACCTGGCCGGTGCTGCACGGCGCTATCCGCTGGCAGCGTTTGCCATTGGTGTGGCGGTGATGGGCCTGGGCGGTTTGCCGCCGCTGGCGGGCTTCATGTCCAAGTGGCAAATCTTTGTGGCTGGTTTTGGCACGCAAAGTCCGTGGGTAATTGGACTGGTGGTGTTTGCTGCATTGAACAGCGTTTTGTCATTGGGCTATTACGCTCCGCTGGTCAACCGCATGTACCGGCAGCAGCCTTCGGCTGTGGTGCAGCAAGGCGCAGCGATGAGCTTTTGGCTGGGCCTGCCACTGGTGCTGATGATTGGACTGGTGGTGCTGCTGGGCTTTTGGCCGACTTTGGCCGCTGGTTGGTATGAGCCGGCTGCCGACAGCCTGATGCGTTTGTTGTTCTACTAGGAGGAGAGGCATGGATCTGGATATTTTGCTGACGCCGCCGATTGCATTCTTGATTTATGTGCCTTTGGTGCTGATTATTTTTGGAATTGGCAAAGTGCTTGCGCCGGATGTGGAAGGTTCAAGCCTCAAGCGCACCCTGTATGGCAGCGGTGAACTGGCGCCTTCCGAAATGGCTGCACCGGGCTATCGTCCGTTTTTCTTGATTGCGTTTTTCTTCGCCATTTTGCACCTGGGCGTGCTGGTGCTGGCAACAGGCGAACTGAACCCTTCAATGATTCCCTACCTGGTCGGTTTGACGCTGGCCCTGGTGGCCCTGCTGCTGGGTTGATTTTATCCGGCAATTCGGGTATGATACGTCTGGATTAAAGGAGTGTGCAATGGAAATGAAACTGGATACCCCCTGGCAGCGAGCATTGGAACAGATTAAAACCTGGGCGCGGGTCAACTCACCCTGGGTAATTCACTTTAACAGCGGTTCTTGCAATGGTTGTGACATTGAAATTCTGGCAACGCTGACACCGCGCTATGACTTGGAACGGTTTGGCATTAAGCTGCAGGGCAGCCCGCGCCATGCCGATGTGCTGATTTGCACTGGCCCGGTCTCACGGCAGGCGCGCGAACGTTTGCTGCGCATTTATGAGCAGATGCCAGAGCCAAAATTTGTTGTGGCTGTTGGTTCGTGCGGCATTTCGGGCGGTGCGTTCCAGGGCTGTTATAACGTGATGGGCAGTATTGGTGAGGTAATTCCGGTGGATGCTTATGTGCCGGGTTGCCCGCCGCGGCCAGAGGCAATCATTCATGGGGTGGTGGCGCTTTTGCAGAGCCTGCAAAAGAAGGATGCTGCCCCGCAGCCAGTGGAAGAATAGGCAACGGAGGAAACCGATGGATACAGAAACTGCTTTGCAAAATGCTGAGGCGATGTTGCAGCCGCTCGTGCATGAATTTAAACGCCCAGAGCTGAACCGCCTGGATGCCTGGATTGCGGCGCAGAACCTGAAGGCTGCGGTGCAGGCATTGGTGGATGCGCATTGGGGATACCTGGTGGCAATTACCGGGTTGGATGTGCCGGCCAAGCCAGCGCCGGAAGGCGAAGCGGCAGCCGAAAACAGTGTGGATGTGATGTATCACTTTGCCGAAGGAGCAGCAATTGTCACCTTGCGGGTGAATGTCCCGTACAGCGCTGCGGTTGTGCCAACCGTGTGCGATTTGCTGCCCGCAGCAACACTGTATGAACGTGAACTGATTGAGATGTTGGGCGTCACAATTGAGGGCACACCGGTGACAGATCACCTCATCCTGCCGGATGATTGGCCGGATGGTGTTTATCCGCTGCGCAAATCATTTACCGGGTTGAAGTAGAGGAGTGTGAGCAATGGAAGCACAAGAAGTTGGAAAAGGAAAATTTGTTGTCCCAATTGGTCCACAGCATCCGGCGTTGAAGGAGCCAGGACATTTTGAGTTCACAGTGGATGGCGAGATTGTGACCGGTGCCTCGGTTCGTTTGGGCTATGTTCACCGTGGAATTGAAAAAGGCGCCGAGAACCGCAACTATACGCAGGCGATGTACCTGATGGAGCGGGTGTGTGGCATTTGCTCGCACGTGCATGCGACGGCCTTTGCCCTTGGCACAGAAAAGCTGCTGGGCATTACTGTGCCGCCGCGCGCGCAGGCCATTCGCAGCCTGGTGAGCGAGATGGAGCGCATTCACAGCCACATGCTGTGGCTGGGGGTGGCAGCGCATGAGGGCGGTTTTGATACGCTTTTTATGTACTCATGGCGCGATCGTGAAGTGATTATGGACTTGTTGGAGGCTTTGACCGGTAATCGCGTTAACTATTCGATTAATCTGATTGGCGGCGTAAAAGTTGATGTGGATGACACCCGACGCGATGCAATTCTGAAGGGGGTAGACTACCTGGAAGAACGCACCAGGCACTACATCAAAGTCATCACGACCGATGAGACCTTTATGGGCCGCACGGTTGGGGTGGGGGTGATGACCAAAGAACAGGCGCTTGAGCTGGGGGCGATTGGGCCGACCGGCCGTGCATCCGGGCTGGAACTGGATGTTCGTGTTGATTCGCCCTATGCTGGGTATCTGGATTTCCCGGTGCGTTTGGTGACCGAACAAGCAGGTGATTTGCAGGCGCGCTTTGTGGTGCGCATGAATGAATTGCTTGAGAGTTACCGCCTGATTCGTGAGATTTTGGAGAAGCTGCCAACCGGCGATTTGACCGTCCGGGCGGCGCGCCGTGTGCCAGCCGGCGAGACGATTAGCCGGGTTGAGGCACCGCGCGGCGAATTGTTCTACTTCATCAAGAGCAATGGCACCGATATGCCTGAACGGGTCAAAATTCGCACGCCATCGCTTTGCAACTGGGCCTCGGTGATTAACCTGGCCGCTGGCTACAAACTGGCCGATATGCCGATGATTTTGGCTGGGATTGACCCCTGCTTCTCCTGCAATGACCGCCTGGTGGTGGTCAAGCGCTCGGATACTCAGGTTTGGACCTGGGAAGACTTACGCCAATACGGAATCGAGTATTACCGATGAACAATTTGACCTTGCCTGCTCTGGTTGCTTTGTTGGTTTTCCCTGGCGGATTGTTTTTGCTGGCCGGGGGGCTGGTTTATGAATATGTGGACCGCAAGCTGGTGGCGCGTTTTCAGAACCGTGTTGGGCCGCGCTGGTTTCAGCCGTTGGCGGATGTGGTGAAGCTGTTGGCAAAGGAAGAGATTGTGCCGAACGGCGTACACAAAGGGCTGTTCATTGCTTTGCCGGTCATTGGCCTGGCAGCAGCATTGACGGCGGCGCTCTATGTGCCGATTGTTGGGTTTGCGCCGGCGCTCTCGTTCCGCGGTGATTTGATCGTGACCCTCTATATGCTGAGTGTGATGACGCTTTGCCTGGGCCTGGCGGGTGCCAACACTGCGGACCGCTTTTCGCTGATTGGCGCAACGCGCACGCTGACGCAGCTTTTTTCCTATGAGGCGCCCTTTTTGCTGGCGCTGTTGGGGCCGGCGATTGTGGCTGGCACCTGGCAGATTGGCGAGATCAACCGCTATGCACAGGGCAGTTTGTGGTTCATTGTCATGCAGCCGATTGGCTTTTTGGTGGCATTGGTTGGGCTGATGGGAAAGCTGGAATTGCCGCCCTTTGATGCGCCAGAGGCCGAGACAGAAATTGTGGCTGGCCCGCTGACCGAGTATAGCGGGCGTGGGCTGGCACTCTTCCGCATTGGCAAGAATGTGGAACTGGTCATTGGCCTGACGCTGGTGGCGGCTTTCTACCTGGGTGGGATTGCCAATCCGCTCGATTTTTTGTGGAAGACGCTGCTGCTCCTGCTGGTGACGGCTGGGTTGCAATCGTTGTTTGCCCGTCTGCGCATTGATCAGACGGTGGGTTTGTGGTGGCGGGCTGGCGCATTGCTGGCTTTGCTCCAATTGGCGGCCATCATCGTTGGACAGATGGTCCGCCCGATGATTTTTGGAGGTTGAAATGTCCATTGGCGCGATGATTGGCGATATTTTGCGCTCGCTGTTCAAAAAGCCGGCGACTGAGCGCTACCCGTATGAGCGCCGTCCGGCGCCCGAACGGCTGCGCGGCAAACTTTACTACGACCCAACCAAATGCACAGGCTGTCAATTATGCATCAAAGATTGTCCATCCGATGCCATTGAACTGATAGTGTTGGATAAGGTCAACAAACGCTTTGTGATGCGCTACAACATTGATCGCTGCACTTACTGTGCGCAATGTGTGCAAAATTGCCGTTTTGACTGCTTGAACATGTCGAGCGAGGAGTATGAGATGGCAGCATTGCAGCGGGAGCCGTTTGAAGTTTTTTATGGTCGCGATGAAGATGTCCAATTCCTCCTGGATCGAGCCACTCGCGAAGATCCTGAAGCCCAACCCTGCCCACCCGCAGCCTGAACCCCGGCTGGCGGTGGTTGGGATTGGCAACGAGCTGAACGGAGATGATGCGGCTGGTGTGCTGGTGGTGCGCGCGTTGCGCTCGCTGCTGGGCAACCAGCCGCAGCTTTTGTTGATTGAGGCTGGGGTGGCGCCAGAGGCCTTCAGTGGGCCGTTGCGACGTTTTGCGCCGGATTGGGTGTTGTTGGTGGATGCTGCCGAAATGGGCGCTGCTCCGGGCAGTGTGGAATGTGTGGATTGGCGGCTGGCCGATGGGCTGAGCGCGACGACTCACACGCTGCCGCCAACGATGCTGGCAAAATTTTTGATGGCCGAGTTGGGCTGTCAGGTGGCGCTGATTGGCATTCAACCGGCAGGGCTGGAACTGGACGCCGGGGTGAGCGAGCCGGTGCAGGCAGCTGTGCGAGCTGTGGCACAGGAGATGGGGCGCTTGTTGGGCGCTGCAAAAGGAGATTGAAGTTGCAAAAACGGAGTCTTTGGCTGGGCGCGGCGGTGCTGTTGTGGCTGTTTGCAATTACAGCAATTTATTATGTCAGTCATAAGCCGTTTGATATCCCGTTTTTGTTGGGTAGCCTGGCGCTGATTGGGCGTTTGTTGACGGTGGCAGTTTTGGTGGGCCTGGCGGGGGCGCTGGGGGCGCGCTTGCTGCCCCTGGCAGGAGAGCCGCCATTGGTGCGGTTGGCCTTGCAGGCCGGGCTGGGTTTGGGGCTGATGGCATTGTTTGTGTTGCTCCTGGGCAGTACATTGGGGCTTTCGCGGCTTGTGCTGGGCGGGCTGCCCCTGGTTGGGGGGCTGCTGTTGTGGCGCTGGCTGCGCAACTGGCTGGCTGATTGGCGCGCCCTTGGGCAGGCCTGGCGGCTGAGTGATGCTTTTGGCCGGGCTGTGGCGGTGTTGTGCGCGTTGATTCTTGCTTCTACGCTGTTGCTGGCGCTGGCGCCGGCGCTGGCCTTTGATGCGCTTGTTTCACATTTGACGTTGCCGCAATTGTATTGGCAGCAAGGGCGAGTGAGTTACTTGCCGGAGATGATCATGTCGGGCATGCCGCAAAATGCCGAGATGCTCTACACCTGGGCCATCGGCCTGGCGGGGGCACCGGCAGCGGCTGCGCTGGGTTGGGCGTGCGGGGTGTTGGCGCTGGTGGGGTTGTGGGGGTGGGTTGCGGAGCGGTTGGGGTTTCGGGCGGCCTGGGTGGGCGTGGCAAGCCTGCTGTGCGGGTATAGCCTGGCGGCGCTGCTGGCCTGGGCGTATGTAGATTGGTTGGCACTGCTGTTTGGCTGGGCAACCCTGGTTTGGCTGGAGCGCTGGCGGCTGGCTGGGGAGCAGCGGGCCTTGCTGCTGGCGGGCATCTTCACTGGCCTGGCGATGGGTGTTAAGTATACATCGGCAATTTTGGCGCTGGTGGGTGTGGGGGTGGTGGCCTGGCACGCACTGCGGCGGCGGCAAGCATTCCTTCCGGCGGCCTTGCGTTATGGGGTGGCAGCTGTGGCGCTGAGCCTGGCCTGGTTTTTGAAAAACTGGCTCACTACAAGCAATCCGCTCTATCCGTTTCTCTTTCCTTCGGGGGCGATGACGGCGCAGCGTTTGGAGGTGTATCAGAGTGTGCCGCCGTTTGGCAACTGGCAGGACGTGCTGTTGTTGCCGCTGCGGGCGATGTACCTGGGGATGGAGGGCGCGCCGGGTTATATGGCGGCAATTGGCCCGTTGCTCTTGGGGCTGGGGGCGCTGGCCTGGCTGGGACGCGGGGCGCGCAGCGCAGTGCAGCAGGCTGGTTTGGAGAATGCCGCTGCCCTGGCGCTTTTGGGCTGGGCTGGCTGGGCGGTTGGCAATCAGTTTTCGGGAAATTTGATTCAAATACGCTATTATTTCACTCTCTTTCCGGCTTTTGCTGTGCTGGCTGCATATGGTTTTTGGGGAGCGGGGCGCCTTTCTTTGCCGGGGGTGCGGGTGGGACGGGTGCTTGCAGCAGTGGTGTTGCTTGCCCTGGGGCTGAATGCTCTGGAGGTGACGATGAACACCGTGCGGCAGGGAGCAGGTGCGGCGGCTCTGGGGTTGCGCACACAGGCGCAGTTTGTGGCGGATGGGCTGGGCTGGTATGAACCGGCGATGCGTGGGGTGCGTGACTTAGCGCCTGGTAGCCGGGTGTTGATGCTGTATGAGCCGCGCAGCCTGTATTGTTTGCCGGTCTGCGAGGGAGATGAGATTCTGGACCGTTGGAAGCAGGACCGCACGACCTGGCAGGATGACAAAACAGCCATTCTGACCGATTGGCGCGGGCAGGGTTATAGCCATGTGCTGGTGTATACGGCGGGGGTGGATTTCTTCCGCACGGCTGAAGACCCGCATCATCCGCCGGAAGACCTTGCGGCGTTGGATGATTTTTTGCGCAGCCTGCAACTGGAACAAGATTTTGGCGGTGTGTATGATTTGTACCGGCTGCCTTAGTCGGCGCGTACCGCAACCAGGGTGATATCATCGAATTGAGCGGCGCGCTCCTGATGGGCGGCAATGGCTGTTGCAATGCGCTCACAAATGATATCGGCCGGGGCCTGGGCCGCCTGACGGAGGACGGCTTGAATGCCTTCAATGCCAAATCGGCGATTGTGTGGGTCCATGGCATCGGTGACGCCATCGGAATGCAGGAGCAGCAGGCCGCCAGGAGGGATAATCAATGAACCTTCATCGAGGAGCGGGTCTTCAAACAGTCCAAGCGCCTGTCCGGTGGCGTGAGCAAGCGGTAGGAGCGCACCAGTGCCATCAAAGAGGAGCGGCATTTCATGGCCGGCGCGGGCATAGGTGAAGCGGCGGCTGGTGGCATCTAGCAGACCGTATAAGACGGTAACAAACATGTCGGAGTCGCTCATTTCCATCAATTGCCGGTTGACATTCCGCAACATGCGTCCGGGGGGCGTGGAGCGGCGCGCCTTTTCGCGCACCAGGCTGCGCGCCAGGGCCATGAAGATGGCGGCTGGCACGCCCTTATCAGAGACATCGGCGACGACAAGGCCAAGGGTCTCGGTACTGAGCGGGATGAAGTCGAAGAAATCGCCACCAACAGCATGGGCCGGGTCAATGTAAAAACCAAAGCTGAAGCCGTGCATGTGTGGGACGTGGCGCGGCAGAAGGCTGGATTGGATTTGATGGGCAACGACCAACTCGTGTTCCAGGCGTTCTTTTTCAATGATTTGCTGTTGGGCATTTTGCAATTCGTGGTAGGCCTGGGCAAGCTCCTGATTCTTTTCTTCCAATTCCTGAATGATGGCAATATCCTGTTCGTGTAAATGCAGGCTCATGCGTCGCATCACTTCGTAGGCAAAATCGGGGTGGTCGTAGAGTAGGCGGCTGAAATCGGGGTGGCTGAGGACAAGCAGGCAGGCCTGGCTGCGAGCCCGCACGGTAGCAGCGCGGCGATGTCGGCGCTCGAACAGGCTCATTTCACCAACGTAGTCATCCACGCCAACGGTGCGCAGCAGGCGTTCTTGCGGTGTGCCAAGCTGTTGAATGACCTCCAATTCACCTTCAACGACGATATAGAAGTAACCGCCGGGTTCGCCCTCGCGGAAGAGAATGGCGTTTGGGGAAAGCTGCAAGGTTTGAATTTCCTGGGCCAGGTGCGCAAGCTGATCGGCGGGCAGGCTGGAAAATAGCGAGAGACGTTGGAGCGCGTGCGGGTTCATTGGCTACAGTATGCCACAAAAAAGAAATTTTGCAAGTGCTGGTCTAACAAATTTGCAAGATTCTTGACTCTGTTTTGAAAATAGGGTTATAATCGCTTGCTTTTGTAAGCTGGACGAGTGTCCAGCGGCCATTATAGAACTGGAAGACTGGTATGAACATTGAGGATAAGAACGGCACCACAGTGCTGCGGCGTACGACTGATTACAAACCGCCGCATTCGTGGCGGACCTGGCTGATTGGCCGGCCCTTGCAGACGGCAGATGCACCGCATCAGACGATTGGCAAATTAATTGGGCTGGCTGTTTTTGCGTCTGATGCGCTGTCTTCGACTGCCTATGCAACGCAGGAAATGATGGTTATTTTGGCTGTGTTGGGTGCAGCAGCCTATCAATATGTGTTTCCGCTTTCGGTTGTGATTGTGGCGCTGCTGGCGATTGTAACTCTTTCCTATGAGCAAACGGTTCACGCATACCCGAATGGCGGCGGTTCCTATAGCGTCTCGCGCGATAATTTGGGCATGGCGCCGGCATTGGTGGCGGCAGCAGCACTGTTGACAGATTACATTCTGACGGTGGCTGTCTCGATTTCCTCCGGCGTGGCACAGCTTACCTCTGCTTTTCCGGCCTTGTTTGAATATCGGGTGTGGATTGCGGTGGGATTGGTGGGTTTCATCATGCTGATCAATTTGCGCGGGGTCAAGGAATCGGGGCGGGCTTTTGCCATTCCAACCTATTTCTTTGTCTTGATGATGTACCTGACGGTGGCGGTGGGGCTGTTCCGCTATTTTGCCGGTACGCTGGGCCTGGTGGTTGCTCCGCCTCATGCGGAGGTGACAACGGTGCAGGGGGTGACGCTGTTCCTGATTTTGCGCGCCTTCTCAAATGGTACAACGGCCTTGACCGGTGTTGAGGCGATTTCCAATGGCATTATGGCGTTCAAGGAACCGCGCTCGCGCAATGCTGGCATCACGCTCATCATCATGTCGTTGATTCTGGGGTCGCTGATGCTGGGCATCTCGTTCCTCACCGGGCATGTGCAGGCTGTGCCTTCGGAGGCAGAGACGATTGTCTCGCAACTATCGCGCACGGTCTTTGATGGCCGTGGGGTGCTCTACCTGGCAACGATTGCGGCGACAACCGTTATTTTGATCATGGCTGCCAACACGTCGTTTGCCGATTTTCCCCGCCTGAGCGCATTGGCAGCGGCGGATGGTTTTTTGCCGCGTCAGTTGACCTATCGCGGCAGCCGCCTGGTCTATTCGCGCGGGATTGTGGCGTTGGCGTTGATGGCTTCGTTGTTGATTATCGTCTTCCAGGCCAGTGTCACGCGCTTGATACCGTTGTATGCCATTGGGGTATTCATGTCGTTCACGCTTTCGCAGGCTGGCATGGCACGGCGTTGGTGGCGCTCTGGGCGGTTAAAGCCGGGTGAGGAATTAAATACCCACCATTCAATCGTGCATCACGATTCAAAATGGCTATTGAAGATGATCATTAATGGTTTTGGTTCGCTGTGCACCCTGGTGGTGATGATCATCTTTGCGGTAACCAAGTTCACCGAAGGGGCCTGGGTCGTTGTAATTTTGATTCCAGCTGTTGTGGCAATTTTATTGACCATTCATCGGCACTATGAACGGGTGGCAAAGAAACTCACCCTGGATCATTATGGCACACCGCCGCAGGTGGCGCGTCACCGAGTCATTTTGCTGATCAGTGGGGTGCATCGCGGTTCGCTGGCCGGGCTGCGCTATGCGCGCATGTTGTCGGATGATATTACCGCTGTGCATGTTTCGATTGATGGGGATGAAACGGCCAGGGTGCAGCAGAAATGGGAAGTGTGGGGGGACGGTCTGCGGTTGGTGATTCTGGAATCGCCCTATCGCTTGATGGTGGAGCCGCTTTTGGAATACATTGACGATCTGGATGCGAAGCGGCAGCCGAATGAATTGATAACGATTGTCGTGCCGCAATTTGTTCCCAAGCACGTGTTGAGCGGGGCGCTCCATGCTCGAACAGCGGATATGTTGCGCAATGTGTTGCTCAACCGGAGAGATATTGTCATCACTGAAGTTCCCTATCAGGTAGATTAGGGACAGTGAAAGACTGGAAGGATCAAAAAAGATGCAAATTATCGTTGTTGGTTGTGGAAGAATGGGTGCTGAACTGGCCTACCGCCTGAGTCAGCGGGGGAATGAAGTGGTGGTTGTGGCTGCGCCAGAAACACCGCGCGAGAGCCTGCCTGCGGATTTTCGCGGGCGGGTGTTTGAGGGAGATGCAATGAACTATGAGGTGCTGCACCGGGCCGGGATTGAAACCTGTGATGCATTGGTAGCAGCAACCAGCAGTGACGCGCTCAACCTGGTGGTTTCTCATGCTGCCAATCAATATTTTCATGTTGGGATTGTGGTGGCGCGCAATTATGACCCGGCTTATCGCCACTTGTATGAAATGTTTGGGGTGCAAATTGTCAGCGCGACGAGCTGGGCAGCACAGCGCCTGGAGGAAATGGTCTATCACGGTGAGGTGCGGGCCGTCTTCTCGGCGGGGAATGGGGAGGTTGAAGTCTATGAACTGGCTGTGCAATCCGAATGGGATGGACGAACCCTGGCAGAATGGGCAACCGCGGATGTGATAGCCGTTTCGGTGGCGCGTGCTGGGCGGGCACATTTGCCAAAGCCAGATTGGAAGCTGAAGACCGGCGATGTGGTGCATGTTAGCGCCACGCTGGATGGGATTGAGGCGCTGCGGGCGCGGGTTTGTCCGCCGCTCAAGGAGGTGTGAGATGTACGTCTTGATTGTTGGTGGAGGAAGAACAGGGGCGCAGCTGGCGCGCACGCTGGTTGAGCAGGAGCATGAAGTGCATGTGGTGGAAGACCGGAAACAGGTGCTGACGCGCATTCACCGCGAACTGCCAACGGAGGCTATTCATGAGGGCGTGTTATTGGATGTGCAGATTCTGGAACAGGCCGGAATTGCTCAGGCAGATGTTTTGGCGGCCTGCACAACGCAAGATGAAGTGAATTTGGTGCTGTGTTACCTGGCGCGAAAGCGCTATGGAGTGCGGCGGACAATTGCGCGCGTCAACAACCCGCGCAATGCCTGGCTGTTCAATGACATGTTCCATGTGGATGTGGAACTGAATCAGGCTTCGATTATGGCAAGCATGATTCAAGAAGAAATGTCGCTGGGTGATATGGTAACCCTCCTCAAGTTGCGGCGCGGTCATTATTCGCTGGTGGAGGAGAAGATACCGGCTGGCGCAAAAGCGATTGGTGTGGCGTTGAAGGACCTGGATCTACCCCGGCACTGCGTCATTACCGCCATTTTGCGCAGTGGTGAAGTGGTGATGCCGCGCGGTGAAACGGTGTTTGAGGAAGGGGATGAGGTGCTGGCATTGACCGACCCGGAAAGCGCCCGACGGCTGATGGAGTTGTTTGAGTCGCCTGAGCTGTAATTTGTTGACCGATGAGCGGCGTTGCGGTATAATAGTCTCTCGTTATTGTGCCTTTTGAGGGCGGCATCTGTGCTGGGCTGCCCTTGACGAGAGAAAAATTTGTAATTGAAGTGAAAGGAACGTAGCATGTCAACCAAACGGACGTATCAACCCAAGATTCATCGCCGCCTGCGCGTACATGGCTTTCGCGCCCGCATGGCAACCGCGGATGGGCGCGAGGTGCTGAAGCGCCGCCGTCTGCGTGGCCGCCATAAACTGACGGTCAGCGTCAACAACCACGTGAAACGGATCCGCTGGTAGGATTGAACCAAACGGGACCTTTTTGGGATTGAGCCAAAAAAGGTATGGGTGAAACGAAAGTTTCGACTGACCCGATCAACCGATTTCAAGCGGGTGCGGCGTTCTGGCAAGACCTACGCCCACCCGCTGGTTGTGTTGTATGTGTTTGCCGCTCAAGGAGCAGGGGTGCGAGTCGGGGTAGCAGCCGGTCGCGCGGTGGGCAATGCGGTGGTGCGTAATCGCGCCAAGCGCCGCCTGCGTGCTTGTGTAGATGGGCTTTTACCCCGCCTTCAGCCTGGTTGGGATGTGGCGCTTGTAGCGCGCAAGCCGATTGTGACAGCCAATTTTCAATCCGTTCAAGCGGCTGTCGAAGGTGTGTTTGTACGAGCGGGTTTGCTGGTGGAAGAAGGAATGAGCAGTGTTTCCGCGTGACTATCCCAATGAGCCGCGTTTGCGCGATTTGCCGCTGCATGTGCGCAACTTGCCGCGAGCGCTGGTGTTGGGGGTGATGCGTTTGTATCAGGCAGTGGTTTCACCGGCCTTGCCGCCGGATACTTGCCGGTTTTACCCAAGCTGTTCGCATTATGGGTATCAGGCGGTTTATAAATATGGCGCTTTCAAAGGCGTCTGGATGGCACTGAAACGACTGTTGCGCTGTAATCCTTTCAACCCAGGGGGCTATGACCCGGTCCCGTAAACGCCTGTGGTTTGAGGAAGGAACAGGAATGTTGAAATTGAAACGAACGTGGTGGTTTTTGAGCCTGGCGCTGTTGGGCCTGGTGCTGAGCGCTTGTGGGCGTCTGCCAGCGGTCAGTTATCCTGGCTTGACGGGCGAGGGTGATGTGGCCTATATGGCAAATGGGCAGTTTGTTTATGCCATTGACCTGAACAGTGGTCAAGAAATCTGGAAATATCCACAAAAGGCCGAAGCTGGGCGCATGTTCTATGCGCCGCCTGCATTGGCCGGGGATATGCTGGTGGTGGCCGATTACAACACGCAAGGTGTGGTGGTTGGTCTATCGCTGGATGGACAGGAAATGTGGCGTTTGGAGGCGGGTGGGCATTTTGTGGCCGCACCGGTGGTGACCGAGAACCTCATTCTTGCTGCCAATGCTGACCATTCGCTGTATGCAATTACCCGTGAGGGCAAGCTAAGCTGGACTTTCAAGACGGAGGGCGCATTGTGGGCTTCTCCGGCTGTGGATGGCGAACGGGCCTATTTGCCGGGCATGGACCATATCCTGTATGCGATTGACCTGGCAACTGGCAAGCAGATTTGGCGTTATGACCTGGGCGCTGCCGCACTTTTTGAGCCAACCCGCGATGCGGATGGGACGCTCTACATCACTTCGCTTGCCAATGAAGTGATGGCCTTGAATGGCCGGGATGGCACGCTGAAATGGAAGAAGCAGATGGATGCCCGTCTGTGGACGAAGGCGGTGCTGGTGGATGGCAGGCTCTATGTTGGCGATATGAGCGGTGTGGCGCATATCCTTTCGGCTAGCGATGGCATGGAGCAGGAAACGATTGCCCTGGCGCAGGATGGCAGTGGGGTGGTGGGCGCTCCGGCTGTGCTGGAAGATGGCCTGGTGTTCGCGCTGCAAAAGGCGGATAGCATTCGCGGCGGGCAGCTGGTGAAACTTTCATTTGCCGATTCGCGCAAGGTAGTTTTGTTCACAATGCCGGAAGATGGCAAGTTCTACAATGGCCCGCTGGCAATCGGCGATGTGCTGATGATTGGCATTGTCAATGGCAAAACTCCGGTCATGGCGACAAACCCCGGTGGTAATTTGATGTGGTCGTTCCAACCGGCCAAGTAAAGGCAGTCAACCCATGTGGAATGAGATCATAGTCCCTGTTTTCACGAACATTTTGTTGTTCATTTACAATCTGGTGGGCGGCAATTTGGGAATTGCCATTTTGTTGTTCACCTTGCTGGTGCGTGCTTTGACCCATCCCTTGATGGTCAGTCAGATTAAGGGTTCGCAGGCGATGCAGAAGATGCAGACGGACCCGCGCTTCAAGGAAATTCAGGAAAAATATAAGGACGACCGCGAGAAGCTGGCCGCCGAGCAAACGCGCTTGATGCAGGAAATGGGCATCAATCCGTTGGCTTCCTGTTTGCCGACCTTTATTCAACTGCCAATTATGATTGCCTTTTATCAGGGCATGACGGCTGCGCTGGCAAGCACCCCATTACAGCTTTTTGACCTGACCCGCCATCTTTACCCCTGGCTTTTGCAGGTTGAGACGCTTATCCCGCTCAATAGCCGCTTTTTGTGGATGGCCGACTTGGGGCAACCAGAACGTTTGCATTTGTCCTTCCTGCCCTTCCCCATTCCGGTGTTGACAATTCTGGTGGTCGTGACAACTTATTTGCAATCCAAGCTGATGACGCCGCCGACCAACCCCAGTAACCCGCGTGACCCAAGCGCCATGACGGCGAATATGATGAACCTGTACATGCCGCTCTTGATGGGCTGGTTTGCCTATTCGCTTTCGGCTGGGTTGGCGGTTTACTTCGTCTTCTCGAACCTGATTGGTATTGGGCAATATGCATTGCTGGGGCGCCTGAACTGGTCGAATTTGCTGCCCAAAAAGAAGCAAACGAGCGATTCGCCTTCAATGCCAAAGGAACAAGAGCCACAAAAACAGGAAAAGAAACCTGCCAAGCCGAATAAATCGGGGCGGTCGGGCAAATAAGGGAGGAATGAATGAGCAAGCAAAAAACGAAACTGGAAATTATTGCCCCAACGGTCGAAGAGGCCATCGCACGCGGGTTGAGTCAGCTGGGGCTGCCGCGCGAGGCAGTGGATGTTGAAGTTTTGGATGAGGGCAGCCGCGGCTTTTTGGGGTTGGGCAGCCGACAGGCGCGCGTGCAGCTGGCGCTGAAGGATTTGGTGGTGGAGACGGTTGTCAACCCTCAGGCCGAAGTGCTGGAGTCACAACCTGAACCTGGGCAGCAGGCCCTGCCGGTTAAGGAAGCAGCACCGCTCAGCGCTGCGGAAGAGCAAATTGCTGAAACGGCACGCGCCGTGGTGAGTGAACTGCTTGATAAGATGAAGGTTAAAGCCGAGGTGACGGCGCGCTTCCTCCCGCCGGTGGATGAAAAGGATCAGGAGTCCGTGGTGGTAGAAGTGCAAGGCAATGACCTGAGCATTTTGATTGGCCGCCGATCGGAGACGCTTAACGCTTTGCAATACATTGCCAGCCTGATTGTCTCGAAAGAGGTGGGGCGCTGGGTGCCATTGGTGATTGATGTGCAGGGCTATCGCTCGCGCCGTGAGCGGCAGCTGCAAGTGCTGGCGCGGCGCATGGCTGAACAGGCGGTTAGCTCAGGCAAGCGCCAAACGTTGGAGCCGATGCCCGCAAGCGAGCGAAGGGTGATTCACCTGGAACTCCGCAACCATCCGGATGTTGAGACCGAAAGCGTGGGCGATGAGCCGAACCGCAAAGTGGTAATCAAGTTGAAGAAGATGGAGCATTGAGCAATTTTTGGCTTCAGCATCAAGTTGCGTTGCTGGTTTTTCTGGCGCTGCTCAACCTGATTGCCTGGAGTAATCGGTTTTGGTTTCGCCGGGTTGAGCGTTTTCCTCAACCGCTGACCTGGCCGAAGCTCTCGGTGCTGGTGCCAGTGCGCAATGAAGAAGAGAATATCCTTTCCTGCCTGACTTCACTGGTCAGGCAGGATTATCCTGATTTTGAGGTGCGCGTGCTGGATGATGATTCCAGCGATGACACAGCTGCATTGGTGCAACGGGTTGCAGCGCACGAGGACCGGCTGAGCTATCAGCGCGGTGCAGATTTGCCGTCAGGCTGGTTGGGTAAGCATTGGGCCTGTCAACAGCTGGCTGAGATGGCAGAGGGCGAATGGCTGTTGTTTGTGGATGCCGATACGACCTTTGCACCGGGTGCCTTGCGGGCCCTGGTGACTGCTGGAATGACCGAGGATGCCGATTTGCTAAGCGCCGTGCCGCACGAGGTTTTGGGGAGTTGGGGTGAACGGCTGGTGCTGCCCTTCTTTCTATGGGCCAATTTGACCTTTTTGCCGCTTGGCCTGGCCTATTGGCTGCGCTCGCCGGAGCTTTCTTTTGCGGTTGGGCAAGTGATGTTGTTTCGCCGGGCGGCCTATGTGCAGTTGGGTGGGCATGGCGCTGTGCGGGATGATGTGGTGGATGACCTGGGGCTAGCAAGGCAGGTCAAGGCCGCTGGGCTGCGTTGGCGGCTCTTGAACGGTGGCGGGGTGGTGCGCTGTCGCATGTATCGCAATTTTGGGCAGGTGTGGCATGGGTTGCGCAAGAATATGTTTGCTGCATTTGGGTATAATAAGTTTATCTTTGCCTTTATCTGGCTCTGGATGTTGCTGATGACGTTTGAGCCGTTGGTGTTGTTGGGCCTCTGGGCAATTGGATCGCTGCCGGGTGGTTTTTCGGCGGTGCTGGCAGGGGCAGCAGCCGGGCTGCTGTGGCTGACATTTTTCATTTCGTATCGCCGGTTGGGGATTGCCGGGTGGTTGAGCCTGTTCTACCCGTTGACGGTGGCATTGAATGTGGGGGTGGCGTTGGATTCATGGCTGGGAAGTTGGCGGGGGACGGCAAGCTGGAAGGGGCGGCAGGTTTTGCCGCCGCAGCGTTGAAGAAAAATTTTTGATGGAGGTTGACAATGCGGGCAGTGGATATCATCATTAAGAAACGCGATGGCCTGGAATTGAGCGAAGAAGAGATTCGCTTCTTTATTCAAGGCGTGACGAGTGGCGCAATTCCCGATTATCAGTCGGCAGCCTGGGCCATGGCAGTGTTGTTGAATGGCATGACGGCGCGCGAGACGACGGATTTGACGCTGGCAATGGCTGAATCGGGTGAGACGCTTGATCTTTCGGGGGTGGTTGAAATTGCGGTGGATAAGCACTCGACCGGTGGGGTGGGGGATAAGACTACTCTGGTGGTGGAGCCATTGGTGGCTTCTTGCGGCTTGCCAGTTGGCAAGATGTCTGGGCGCGGGCTGGGGTTTAGCGGTGGTACCCTGGATAAGATGGAGGCAATCCCTGGTTACAATACGCACCTGACGCGAGAACAGTTCCTGGCGCAACTGCGTGAGATTGGCGTGGTGCTGACCGGCCAAAGCGGCGACCTGGCACCGGCAGATGGCAAGCTCTATGCCTTGCGGGATGTTACCGGCACAGTGCCTTCAATTCCATTGATCGCCTCTTCCATTATGAGCAAGAAGATTGCCGCTGGGGCGCAGGCCATTGTGTTGGATGTGAAGGTGGGTGTGGGGGCTTTTATGCAGACATTGGAGCAGGCCCGTCAGCTGGCGCAACTGATGACAGCCATTGCGGCGCGCAGTGGTCGGCGGGCGGTGGCGCTGCTTTCAGACATGAATCAGCCATTGGGCTATGCGGTCGGCAATGCATTGGAAGTGAAGGAGGCGATTGAAACGCTGCATGGTGGCGGCCCGGCAGATTTTGTGGAGCATTGTCTGACGGTTGCCAGCCATTTGCTGCTGTTGGGGCGCCGCGCCGCAGATTTGCAAACCGCACGAGAGATGGCTGAATCTGCTCTGCGCGGTGGGGCGGCCTGGCAAATGTTTCGCAAGCTGGTGGCGGCGCAGGGCGGCGATGTGCGTTTTGTGGATGAGCCGCAGCACCTGCCCGCCGCGCCGATCATTGAGCTTGTGCCGGCCCCGCGCAGCGGCTATTTGCAGGCGGTGGATGCCCGCGAGATTGGTGAGACGGCAGTGACGTTGGGGGCTGGGCGGGCGCGTAAAGAAGACCCGGTTGATCCGGCAGTGGGGGTGGTGGTGCATGGCAAGGTTGGTGACCGACTGGAGGTTGGTCAGCCGCTCTTTACTCTGCATGTCAACAACCGCGAGGCACTGTCGAACGCCAGGCAGCGTTTGTTGGCTGCTCACCATTGGAGCGAACAGCCTTGCTCGCCGTTACCGCTTTTTTATGAGGTAATTGCCTAACCGTGATAAATGCTGCCGCCGATAAACTCGCGCAGAACGGAGTCGGCAGGCACAGGGCTATCATCGGCAATTGGGGTAAAAGATTGCAACACGCCAGCAACGCGCTCGGCGCGTTCCTGCGCGTCCTGACGTAGCGGGTCGCCGCGATAATCCGCACGCCATTGCTGGAACTGTTCGAACAGGCGAGCGCGGTAGATGCACAGTTCGTAGGGCATGGCGCTGTTGACAATATAGTTTGCCTGGCCGATGTAGGGCAGAATGTTGCGCTTTTCGCTGGTGCGCACATAGTGCCAGTGTTCCAGAGTCTGGCGTGGGTCATAGGCACGATGGACGGCATCGCGTAACATGCGCCGCATCAGACGGATATCGGTCCAGCGGATATAATCGCCGGATGGGGTTTTCATTTGCAGCAATGGTTCAAGATAGACTTTGAATTTTTGTGAATCGGGAATGCTGCCGGTCATATCCGGGTAGAGGCCATGCAGGCTATCAATCAAAATCAATTCGTTTGGGCCAATTTGCAGCGGGGTTCGCTCATCAAAGCGTTTGCCCTGCTTGAAATCATAGAAGGGGATGCGGACTTGTTCTCCGGCAATCAGGCGTTCCAGATGGTGGTTGAGCAAGGCCAGGTCAAGCGCTTGTGGGGTTTCGAAATCATAATCGCCAAATTCATCGCGTGGTTGTAGGGCCAGGTCGAAGTAGTAATTATCCACATTCAGGGTGACCAGGCGCAAACCGAGGTGCTGCAATCGTTGACCAATTTTGATCGTGCTGGTGGTTTTGCCCGAGGAAGAGGGGCCGGTGATGATGATGACACGCACCTGTTCACGGCGCAGGGCGATCATTTCAACTGCGTTTTCAATATCTTCGTTATAGGCTGCCTCGCTGAGACGTATAATTTCGGGAAGATCGCCATTTGCCAGTCGGGCGTTGAGTGCCTCGGTGGTATGCAGGTTGTGGGTGATGGACCAATCGAGAACATGCCAGATTTTGGCCCAGGGGATGTTTTCGGATGGACGGGCAGCCAGGCGGGCGCGCTCATCACGGTAGAGGATGTAGGCTTTGGCAACTTTGGCATGGCCGCGCTCAATCAGTACTTTCTCTACGGCATCCTGAATTTCTTCAATTGTGGGAATGTGGTGGGCAGGGCTGTTTTCTTCGAGCAGGCAAATGACATCGGCGGTAAGCGCTTCGGCAGTGCTGCGGTCGCGCCCGCCAACAGCAATGGCAGCCCGGTAAATGGCATTGGTGATGCGTTCTGGGTTGAACGGCACAACTGCACCGCTGCGTTTGATAACTTGTTCAATTGGGCTCATTGGACACCTCCAGGATTGATTATACAAAATTTTATTTATTCCGGGGGGAGAAAGAATTGCATTTTGTGCAGAATTGTGGCATAATACAACCAGATTTTAAAAAGCGTTGATGGAAACGAGTAGGTTTTCAAGAAGCTGTCAGCGAACCCGGGGATGGTGTGAGCCGGGGCAGCATGGAAAATCGAAAATCATTCCGGAGCTGCAAACTGAACACAGTCGTAAGGCTGTCAGTAGGGGCGCCGGCCTCGTCCGCCGTTAGCAAGGGCGCGGGTATCTCTGAAACGATGTACCTGAAAGAGTGCCTTTCACATGCAATCCTTTTGAAAGATGTTGGGTGAGGCATGATGAAAGGAAACAGGGTGGTACCGCGAGCAGCCCACTCGTCCCTGTTGGGACGGGTGTTTTTTTATTCCTTTTTTTGTTCAGGAGGTAGAATGTTTCGACCGGTTTCTCCCAAGTTGAATGTGACAACCATGGAGGAGGCTGTACTGCGTTTTTGGAAGGCGCACGATATCTTCCACAAACAAATGTACACCCGCCAAGGTGGGCCGGAGTATGTCTTCTTTGAAGGACCGCCAACAGCCAATGGTCGCCCGGGGGTGCATCATGTCTTGGCGCGGGCCTTTAAGGATATTTTTCCGCGCTATAAGGCAATGAATGGATATCATGTCAGCCGGCGCGGTGGGTGGGATACGCATGGCCTGCCGGTTGAAATTGAGGTTGAGAAGAAACTGGGCTTCACCAACAAGCAGCAAATTGAGGAATATGGCATTGCGGCTTTCAACGCACTTTGCCGCGAATCTGCTTTTTCCTACATTCAAGAGTGGGAGCGCTTGACCGAACGGATTGGCTATTGGGTAGATTTGGAGACGGCCTATATCACCTACACCAACCCCTACATTGAGTCAATCTGGTGGATTTTGAAGAACTTTTGGCAGAAGGGGCTGCTGTATCAGGGTTTTAAGGTGGTGCCTTATTGCCCACGTTGCGGCACGCCGCTTTCGGACCATGAAGTGGCGCAGGGATACAGTGAAGCAAGCGACCCCTCGGTGTTTGTGCGGATGCCGCTGGTGGATGATTCGGGAACCTCGCTGCTGGTGTGGACAACGACGCCCTGGACCTTGCCGGCCAATGTGGCTGTAGCGGTGCATCCGGAGGTGATGTATGTCACGGTTGAGCATCCGCTGGCAGAGGGGGGAGCCGAACGCTTGATTTTGGCTGAGCCGCTGCTTGAAAAGGTGTTTGGCGAACAGCCAGTGCGCGTGCTGGATCGGTATCCGGGGCGGCAGTTGAAAGGCAAACGCTATTTGCCATTGTTTACCTTTGTCCCGCCCGATAAAGCTGCGCACTACGTGGTGCTGGCTGACTTTGTGACGACCGAAGATGGTACAGGCATGGTGCATATTGCACCGGCCTTTGGCGCTGATGATATGAGTGTGGCGCTGGAAAACGATTTGCCGGTTTTAATGACGGTGGCGGCAGATGGAACCTTCATCTCCGATGTGCGTCCGTGGGCCGGGCAGTTTGTTAAGGATGCTGACCCGTACATTATGCAGGATTTGCAGAACCGAGGGTTGTTGTTCAGCGCTGGACGGTATACGCACACCTATCCATTCTGTTGGCGCTGCGATACGCCGCTGCTCTACTATGCTCGCCCGACCTGGTATATCCGTACAAGCGCCTTCAAGCAGCGCCTGGTGCAATTGAATGAAGAAATCAACTGGTATCCGGGGTATATTCAGCATGGCCGGTTTGGCAATTGGCTGGAGAACAATGTGGACTGGGCGCTGGGACGTGAACGGTATTGGGGCACACCGCTTCCGGTTTGGGAATGTCCCAATTGCCATCAGCAGGAGTGCATTGGCTCGGTGTCTGAACTTTCTGAAAAGACAGGCCGCGATTTGAGCATGTTGGATTTGCACCGCCCGCATGTGGATCAGGTGACCTGGGCTTGCTCAGAGTGTGGGGCGGGAATGCAGCGCGTGCCAGAACTAATTGATGTGTGGTTTGATTCTGGTTCAATGCCGGTTTCGCAGTGGCATTACCCATTTGAGAATTTGGAAGAATTCTCGAAACAATTTCCGGCGGATTTTATCTGCGAGGCGGTGGATCAGACGCGCGGCTGGTTCTATACCCTGCACGCCATCAGCACGCTGCTGTTTGATAGCGTCAGCTACAAGAACGTCATTTGCCTGGGCTTGATTCTGGATGGCGAGGGCAAGAAGATGTCGAAGCATCGCGGCAATATCGTCAATCCATGGGACGTGTTGCATGAATATGGCGCCGATGCAATGCGCTGGTATTTATATACAGCGTCGCCGCCGGGACAGGAACGGCGCTTTTCAATGGAACTGGTCGGGGAGGTGGTGCGTTCCTTTACCCTGACGCTCTGGAACACCTATTCATTCTTTGTGACCTATGCCAATTTGGATCACTGGAAACCGGGTGAGGGCGTTGTGCCGGAATATAGCCCGCTGGACCGCTGGCTGCGTTCGAGCCTGCATGCGCTGGTGCGCGATGTGACGCAAGCAATGGAGACCTATGACGTGCTGGGGGCAACCCGTCCGGTGGCGCAATTTGTGGATCAGCTTTCGAACTGGTGGCTGCGGCGTTCGCGCCGCCGCTTCTGGAAGAGCGATGCCGATGCGGATAAGCAAGCCGCTTATGCAACGCTGCATGAGGCGTTGGTGACGCTGGCGCGACTTTTGGCGCCAACGATGCCTTTTCTGGCAGATGAGTTGTATCAAAACCTAGTGCGTAGCGTGGATGAGAGCGCCCCGCTTTCGGTGCATTTAGATCGTTGGCCGGTATATGATGCTGGATTGGTGGATGACCGGCTGAATGCAGAGATGGCATTGGTGATGCGTCTGGCCTCGCTTGGCCATGCGGCGCGCAACAAGGCCAATCGTAAGGTGCGGCAGCCCTTATCCGAGGCGGCTTTTGCAGTTAGCAGCCGGGAAGAACTGGATGGGTTGGCGCGCTTTGGCGACTTGTTAGCCGATGAATTGAATGTCAAGCAGGTGCGGGCATTGAATGCTGCGGGCGAGGCGGTTTCGTATAGCCTCAATCCGTTGCCGAAACAGTTGGGGCAGAAGTATGGCAATCGTTTCCCGGCCATTCGGCAGGCATTGCTGGCACTGCCAGTTGAGGAGTCGGCTTTGCGCTTGCTATCGGGTCAGGCGCTGCCTGTGCTGGTGAATGGCGAGACGCTGGAAATTTTGCCCGAGGAAGTGGAAGTGCGGGTTTTGGCGCGCGAGGGCTTTGCGGTGGCGGCGGAAGGTGCCTATGTGGCGGCGCTGGTGACCGAACTGACACCGGAACTGGTGCAGGAAGGGCTGGCGCGCGAGTTTGTCCGCCGGGTGCAGGATTTGCGCAAGCAGGCCAATTTGGAAATTGCGGATCGCATCCGTGTCTTCTATCAGGCTTCTTCGGGGTTGGCTGGGGCCGTGTGTGCCTTCCGCGAATACATCCAGAGTGAGACACTGGCGGAGCAATTGTTGGAAGAGGCTCTGCCGCATGGTCGAATTCAGATTGAGGATCGGTTTGATGGGGAAACCCTGTCACTGGCGCTTGAAAAAGTTGTTTGATCGCTTTGTTGGGTGTGGGTGGGGTCTGGTGACCTCACCCACACCGCTCTGTGCGCACCGGGAGTGGGACATTGTTCAGTTTGGCGCATGCTCGGCAATTCTTGCTTGCAGCCAGCCGGGCTGCGCGGCGCAGCTAAACCTGGCCGGAGAGTATGAATACGGTGCGCCGTTCGCTGCTAAGCTGGTTTTGAAGCGCTTTTCGCGGTACAATTGAAAAATAGATTTTGGAGGCGCTTTGAAACAATATTTAAAAGACTATGCATTCCTGTTGGGCCTTTCTGGGCTGATCATTTTTTTTGATCAGTGGACGAAGACCTGGGTGCGCAGCACACTGGCAATTGGTGAGGTTTGGATGCCCTGGGAGTGGCTGCGGCCCTATGCACGCGCCTTCCATACGACCAACACGGGGGTTGCCTTTGGCATGTTGCAGGGAGCAAATGCAATCTTAATGGTGCTGGCAATTCTTGTTTCTCTGGCAATCCTGGCCTATTTTCCGCGTGTGCCGCGTTCCGATTGGACGCTGCGCCTGGCGATGACATTCCAGCTGGGTGGGGCATTGGGCAATTTGCTGGATCGGGTGCAGCAGGGGTATGTGACGGATTTCATCTCGGTTGGGCAGTTTGCAGTTTTCAACATTGCGGATGCTTCCATTACCATTGGCGTGGGGGTGTTGTTGTTGGGAATTGTGTTGCAAGAAATGCAAGATCGCCGGCAGCGGCAGCAATCGGTTGAGCCGCAGAATGGGGCTGCATGAGCGCGGGGCAGGTATTTGTGCAGCGTGACGAGGGACAGGAGCGGCTGGATAAATTCCTTGTGGCTTGCCTGCCGGACTATTCTCGGGCGCGTTTGCAGGCCTTTATCAAAGAAGGACAGGTGCAGGTCAATGGCCGGGTGGTGAGCAAGAGCTCCATGCTGGTTTTGTGCGGGGACGAGGTGCGGGTGGATGTGCCTCCGGTCCAACCTTCGGGTTTGGTGGCGGAGGAGATTCCGCTTGCTGTGGTGTTTGAAAATGAAGATGTGTTGTTGGTGAACAAACCGGCGGGCATGGTGGTGCATCCGGCCGCGGGCCATGCAAGTGGAACGCTGGTTCATGCTGCCCTGGCACATGCACCGCAGTTGGAAGGGGTGGGCGGAGAACATCGCCCTGGGGTGGTGCATCGCCTGGATAAGGATACTTCCGGGTTGATTGTGCTGGCAAAGAATGACCGGGCGCACCGTTGGCTGCAAGATCAATTTCGGTTGCGGCGGGCGCACAAGGTGTATCTGGCATTGGTGGATGGCAGCCCGCCAACGCCGAGTGGCCGGGTGGAAGCGCCCATTGGCCGTGACCCGGCACACCGGAAACGGATGGCAATTACAACCCCTGGCAAGGGGCGCGAGGCTGTGACGGAATATTTTACGCGCGAGGCTTTTGTGCATCATACCTTGTTAGAAGCACATCCGCTAACCGGTCGCACCCATCAAATTCGGTTGCATTTGGCGCTGCTGGGCTGCCCAATTGTTGGAGATGCGGTCTATGGGCGGCGCCATTCCAGCCTGGAACTGGTGCGCCATTTTTTGCATGCGTTTCGTTTGCAAATTGTGTTGCCGGGCGAACGGCAGCCGCGCACCTTTGAGGCGGGTTTGCCGCCCGAATTGTTGGTTGCGCTGGAGCAATTGCGGCGGCAGCATTCCAGCATCTGATTTCAAGTTTTTGACCAGGAGGGTAGGAATGGATTTTGTGGATTTACGATCGGATACAGTGACGAAGCCAACCCTTGCCATGCGCAAGGCGATGGCAAAGGCAGCAGTTGGGGATGATGTCTTGGGGGAAGATCCAACGGTGCGCCTTTTGGAGCAGATGGCGGCAGAGCGGATGGGCAAGCAGGCTGGCTTATTTGTGCCTTCGGGGACGATGGGGAATCTGATTGCTGCACTGGTGCATTGCCGGCGCGGAGATGAGGCAATCATGGGCGAGCGGGGGCATACCTTTCTGTTTGAGGCTGGTGGCGTGTCGGCTTTGGGGGGTGTTGTGATCCATACCTTGCCGAATCAGCCGGATGGGACACTATCCCCCGCAGCTTTGCAAGCAGCTTTGCGTCCAGATGATGTGCACCATCCGGTTTCGCGATTGCTGATTTTGGAAAACACCCATAACCGTTGTGGCGGGGTTGTGCTTTCGGCGGCTTACATGAACTGGGCGGCTGGCTTTGCCCGGCAGTATGGCCTTGCCCTGCATGTGGATGGGGCGCGCATTTTCAACGCTGCGGTAGCATTGGGGTTGCCGGCTGAGCGCCTGGTTGGCATGGCGGATAGTGTTACATTTTGTCTCAGCAAGGGGCTGTGTGCGCCGGTTGGTTCGGTGTTGTGTGGCTCATCCGATTTTATCCGGCAGGCGCGCCGTTTGCGCAAGCAATTGGGCGGGGGGATGCGTCAGGCAGGTGTGATTGCCGCAGCAGGCATTGTGGCGCTGGAACAGATGGTGGATCGTCTGTCCGAGGATCATCTGCGGGCGTTCAAGCTGGCCGATGGGCTGCGTGGTGTCTTGGGTCTGACTCTGCCAATGGGCATGCCGCAGACGAACATGGTCTTTCCGTTTTTGCCGGACGATTTTCCCGGCACGGCCGCACAGGTTGCTGTTGCACTGAAAGAGCGCGGCATTTTGGTTGGAGCAGTGGCAGAGCGCGCCTTCCGTCTGGTGACGCATTATTGGGTTGACGATGAGGCGGTGCAGCGCACGCTCGAGGCATTTCGCCTGGTGTTGGGCGAACTGCGTAGCGCAGGGTGATTGGTTTAATCTGTTATAATGAACAAACACCCAAGTACGACTTTCACAGTTTTGCTTTGATTTATGAATTGGAGGCAGGATGAGCGATTGGATTACCATGCAGCAAATTGATGAGGCAACAGCCTGTATTCAAAATCGCACAGCACAACGCCCGCGCGTTGGCATTATCTTGGGCTCAGGATTGGGCGGCCTGGCGGATGCTGTGCAAGCGCCCGATTACATCCCAACATCCGAAATCCCGCACTGGCCGACTTCGACTGTGCAGGGACATGCCGGGCGGTTGGTGATTGGACAATTAGAAGGGCAGACGGTTTTGGTGTTGCAGGGCCGGTCTCATTATTATGAGGGCTATTCGATGCAGCAGGTAACGTTGCCGGTGCGCGTGATGCAGCGCCTGGGCGTGGAGACGCTGGTGGTGACCAATGCTGCCGGGGCTGTGCACCCCGATTTTGAGCCGGGCGATGTGATGTTGATTACCGATCAAATTGCGCTGGTGGGGATGACAGGCCTTAACCCATTGCGCGGTCCCAACCTGAGCGAATTTGGTGAGCGCTTCCCGGATATGAGCCAGGTTTATGACCGGCAATGGTTGCAGGTGGCGCGTCAGGTGGCGCAGGGGGCGGGGATTGGGCTGCGTGAAGGTGTGTATGTTTGCCTTTCGGGGCCCTCCTTTGAGACACCGGCCGATTTGCGTTTCTTGCGCGCCATTGGTGCCGATGCAGTTGGCATGTCTACGGTGCCAGAGGCGATTGTTGCCCGGCATGGCGGGATGCGTGTGCTTGGGCTTTCGGGGATTAGCAATAAGGCCAATCTCGATGGGAGCGCAGTGACAACGCATGAAGAGGTGCTGGCAGCCGGGCAGGTCTTGGTGCCAAAGATGACGACCATCGTGCGCGGTTTCTTGCGGCAGATTTCCTGACCGTTGTGCGGTTATGCAAGACGTTTTCACCTTTCTGCAAAAATATGAGTTATGGATCTATCTTGGCCTGGCGCTGATTGGGGTTTGGTATCTACGCCGGGTGATGATTGCTTTTCAGGAATGGCGGGCGGCGGTTTTTGGGCTGGAGAAAGAGGTGGCACAGCGTCGCTTTAGCGCCGCTTTGACCATTCTGATTTTCATTTGTTTGTTTGCTGTGGGCGAGTTGGTGCTGGTTTCTTTTGTTTTGCCGGTGTATACACCGGCAGCTTTGCTGCCCACCCCAACCCTGGATTTGAGCGCCACCAGCACGGCAGCCTTTGTACCAAATGAACAGGTAACCATTGCGCCCATGACGCCCACCCCGGCAATTGCAACCGAGGTGCCAATTACCGAGCAGGTCTGCCTGGCAGGCCAAATTGAATGGACTTCGCCGCAGGAGAACGAGCAAATTGAGGGCGCAGTGGAATTGCGCGGTGTGGTGAATGTGGAAAAACTGGGCTTTTATAAGTATGAATATGCACCAGTTGGCAGCACAACCTGGACGACAATTGCTGGCGGAAATCAGCCCACTGTGCCGGGCAGTGACCGTTCGTTTGGGGAATGGAACACCTCGCAGCTTGTGCCAGGTGATTACCTGCTGCGTCTGGTGGTGTTTGATAATGAGAATAAATCTTTCCCGGCGTGTGTTATTCCGGTGCGCATTGCACCGCTGCCATAGTGCAAAGGAGTGGAGATGCCTGAAATTGCCATTCGTCCAACCTGTGAATCGGACCTGCCAATGCTGATGTTGTTAGACCATGGCGGACAGACGCAGGCCGTCTGGCAGATTGAGCGAACGCAGGAGGTTCGACGGCAGGGCGGGGTGCTGTGTTTGCTGCGCTTGCCGCGCCCGGTGCGCCTGGAATATCCGCGCAGTGTGGCGGAATTGCCGCAGCGCTGGACAGGCTATTTGCTGATGTTGACGGCTCTTTTCCAGGATCAGCCGGTGGCCTATGTGGCGTTACGGGTGCGCGATGACCCGGCGGTTTTGTGGGTGGAGGAACTGGTCACGCGCTCCGATGTGCGCCGCCAGGGAATTGCAACGGCCTTGCTGCTTGCCTGTCGCTCGTGGGCGCTCCAGAATGGACGACAGGTATTGGCACTTGAAATTTCGGCCCGGAACGCGCCAATGATGGAATTGGCCGAACGTCTTGGGTATCGTTTTTCCGGCTATCGTGAGGGCTATTTGCCCAATCAGGAAAGCGCAGTGTTCTTCTTTCATGTATTAAAGTAGTTTGGGTTACCATGATTTCCGTTTTGCGCACCTTGAGCCAGATTTTAACTGCCGGGATTGCAATTACAGCTTTCTCGCTTTTGTTATATGCGCTGGCATTTAACCTGCGTCAGGCAGTGATGCGGGCCTTTGCGTTGATTTTGGTCTGGATGGTGTTGATTTTTACAGCAGAGGCAATTGGCAGCACGGCGGAAACATTGTGGATGGTGGAAATCTGGCAACGCATTCAATGGGTGGGGATTGTTTACCTGCCGGCGGCCTATTTTCAAATGTCGGATGCATTGCTGGCGACGACTGGCAAGCCCAGTCAGGGGCGGCGCTGGTGGATGGTGCGGCTGCTATACCTGATTTCAGCAGTGTTTCTGTTTAGCCTGGCTTCGGGCTGGCTGGTGGGGCCATTGGCTGCGGAGCAGTTGCCTGCACCGCACTTGCAGGCAACGCGTCTGACGGATGTGTTTGTGCTTTACTATCTGGCGGTGATGGGCATGACGGTTTATAACATGTTGCGTGCCTATCGGCGCACAGTCACCATGACCAGTCGCCGGCGGATGGGATATTTTTTGATTGGGGCGGTTGCCCCAGCGTTGGGATCTTTTCCGTTTCTCTTATTCGGTTCTGACCTGGCTGCTCGTCACCCCACCATGTTTTGGGGTGTGGCGCTATTTGCCAACCTGGTGACTGGCTTTTTGCTGGTTGTGATGGCCTATGCAGCCGCGTTCTTTGATGCCTTCTGGTCAGACCGGGTGGTTAAAGTGCGCCTGTTCAAGTGGTTGATGCGCGGACCCATTACTGCGAGTGTGGCGCTCGGCCTGATGACGGTGGTGCGACGGCTTGGTGAGACTTTTGGCACGCCCTATTCGGCCTTTGTGCCGATTGTGATGGTGGGGACGGTGGTGCTGCTGGAATTTCTGATTACCATGTTCTCGCCGCTTGGTGAACGGGCATTGTTTGGCGAGGGGGATGATAAAGATTTGCGCATGGTGCGGCAGTTGCAAGACCGACTGTTGACGCGTAATGACTTGCGGCAGTTTTTGGAACTGGTGCTGGCTGCGGTGTGCGATCGTCTTCAGGCTGAGGGCGCGTATGTGGTGGCACTGGATGGGGATGACCTGGAACTGCTGGTGACAGTTGGCAAGAACCGACTCGACCCGGATCCGCTGCCGGACGATTTGCTGCAACAGGTGCGACGGAATAATGGCAACACGGATCGGTTTCAATGGGGCGAAGATTTGCTCTTGCCCTTACATATCGAGGCGGGGGAGGCCCTGCTTGGAGTTCTGGGCGTTTCGAAAGCAGCTGCTTTCCACCTGGATGCTGGGCAGCAACAAGATTTGCATCTTTTGGCGCGTCGGGCGGTGTTGGCTCTGCGCGACCGGCATTTGCAGAATGAGATTTTCCGTTCTTTGGAAGCATTGGCGCCACAGGTCGAGTTCATTCAACGCCTGGGGGCAGCGAGCCGCTACGATCAGCAAGACCTGCTGCGCGAACAGCCAACATTGGATGAAGAGTCGGATATGACACAGTGGGTGAAAGATGCGTTGAGCCATTATTGGGGCGGGCCGCGTCTGACGGAAAGCCCCTTGCTGCGTTTGCAATTGGTGCAGTCGGCATTGGAAGATCATCAGGGTAATCCTTCCAATGCGCTGCGCGCAATTTTGCGACGGGCGATTGAACGTGTGCGACCGGATGGAGAAAGGCGCTTCACAGGCGAATGGATATTGTATAATATCCTGGAGATGAAGTTCTTAGAAGGCAAGAAGGTTCGTGAGATAGCGATGCGGCTGGCGATGTCGGAAGCGGATTTGTATCGCAAACAGCGCGTGGCGATTGAAGCAGTGACCAAAGCTATTCTTGAAATGGAAGAACTGGCGCGCGGTCAAAACGTGGAGGGGGGCAACGGGATGTCGAATGCTGGGAGGCTGCAATGATGGGAGAAATGACTTTTGCTCCGGAATCTGAAATAGTCTATGCACTGCATGAAGGTTGGTGGGAGGCCATCTTGATGGATGAGGAGGCGCAAATGGAAGAGGATGGGGTGGCTCAATCCAATCCCTGTGCGCCAGCAAGCGCTTCTTTTGAAATCAATTGGGCTTGTGTTGAGCAGGCGCATCATCAGGATGCGCTTTTAACGGTGGTGGTGGTGGGGATGAACAAACGTGGCCTGCTTGTGAAAGGGCCGCAGATGAATGGCTTTTTACCTGCCTCCCATTTGGTGGATGTTTCGCAGCCAGATTTGCTGCGGCAGCGGCGGCAGATTCTGTCCTGCTATTTGGGCCGTGAACTGCGGGTTAAGGTGATGACTTTTGATCCCTGTGCGGATCGGGTGGTGTTTTCAGAGCGCGCTGCGCTTGGCGGGCAAGGACGGCGGGAGGAAGTGCTGCAAACCATTTCGGATGGGGCAATTGTGGAAGGCGTGGTGACCAATATCACACATTTTGGGGCATTTATTGACCTGGGTGGTGTGGAAGGCTTGTTGCATTTGTCTGAAATTTCATGGGGCCGGGTGCAGCACCCAACCCATGTGCTGCAAGTGGGCCAAAAACTGCAATTGGTGGTGGTGGCAGTTAATAAACAAAATGGGCGGGTCTCCTTGAGTTTGAAGAGGCTTTGTTCCAATCCATGGGAGGTGGTGGCTGCGCGTTATCGAGCGGGCGATGTTGTCACAGCTACCATAACGAGCATGACCGAGTA
This sequence comes from uncultured Anaerolinea sp., assembly GCA_964453115.1. Classification (GTDB taxonomy): domain Bacteria; phylum Chloroflexota; class Anaerolineae; order Anaerolineales; family Anaerolineaceae; genus JAIWNK01. Next base: position 51,151 of record CAYVRT010000006.1, on the reverse strand, counting down.
TGGCGCATTTGTGCGTCTGCAGGAGGGAGTGGATGGCCTGATTCACATTTCCTCGCTGGATGAATTTCGCTCCCGTTGTCCCTTGTGGCATCCCCTGCACCCTGGACAGTGTGTTCAGGCGCGCATTGTGGTGCTGGATGTTGTTCGGCGGCGGCTGGGGCTGACTTTGGTGTGTGTTGAATGAAGCCTACAGCCCAAAAACAACCTTTGCCCGAAGAGGTTTCTGCTTCACCGGGGCGGCTGGAACGGTTTTTATCTTATTTGTTGCGCTTTGATCGCTTTGGCAGCGATTTGCTGGCAATTTTCTTGATGGGCGTTGGTTTGTTGACTGTGTTGGGCCTGACCGGGCTGACAACGGGTGTCATCATTGAGCCATGGAGCCGCTTTTTGTCTGGTGGTTTGGGTGTGGGCAGCTATGTGTTGGCGGCATTGCTGGTTGCGTTGGGGGCATTGATCATTCGGCGGCGCTCGGCGCGGCTTGACCGCTTTCGGCTCGGGCGGGTTCTGTTGCTGGAGGTGCTATTCTTTATTCTGCTGGCATTGGTTGCGCTGGCAGGTGGGCTGGATTTGGAACGGGCCAGGCAGGGATTGGATGGCGGCAGGGTGGGCTGGGGGTTGGCGCACCTGGTCACTCTGGTTTTGTCGCAAACCGGGGCAGTGATATTTTTTCTGCTTCTGGCTTTGCTTTCCGTTTCGGCGTTGTTGGGCCTGGGGCCAAAACTGGCAAAGCGCCTGGATGCGTTGCTTCTTTCGGAGGAGGAGCGTCAGGCAGTGATTGCACAACCGTCGCCGCCGGCGGTGCCTTCGGTGGAGGAAGTGCATCCGCCGGTGCTGGAAGCGCCAAAGGCTACCCGCGACGAACGCCTGCCGCCGCTGAATTTGCTGGTGCGCGAACAAACGGCACAAGTGGATGAGCGCAGAATCATTGAAACGGGGCAGCAAATTGAGCAAACACTGGAAGAGTTTGGCCTGCCGGCGCGCGTGGTTGGGTATCGCCTGGGGCCAACTGTGACGCAATTTGCTGTCGAGCCGGGGTTTGTTGAACGCCTGGGGCCGGATGGCACACCACAGCAGCAGAAGGTGCGCGTGGCGCAAATTTCTGCCCTGGCGCGCGACCTGGCGCGCTCGCTTTCGGCGGAACGGGTGCGAATCGAAGCGCCGGTGCCGGGGCAATCCTACGTGGGGATTGAAATTCCCAACAGTCATCATACCCTGGTGCGGCTGCGTCCGCTACTCGAATCGGCGGAATTCCAGCACCTTGCGGGTGGGTTGCCGATTGTGCTGGGGCAGAACGTTTCCGGTGTGCCGGTAGTGGCCGATTTGGTGCGCATGCCGCATTTGTTGATTGCAGGTACAACTGGATCGGGCAAGTCGGTGTGCATTGCTGCGCTGACAACCTGTTTGGTGATGAATAACACACCGGGCGATTTACGTCTGGCGATGATTGACCCGAAAATGGTTGAATTGGCGCGTTTCAATGGCTTGCCACACCTTTTGGGGCGCGTGGAAACCGAGATTGAGCGCATGTTGGGCGTGTTGCGTTGGGCATTGAGTGAGATGGATGCCCGTTACCGCTTGTTGGAGGTAGAGCGGGTGCGCGATTTGGATGCTTACAATCGCAAACAGGAGCGCGCCCACAAGCAAGGTTTGCCGCGCATTGTGGTGCTGATTGACGAATTGGCCGATTTGATGATGTCGGCACCGGAGGAAACCGAGAACAGCCTGGTGCGCCTGGCGCAAATGGCACGCGCAACAGGTATTCACCTGGTTGTGGCAACACAGCGCCCAAGCACCGAGGTGGTGACCGGCTTGATTAAGGCCAATTTTCCGGGCCGGATTGCTTTCACTGTTGCGACAGCGGTTGATTCGCGCGTCATTCTGGATAGCAATGGGGCTGAAACGCTGCTTGGTAAAGGGGATATGCTCTTCCTCAACCCGGAGGCTGGCATACCGCAACGTGTGCAGGGCGTGATGGTGGCAGATTCAGAAGTGCAGCGCGTGTTGGACTTTTGGCGGAAGATGTCGCCGCCGAGCGAGGAAGTGCCTCCGCCGTGGGAGGAATTGCTCAAGCAGGAAGATGGCGGCGATCAACTGGTGGAAATGGCTATTGCTCTGGTGCGTAAAACGCAACGCGCAAGCACCTCACTCTTGCAACGGCGGCTGCGGATTGGATACCCGCGCGCAGCCCGGTTGATGGAGCAACTGGAGGAGATGGGTGTGGTGGGGCCGGCCGCCGGTAGTGGACGTGACCGTGAGGTTTTGCTTGCTCCGGATGGCGAATTGGATCAAGATGATGATGAATGAAACCGCAGGCGCAATTTTTGCTGGTTTGTGGTAAGATAGCTTGATGTGAATTCGAAATCGGAGAGAGAAAAATTGGAACAAAAAGTGGCAAGCGGACGCGTTTCATTGGAAAAAATTATGCGCGTCACATTTAAGGGAATATTAGACCCAATTGGGGCATTTTTGAATCGGGTGGGCCTGTTGCCAAACACATTGACAATTTTGGGGTTGGTGGGCAATGCGATTGGGGCAGTGTTGCTGGCTTTTGGTCACATCACCTGGGGCGGGGTGGTGATTTTGTTGATGGGGCCAATTGACGCGCTGGATGGCACGATGGCCCGCTTGCGCGGCGAGCCGACCGAATTTGGCGCCTTTGTGGATTCGGTCACCGATCGCTATTCTGAACTGGTGATTTTGGGCGGGCTGATGATTTACTTTTTGCAGACGCAAAATTGGCTGGCCTGTGTTTTGATTTATCTTTCAGCGGTCGGGTCGGTGATGGTTTCTTACACCAAAGCGCGCGCTGAAGGCCTGGGCTTTGCTGCCAAGGTGGGGGTGTTAACCCGTTTGGAGCGTTTTTTGGTGATTGCCCCTGGCCTGATTTTCAATATCCCAATCGTCTCGCTCTGGATTGTGGCGATTTTGAGTAATTTTACGGCTTTGCAGCGCATTTGGTATGTTCGTCGGCAGGCGGCAGAGCAGCGCAAGATGCTGCTGCCGTACAAGTGATAGAAACAAGGAGCAGGCAATGATTGACGGGTTTACGATTTTTGGGATCAAAATTTATTTTTATGCTTTGGCGATTGTGTTGGGGGCATTTGCGGCGTCGGTTTTGGCTTCTTACCGTGCCAAACAGCGCGGGCTTTCGAGTGACCTGGTGTGGGATTTGCTCCCCTGGTTGTTGTTGGGCGGCATCATTGGGGCGCGCCTGCATCACATTTTGCTACCTTCCAGCAGCGACATTGAGCGTGGGGTGACGACGCTCTTCTACCTGACCCATCCGCTGGATGCCATTAACCTGCGCAAGGGCGGACTGGGAATTGCCGGGGGCGTTGTGGGTGGCGCGCTGGCAACGTGGATTTTTCTGCGCCGCAAGGGGCAGCGTTTTGCCGTATGGGCCGATTTGATTGCTCCCGGGCTGGCGCTGGCGCAGGGTTTTGGGCGCTGGGGAAATTTCTTCAATCAGGAATTGTATGGATTTCCGACCAGCTTGCCCTGGGGGTTGTATATTCCACCCGAAAAACGGGTTGCGCCCTTTGCCGATCAGGAATACTATCATCCGCTTTTCTTCTATGAGTTTTTGTGGAATTTGCTGAACATGGGCTTTTTGCTGTTCTTGGAACGCAAAATGGCCGGCAAGCTCAAGGAAGGCGATTTGTTCCTGACTTACATCATTTTCTATGCGGTGGGGCGCTTTGGCCTGGAATTTTTACGCCTTGACCCCGCTCCCCTGGCTGGTTTGAATGCCAATCAGATGATGATGGCTGTTGCGGCAGTCGTTTCGGCCTCGGTTTTGGCTGTGCGGCATCGTCGCCGCCCGGATGTGAGTGAACCGGCTGCCTGAGTCTTCTACATTACGAATTTGTTGGGCGCGTTCTGCTAAAATGGGTGTATGATAGAAAAGCCTGAAGTGAGTCATCATATGACTCACTGGCAAGGAGGTCAGGGTTGATTTTTGCAGAGCAATTGACCAAAGTGTTTGATGAGTTTACTGCGGTTAACTCCATCTATTTGGACGTTCCAAAAGGCAATGTGCTGGTCTTGTTGGGGCCGAATGGGGCTGGCAAGACGACAACAGTGCGCATGTTGACTTCGGTGCTGCGACCGACGCGGGGGCGGGCATTGGTGGCTGGATATGATGTGGTGCAGCAGCCGGATGAGGTGCGGGCCTCGGTGGGGGTGCTGACGGAGCATCATGGGTTGTATGGGCGTTCCAACGCGGAGGAGTATTTGCAGTTTTTTGGCCGCATTTATGGTTTGGATGCGGCCCGTCGCCGACAACAAATTGATCACCTGCTGGAGATGTTTGGCCTGGCGGAGGCACGGCGTAAACGGTTGGGGGAGTATTCCAAAGGCATGCGCCAAAAACTGGCCCTGGTGCGGGCGATGATGCATGAGCCGCCGGTGCTGCTGTTGGATGAACCAACCTCGGCCATGGACCCGGAGAGCTCGCACATGGTGCGGCAGGCCATCCGCAGCCTGCGCTCTGGCGAGCGCACCATTGTGCTTTGCACACATAACTTGCTGGAGGCTGAACTGCTCGCTGATCAGGTGGCAATTATTCGCCGTGGGCGAATCATCTATGACGGCAAAACGGCTGAATTGAAGCGGGCTTTGTTGGGCCCGGAGGAATATGAAGCGCGCCTTGCGCAGTCGGTGAATGGCTGGGCGGGTACGTTGCCGGTTGGGGTGAGCCTGACGGGGTGCGGTGATAATTGGCTGCGCTTCCGGGTGGAAGATCCGCAGCGCGCCAACCCGGTCTTGCTACAGCAATTGCTTGCTGATCAATTGCCGGTGCTTTCGTTTCAGGAAGTGCCGCACAGCCTGGAAGATGCATATCTCGAGGCTGTGAGCCGGGCGACGAAGGAGGAGAACCATGTGGCGTGAACAGATGCGTCCGGTGTGGGTGATTGCCTGGCGGGAAGTGCGCGATCAATTCCGTGATTGGCGGATTATCTTCCCGATTGCGGCACTGACAGTTTTCTTCCCGTTTTTGATGACATTTACTGCGCAGCAAATTTTGCGCTTTGTGGAACGGTATGGAGCCAATGTGATTGCGGAGCGTTTGGTGCCGTTTTTGCTGCTGATTGTGGGCTTTTTCCCCACGTCATTTTCGCTGGTGATTGCGCTGGAATCGTTCGTCGGTGAGAAGGAGCGCGGCAGCATTGAACCGCTGCTCAATGCTCCGCTCAAAGATTGGCAAATTTATTTTGGCAAGTTGATTTCTTCGACCATACCGCCCTTGTTTGGCAGCTTTTTGGGCATGACCGTCTATTTGGGCGGGTTGACGGGGCGCGTGCCGCTGCCAGAGGTGGAGGTGCTGTTGCTGGTGGTGGTGCTTACGATTGTGCAGGCAACGGTGATGGTGGCCGGGGCAGTTGTGGCTTCAACGCAGGCAACTTCGGTGCGGGCGGCCAATTTGTTGGCAAGTTTTATCATTCTGCCAATCGCCTTGCTGATTCAGGGCGAGAGTGTGGTTATGTTCTGGGGTGATTACCGGGTGCTGTGGCTGGCGGCAGGGGGCATGGTGCTGGTTGCGGGGTTGCTGATGCGTGTGGGGGTTGCGCATTTTCAGCGCGAAGAACTGTTGGGGCGAGAGTTGGATGTTCTGAACTTGCGTTGGATGGGGCGCGTCTTTTGGGCGCAGTTCCGGCGCAAAGCACGTTCACCCTGGCAGTGGTATCGCCTGGCGGTGGGTGAGGTGCTGCGGCAGACGCGCCCGGCAATTTTGTTCTGTGTGTTGTTGGCTGTGGCGAGTGTTGTGGCCGGGACGCAACTGGTGCAAACCTTCTTCATCCCCCTGGATGCACAGAACTTGGCGGAGGTGGAAGAACGCCTGGGCATGGTGACATCCGATTGGGCGGTGCTTGACCTGCGCCTGGTGTTGTTAATTGTGGGGCAGAACCTGCGCGTGATGTTGCTTTCCCTGGTGTTGGGGGTGCTTTCGCTGGGGGTGTTGGGGGTGCTTCCCATGTTTGCTTCGCTGGCTGTGGCAGGTTATTTGATGGCAATGTTGGGTGCCAATGGGCTGCCAGCCTGGCAATATACACTGGCATTGCTTGTGCCGCACGGCATTCTTGAAATCCCGGCCGTTATTCTTGGCTCGGCAGCCATTTTGCGTGGTGGGGCGTTGCTGGCAACACCAACGCCCGGCAAGGCCTTTGGACAGGTGATGCTTGAGGCGCTGGCAGATTGGTTGGTGATTTTCCTCGGCCTGGTGGTGCCATTGCTGCTGGCTGCGGCAATGGTTGAGGTGTGGGTTACGCCGCGCCTGGCGATGATCTTGTTGCAGTGAGACGGAATGTGCTGGATGGGGCTTTGTTTTTGGGTGCAGTGGTGGGCGTTACCAGCCGTTGAGGAAGGTTTCCCATTCCTGGTTTTGCATCAAAAAGCGCCCAAAAATATAACTGGCGGTGTGAGGTGGTTCAAAGGGTGGGTGAAGGAGCGTCATGCCCGATTCGCTGAGCAGCCGTCCGCCCTTGCGATGGTTGCAGGCCGCACAGGCAGTTGTTACGTTGCTCCAGGTGTGGCGTCCGCCCAGGTGGCGTGGGATGATGTGGTCTATCGTCAGGCTGCCGGTGCATTTTCCGCAATATTGACAGGTGAAATGGTCGCGACGCAGCACTTCGCGGCGGCAGAGCTTGACCTGGGGACGCGGGCGGTTAACCATTTGATGGAGGCGAATGACCGAGGGCCGGGCAAATGTGCGCGAGGCGGTGTGAATTTCGCCCCGTCCATTGGCAATCAGCGCGGCTTTATCGCTCAACAGCAGGCCCATTGCACGCTGCAAGGAACAGGTGTTGATCGGTTCAAAATTGGCGTTCAGGATCAATACCAGGTTATTCATCGGATTGCCCAAAGGAATTATAGCATGCTTGAAAGGCTTTTTTTTGACTCGGAAAACGAGTATGATTAACAAAATGTTCAAACGAGGTTAATAATGCGAATCTTGCTTGCTGGTGGAACCGGAATGATTGGCCGGGCCTTGGCCCGGACGTTGATTGAGAAAGGCAATGCGGTTTGGGTGCTAACCCGTCGCGATACGCTGATGGGGATGCCGCCGGGGATCCGCCTTTCAAAGTGGGATGGCAAAACAGTGCGCGGCTGGAGCGATGCAGCCGAGTGGGCGCAGGTGATTGTCAACCTGGCGGGTGAGAATGTGGGGGCAGGGCGCTGGACGGAGGCGCGCAAGCAGGCCATTCGCAGCAGCCGTGTGGATGCGGGGCAAGCAATTGTGCGAGCAATTGAAGCCGGGGCGCGTCCCAGTTTGCTGGTGCAGGCTTCGGCGATTGGCTATTATGGAACGCGGCAGTTTGATACGCCGCTGAATGAAAATTTTCCGGTTGGAGAGGATTTTTTGGCGCAGGTGTGCAGAGAGTGGGAAGAATCAACCGTGTCAGCGGAACGACAGGGCATTCGGCGCGTAATTCTACGCACTGGCTTGGTTTTGGGACGGGATGAGGGCGTTTTGCGGCGCATGGCTTTGCCGTTTCGTTTGTTTGCTGGGGGGCGGTTAGGCAGCGGGCAGCAATGGCTTTCCTGGATTCATCTTCAAGATGAGGTGGAGGCAATTTGTTTTTTGATTGAGGGGATGAAAGAAGGCGTGTTCAACCTGACTTCGCCACAGCCTGTTGTGCAGCAGGTCTTTGGTAAGATTCTGGCAAAGGTGATGCGGCGACCGTATTGGCTGCCTGCGCCGGCTTTTGCTTTGCGGTTTGTGTTGGGGGAGATGAGTACGCTGGCGTTGGATGGGCAGCGCGTTCTCCCCGAGCGCCTGCGCGCAGCGGGCTTTTCCTTCCGTTTTGGCGACCTGGAAGAGGCTTTGCAGGACCTGTGTTTTCGGCGCCCAAAATCTCGTTCGACGGGTTTGAAAGTATAATAAGAAAGATTTTCCATTTTCTAGCGACAAAGGTATGGATATGTCAAAAAAAATTGGCAACTATTTGAAAACCCACCCGTTGGCTGTTTTGCTGGTGGCGCTGCCATTGGCTTTTCTGGCAGATGTTCTTGGGTGGGGCGATTTGTGGGTCTTTATTCTTTCCGCCGTGGGTGTGGTGCCGATGGCGGGCTACATTGGCGAGGCAACTGAGGCGCTGGCGGAACGCACCGGGCCGCGCGTTGGCGGGCTGCTCAACGCCACTTTGGGCAATGCGGCAGAATTGATTATTACCCTGGTTGCCATTCAGGCCGGGTATCTCGAACTGGTCAAGGCTTCCATTACCGGTTCTATTATTGGAAATTTATTGCTGGTGATGGGTGCATCAATGGTGCTGGGCGGCGTTAAGAACGGCTTGCAGAAGTTTGATCGCCGACAGGCGAGCAATTATGCTGTCTTGATGACACTTTCCATTTTGGCCCTGGTAGTGCCTTCGTTCTTTAGCCATTCGATTGGGCCAGATAACAGCCCGCGCGTTGAGGCTTTGAGCCTGGGCGTGGCCGGGGTGATGATTGTGCTGTATGTGCTTGGGTTGGTCTACAGCTTTCGGGCGCAGCACAGCCCAATGACGCACACGCCAGCCGAAGAGCAGATTCACACCAAACGCTGGCCGCTTTGGCAGGCCTTGCTGGTGCTGGCACTTTCCACGCTGGGGGTGGTGGTGTTGAGCGAATTGCTGGTGGGGGCGGTCGAGCATGTCACCGAGGGACTGGGCCTTTCTGAATTTTTCCTGGGCATCATCCTCATTCCAATTGTTGGCAATGTTGCCGAGCATTTGGTTGCTGTTCAGGTGGCAGTGCGCAATCAGATGGAATTGAGTGTTGAGATTGCGCTCTCTTCTAGTTTGCAGATTGCCTTATTTGTGGCACCTGTGCTGGTATTTGTTAGTTTGTTAATGGGCAACCCCCTGACGCTCATTTTTAATCTATTTGAATTGGTGGCACTTGGGGCGGCAGTGCTGGTTGCTGCGCTGGTGAGCAACGATGGCGAATCAAACTGGATGGAAGGGGCTGCATTATTGGCGGTTTACCTCATTTTGGGGATTGCGTTTTTCCTCTTGCCGGTGGCAATGTGAAATCTTTGTTGCGTTCACTCAGTCCATGGGTTTGGGTAGGGGCGGTGGCCGTTGCTGTGCTGATTTGTGGTGTGGGGGCCGGGGTGGTGCGCAGCTTGCGCAAACCCACCCCGGGCAGCCCGCCCAACCTGACGCCGCAGGTGATGATCATCCCGCTGCCGACTGCAACGCCCTTGCCTGTGTTGCAGACAGTGGCTGTGCCAACCCCGACGCAACAGCCGGTGGTGCAGGGTGGCATTGCTATGGGTATGTACGTTCAGATTGTGGGCACAGATGGTGAGGGGTTGCGGCTTCGTTCGGGGCCTGGCATTGGGCAAGCACCGCTCTTTTTGGGCATGGATGCGGAAGTGTTTGAGGTGCGTGATGGCCCGCGGGATGCCGATGGTTACACCTGGTGGTATTTGACTGCACCGTATGACGAAAAGCGCTCTGGCTGGGCAGCAGCCAATTATCTGGCGGTGGTGGCGCAGCAACCCTGAGCTGTAAAAATTACAGCCGGATGCAATTGCACCCGGCTGTGGCTGGCACAAAGAACGAATTTAGAGGTCGAAATACATTTCGATTTCGTAGGGATGCGGTCGTAGGCGCAATTGCCGGTCTTCATTGCGCTTGATGCGAAGCCAGTTGTGGATCATGGCCTCATCAAAGACACCGCCTTCAAGCAGGAATTGGTGATCGTTTTCCAGGGCGTTGAGCGCCTCTTCCAATGAGGTGGGCAGGCTCTTGATTGTGGCGCGCTTTTCTTCAGGCCAGGAGAAGATGTCGTCATCAATTGGGCCAAACCCGGCTGCGGTTGGATCAATCTGGCGGCGAATACCATCCAGGCCAGCCATTAATTGGGCTGCCATTGCCAGGTATGGGTTGCAGGTGGCATCTGGCGGGCGGAATTCAAAACGCACCTTATCGGGTTGGGTGGCATATTTGGGAACGCGGATGGCGGCGCTGCGGTTGCCGCTGGAGAAGAAGGCATTGATTGGGGCCTCGAAACCGGGCACCAGGCGGCGATAGGAGTTGGTGGAGGGATTGGTGAAGGCCAGCACCGCCGGGGCATGGGTGAGCAGACCGCCAATGTAATAGAGTGCGATTTTGCTGAGCAGGTTGGGGCCCTGGGGATCGTAGAATAGATTGGAATTGTTTTTGAAGAGATGCTGATGGAAATGCATGCCGCTGCCCGCTTCGCCATAGAGGGGTTTGGGCAGGAAGGTGACGGTTTGGCCGTTTTCGTGAGCGACCATCTTGGTGATGTATTTGATGACCATTGAGGCATCGGCAGCTGCCATCAGGCCCATCAGTGGGGTTTCAATTTCGCTTTGTCCGGGGCCGCCCACCTCATGATGATGATATTTGACCGGGATGCCAACGCTTTCAAGCGCAACAACCATTTGTGAACGTAGGTTGTAAAGCTGATCTTTGGGTGGGATGGCATGATAGCCGCCATGCAAAGGGATATAATGACCATTGCCGCCTTCAGCACTGTTCCAGGAGGCTTCAATTGATTCGACGCGATAGCTGGCGACATTGACTCCGTTTTCCAGCACAACGGTATTGAAGACGTAAAATTCGAACTCTGGTCCCCACTGACTATAATCGGCCAGACCGGCCTGGCGCATGTAGTCTTCGGCGCGGCGGCATACTTCGCGCGGGTCGCCACCGAAACGTTCTTTCGTGTCGGCCTCAAAGGTGTTGCAAATGAAGCTCAGGGTCGTCTCTTCCCAGAATGGGTCAACGAACCCGGTGCTGAGATCGGGGATGAGAATCATATCCCCCGATTTAACGCTTTTGAAGCCCACACTGGAACCATCAAAGCCCACGCCTTCGCTCATCAGCTCGCTTGAAAATTCGGTGGCTGAGATGGTGACGTGATGCCAGCGGCCCCACAAGTCGGTGAACTTAAGATCCACCATGCGGACATTGTGTTCGCGAACGAACGCAGCAGCTTCGGCAAAATTTTTGAACATGACCTCTCCTCTGAAGGTATGATTTGGGATGTTATGATTGTACAAGCGAGCGGTGAGGCTGTCCAGTTACAGATTACACGCTTCGGGTAAACCTTCTTCTAGAGATTGGTGGAGGAGGGCGGCCATATGCCGGGCGCGTGCCGGAGCAAAGCCAAGGTGTTGTTCGGCGTTCAGGATGGTTTGCATTTGTTCGGCGGGCAGGTGGGCAGCGAGGAGGGGATCGCTGAGCAGGGCCTCGGTTAGCGGGTTGGCGTTGCCGTTTTGCACGGCCTGCCATGCGGCCAGGGCATGTTGCCGCAGGTGTTCGTGCATTTCTTGGCGGTCGGCACCAGCTTTGACCAGCGCCATGAGCAGGCGTTCGGTGGCAGCGAATGGCCCATAGGCATCCAGGTTGCGTTGCACGGCGGAGCGATTAATTTGCAGGCCGCTGATTAGTTTGTGGGTGGTGGTGAGGATTTCATCGCAGATGAGGAAGCCTTCAGCCAGGATTGAGCGACGATTGGCGCTGTCATCCAGCGTGCGTTCGAGCAGGGAATGAGCGGCATTTTGCCAGGCAACACCGGGTAATTGTGCCAGTAACCGGGCGAGAGAGGTGACTTTTTCGGCCTGGATGGGGTTTCGTTTAAAGGGCATGGCCGAGGAGCCAACTTGCCGTTCGCCGAAGGGTTCGCTCCACTCGCCAATCGGTGGGGATTGGAGGATGCGCAGGTCAAAGCAGAATTTATACAACGAGCCGCCCAGCCCAGCCAGAGCTGATAGAAGTGTGTATTCCTGTTTGCGGGGGTAGGTTTGGGTGGTGATGGGAAAGAATTTTAACCCCAGATGGTCGGAGAGACGTTGCTCAAACGCATCGAGCTGAGCCTCACCTATTAACTCGGCATAAGCAGCGGCGTTGCCAACAGCACCTTTGAAGCCTTTGCCGCGCAGGTCTTGGTGGATTTGACGCAGTGCCTGTGCATCGCTGAGCAGATCTTGGGCATAGCTGGAGAGGCGGTATCCAAGGGTGGTTGGCTCGGCGGGTTGCAGGTGGGTGAATGCCATAATCGGCAGGTCGGCGGTAGATTGAATGCGTTCGGCCAGGCTATTCAACAGGCGGTGCAGGTGATGCAAGAGCAGGCACAACGATTGTTGGATGCGCAGCGCATCGGCATTGTCTTCGATATCCATTGAGGTGGCGCCCAGGTGCAAAATGCGTCCGGCCTGTGGGCATTGTGCAGCATAGGTTTTTAATTCTGCCATCAGGTCGTGGCGAATTTCGGCTTCCAACTTGAGGGCGGCGGGTATATCAATCTCGTGGCTGTGCTGACGCAATTCCTCAACTTCAGCGGGGCGCACCAGGCCAAATTCGGCCTGGGTTTCGGCCAGGGCGACCCAAATTTTTCGCCAAAGCAGGCGTTTGTTATGTTCGCTCCAAATGCGGCGCATGTCGGGGCTACCGTAGCGCCAGGAGAAGGGCGAGAGATAGGTGCTGAAATCCATCATGGCTCCATGTTGTCTGAACAGGGTGATGGAGGCTATTATACCGGAAAGCGGGCGGATGTAGTATAATGATAGCGATTTTCAATAAAGAGCAGGAGCAAATGCATGGAAGGACAGGCTTTGATGCAGACCTGGCTGCAAACCTTACAACAAAAGGGCTATCGTTTGACGGCCCCGCTGCGGGCCATTGTGGGAGTGCTGGCAAGCAGTCAGCGGGCGCTCGACCCGGTGCAAATCTTTGATCGGGCGCGCGAGGAGTATCCGCACCTGGGGTTGGTAACGGTCTATCGAACGCTGGAGAAGCTAGAGGAACTGGGGCTGGTGCAGCGTGTGCATCAGTCGCAGGGTTGCCATCGCTATTTGCGTGCCACACAGGGACATGAACATTTGCTAATTTGTTCGCTTTGTGGGCAGATGGTTTTCTTCAGTGGCGATGATTTGAGCTTTTTGGTTGAGCGGGTGGCAGAGCATAGTGGATATCGAATTGAGGAGCATTGGCTGCAATTGTTTGGCGTGTGTGCGGCCTGTCAGCGTGCCGAGGAAGGAGGGTGATGGATGCCGATTTATGAATATGATTGTCCGGATTGTGGGGCAATGTTTGAGCATTTGGCGAAGCGCTTTGATGAGCCAGCGCCGATTTGTCCAGGGTGCGGGTCAGCGCGTTCCCGGCGGCGGATTTCGGCGGTGCGGGTGGTGAAAAGCAAGGCTGAGTGGCAGGAGCGGCAGGAGCGGGCGGCGAGTGGTTCGTTGCAAGAGCAGGCACAGTTTTTGCAACAGGCCGGGGAACTGGCTGAGCAGGTGACACAGAATCTGGATGCAAGTGCCTATCAGGAACTGCTGCGTGAACGGGCGCGCGGGGCGAGCGATGTAGACCTGAAAGAACTGGGGGATGCCCTGGTGCCGCCTGGGGCAGCCGATGTGAGGATTGAGCATGAGCATCATCATTCGGGGGATGAGCAAAATGAAGGTAAGCTGGCTGCAAAACCGGTGCGGCGCAAGCATTTGGGCTGGGCCTGAGTGTAATTTTCCTGAAAAGCGGCGCGGATATTCACTATATTAATCAGGTTAATATGATTATAATGGCGTGGTTGTTTGATTCTTGCGTCTGGAGGTCGTATGGATTGGTCTATTGTGGTCATTATCTTGCAGCTGATTGTTCTGGAGGGCTTGCTTTCCATTGATAATGCTGCTGTTTTAGGGGCGATGGTGATTCACCTGCCGGAAGATAAGCCAATTGAATGGCCGAAGGCGCTTAAACGTGTGGGTGATTCGCTTCATCCTATGTTGGGTAATCAGCGGGCGGCTGCGCTGCGTGTGGGGTTGTTGGGCGCGTATGTGGGGCGTGGGTTGATGCTGCTGTTGGCGAGCCTGATTGTGCATAACCCCTGGCTCAAGATTTTGGGCGCTGCTTACCTGATTCGGTTGGCGTTTGAGAACCTGGGCCTGGCCGAGGAGGGCGAATCGGACGCTGAAGTGCGCGAGGTGAAAGCCAAGTCGTTTTGGGGTGTGGTGTTGACGGTGGAAATTGCCGACCTGGTTTTTAGCCTGGATAATGTGGTTGCGGCGGTTTCGCTTTCTGATAAGCTGTGGGTGGTGATGTTGGGTGTGGCGTTGGGCATCTTGTTCATGCGCTTTGCCGCGGGTGTTTTTAGCTATGCAGTGGAGCGCGAGCCGGTGTTGCGTGAGGCAGCCTATTTGCTGGTTTTTAACATTGGTGTGGAACTGTTGTTGGAAGAACTGGCGCACATTGAATTGAATGATTGGGTGCGCTTTGGCATTTCAATTGGCACGATTTTGCTGGCGCTGGCCTATGCACACATCAAACCGCTGCGCGTGTTTCGACCTGTGGTGTTGTGGGTGGCGCAGGGCTTTTCGCGCCTCAACGCCTTGATTGACTGGGTGTTGATCCCGCTTGTGGCTTTGTTGGGCTTTTTGAAGAACGTTTTGCTGCGGCTGTTCACTGTGCCGCAAAAGCACGCCTGATGTGTTAGACAGAGCGGGGCAGGTGATTTGCGCCTGCCCCGTTTGATTTAATGCGTTAGTTCTTTTTCCATCCACATCATTTGCAGCTTGCCAAACAACACGCCGGTGATGCCCATGGGTTTGTAGCCGCAACGTTCGTAGAAACCGGTGGCTGTGATGCGGGTGAGGGTGCCAAGCCGTTTGTAGCCGATTTCGAGCGCCTTGTGTTCAATCGCTTCAATCAGCATCCGGCCAATGCCGCGCTTTTGGTGGTGTTCGGCGACAGCAATGTGTGAAAATTGCCCTACCCCTGGTTCTTTTTCAAACAGCTTGACCACACCAACAATTTCGCCGGTTTGGTCATCAAAGGCGGCAAAATGCAGGCTGATTGGTTCAAAGTCGTCCTTTTCGCTGCCGTGTGGTTGTCCAAGCGGTTCGCGTAAGACTTTGTAACGCAAGGCATAGTAGGCTTTGAATTCTTCTTTGGTTTGGGGATTGCGGATGATGATCATGAGGGCCTCCGGCAAAAGTTGAGGATTACCATTTCATTATACACCGATTCAGGCGGGGAAGAGGTGTTGGACGAGGATACGTGCGCCAATCAATAGCAAGATCAGGCCGCCGATGATTTCCATCCGTTTGCCAAAGCGTTGACCAAGGCCGCCGCCTGCCCGCAGGCCGAAGAAGGAAAGAGTGAAGGTGACAATGGCAATGATGGCTGATGGCAGCCAGATGGAAGCGCCAATCATTGCCATGCTCAGGCCAACGGCCATTGCATCCAGGCTGGTGGCAATGCACAACATGACCAAAATTTTGCCGCGCGATGGGTTTTGCAGATAGGTTTCAAGATCGTGATTGAGGCCCGAGCGAATCATGCCGCCACCCACATAGGCCAGCAAGCCAAACGCCAGCCAGTGATCAAATGTGCTAATCCACTGTGAGATGGTTGAGCCAGCCAGCCAGCCGAGGATCGGCATGAGGCCTTGAAAGAGGCCAAAATGGAAGGCGAGCCGAAAGCGGGCGCGGCGATTTTGAGCATGGGGGGTGGCGCCAACACCTAGTGAGACGGCAAAGGCATCCATCGCCAGGCCAATTGCAACCAAAAAAGAAGTCATCATTCCCAATGTGCACACTCCGAGAAACAAAAACACCATGACAAGGCGTCATGGTGGTCTGGCTGGTCACAAAAAGCGTGATGGGCAACCGGGAAGTTCCGTGATTGTCGGCGGCCCGTCTGCACGAGGCAGTCAGCTACTCCCCAACCGGGCGCAATCTTACTGCATTTGGGGCGTTTCGTCAACCAAAAAGGGCGTTTTGGGGGGTTGTTTATAAATTATGTGACAGGAATCACTTTATTGCTGCCAAATTTCCTCTATAATACATAGAAAGGAACATGGTCACAAATTTTGAGGCCGCACGTTTGTATGCTTTGGAGCGTTTGGAGAAGGAACTTCCTGAAACGTTGTTTTACCATTCTCTCTTCCACACGCGTGAGGAGGTTGCCTCTGCGGCACAGCGTTTGGCAGCCTGGGAAAAGGTGGGGTATGAGGATACACAGCTGTTGCTGACGGCGGTCTATTATCACGACCTGGGTTTTGTGCAGCAATCGCAAGGTCATGAGGCATTGAGCGCCCGCATGGCGGCTGAAATTTTGCCACGTTTTGGTTTTTCACCAGAGCAAATTCAAGCCATTCAAGGCATGGTGATGGCAACGCAACTGCCGCAGACACCGCATAACTTGTTGGAAGCATTGATTGCGGATGCTGATCTGGATAACCTGGGGCAGGAGGCGTTTTTCAAGCGCTCGCAGGACTTGCGCCGAGAACTGGCTGCTTCGGGGGTGGTGCTTTCGCAGGAAGAGTGGTATACCCGGCAATTGCGTTTTATGGAAATGCACCGTTATTTTACCAATGCGGCAATCACGTTGCGCGGGCCGCAAAAAGAGGAGAACATTCTTCGCCTGCGGGTGTTGGTGGCTCAGCAACAACAGCAGACGGGGTGGATGCAGTCTGGCTCGAGGCATTTTAAGTCGTGAGATAGAGGTTGTGGATGGCTTTCCTGAACTGTTTCGCAGTTCAGGAAGTTTTTTAAACGGTTTGGGAGGTTGGCATTATGCAATGCTCGATTTGTGGAACGATGAATCCGGCGCAGGCCCGCTATTGCATGGGGTGTGGGCATTCATTGGTGCTGGGGGTAGTTTGTCAGACCTGCCACACTTTGCTGCCAGCACAGGCGCGCTTTTGCTTTCACTGCGGGGCGCTTGTGGTGGGGGCAGTAGTTTCAGGGGCGGTGGTGATGCCGGTTGCTGCGGCTGTGGCGCCGTTGGCAACTGCAACAGCCCCTCTTGCGTCAGTTCCCTTGTCGGTTGTGCCTGCTCCTCAAGAGACAAGTGCAGCTTCCTGGCAGAGTAAATTGCCGGCGCTGAAGCGTTTTCTGCCGGAGGCCTTATATGAGCCATTGGAGCGAATGCCGAATGATCGCGATTTACAGGCGGTGGCCGAACACTTGACGGCTTTGCTGCGCACGACCAGGACGTATCTGCCCTGGCCGGTGATTGCTGCTCCCCAACCAACGGGGGTGCCGTTGGGCAAAATGGAACGAGGCCTGTTTGTGTTTGGGGATGTTTCTGGCTTTACGCCGCTTTCGGAGCGTTTGAAACGCCTGGGCAAAGTGGGCGCCGAGCGGATTGCAGAAATTATCAACAGTATGTTTAACGAATTGGTGCAGGCGCTCTATTTACATGGGGGTACGTTGCTGAAGTTTGGCGGCGATGCGTTGTTGGGGCTATTCCCGGCGCAGACGGATGCAGAGATGCGGCAAGCTGCGTTGCGTGCTGTGCAGGCAGCAATGGCAATGCAAGCGCGCATGGTCAAGTTTGCGGCGGTGGATGCGGGCGGTGAGACGCATACCTTACGGATTAAGTGCGGGGTTTCGGCAGGTGAATATTTTGGGGCGCATATTGGCGTTCCGCCTGACCCAGAACGCGGCAGCCTGGGGATGATGTCCTATATTACGACCGGACATACCGTGAACCGGGCCGAGCAGGCCCAAAACCAGGCAGAACCTGGGCAGGTGATTGTTGGGCAGGATGTGCGCGCCTGGTTGGATGAGCGGGTGGTGCTTGAGGAACATGGCGAGGGGTTTGCACATGTGTGTGACTTGCCGGCGGTTGAGGGCGATGCTGCTCTGCAATTGCCCGAAGACACGCCGACCGGCGGTGTGGAATTGCAGATTGTGACCTGGACAGAGCGGATGGAACGCCTCGCACCTTATTTGCCGGGGGAGTTGCTGGCGCGGATTGTGAGCAACCCGGGGCAGCCGCAGATTTTGCCCGATTATCGGCAGGTGACGGTGATGTTTGCCAATTATTTGGGCGTCAGCGATTTGATTGAGGCAGTGGGCAACACAATGCCCGAGTTGATTACTGAGCATTTGAACCGTTATTTCAATCACATGGCGCGGATTGTGGAGCGCTATGAAGGCACGCTGGCACGCATGGATCAATACGCGGTTGGGGATCGGTTGGTCATTTTCTTTGGCGCGCCGCGCGTCCATGAGGATGATCCGCTGCGGGCGGTGTATGCGGCATTGGAGATGCAGCGGGCGGTTAAGGAGGCCTTTGCTGCCTTGCAAACCCCGGAAGGTATCTATCGTTTTCAGCAGCGCATTGGCATTAATACAGGGGTGTTGTTTGCCGGTAATGTGGGTGCAGCCAGCTTACGCCAGGAATATACTTTGATGGGCGATGATATTAACATGGCGGCACGTCTGATGTCCAAAGCGGGGTGGCAGGAGGTCTTCATTAGCAAACGCACCCAGGAACGAGTGGAGCGTTTTGTCGAACTGAAAGACCGCGGTGAACTGAAGGTGAAAGGCAAAGAAACGCTGGTGCGCACGTATGAGGTGCGTGGGCGGCTGGATGAGGCGGGCAAAACCCAGATGCTTTCTTCGACGCCATTTGTTGGGCGGGGCGAGGTGCTGGAGGCGGTCCAGAATTGCGGGCGAGGATTGCTGAGCCGCCGCGGTCACATTTTGTGTGTGGTGGGGGATAGTGGGCTGGGCAAGTCGCGCGTCCTGGCGGAAGGGCGTGAATGGATGAATGCACAAATGACGGACACGCGTCCTCTCTGGCTGGATTTGCGGGCGCTCTCGTTTAGTGAACAAGTTGGCTATTGGCTGGCTGCGCAGGCGGTGCTTGGGCTGCTGGCGCCCAAACCCGATGATAGCCCAGATGATATTTTGTTCAATTTGTGGCAGCGTGGCAATGAGTTGCTTGGCAAGGAAACGGCCCGTGAGGCAGTGCCATTTCTGGCACACATGCTCAATTTGAAATTGCAAGGTGAGTGGGCGCGCTGGGTGCGCGAATTGGATCCCAAAGTGCGGCAGAAGCAGACGCTTTGGGCGGTGCGCGAATTTTTTGCTGCCGCAGCCCGGCGGCAGCCTCTGGTGTTGGCGGTGGATGATTTGCATTATGCGGATGAGGCGTCGCTGGCCGTGCTGGAGGACTTGTTGCAAGTGACGGTGAGCGAGCCACTGCTGTTGGTGCTACTTTTCCGGCAGCAGCGCGAAAAAGGGTGTTGGCGTTTGCGCGACCGGGCGGCGAGTGCTTACCCGCATCGCTTTACAGAGCTGCAACTGATGCCTTTTTCCACGCTTGAGAGCATGGAGATGTTTGCCGGGTTGTTGCCGGGGGCAGTCTTTGATGATGTTCAGCAGCGCACTGTGTTCACCAAAACAGCGGGCAATCCTTTCTATATTGAGGAAGTGGTACGCTCCTTGAAGGAGACCCATGCGGTGGTCGAGGATGAGGCGCGCCCGGGTTACTGGCAGGTGACGCAGCAGATGGCGGAAATTGAGGTGCCGGATACGCTACAGGGCGTTATTATGGCGCGCATTGACCGCCTGACCGAAGATGCTCGGCAGGTGCTGCAAGTGGCGGCGGTGATTGGACGGCAGTTCCAGCGCGAGGTTTTGCATTCCCTGGTCGAGGCTGAGCATGAGCTGGGCTCCTGGCTAGCGCAATTGGAGCGCTCCGATCTCATCCGCCCTGGTGGGTTGGATTTGGGGGTGGATTATGTCTTCCCCGATGCACTGGTGCAGGAAGTGGCGTATGAGAATTTGCTGGTGCAGCGCCGACAGGAATTTCATCGTAAGATTGGCCTGGCAATGGAGGATGTGCTGTTGCGCAGCGCCGGAGACAATCCATTGTTGGCGGAAGAGGGGCTGACGCGGCAGTGTGAGCTTTTGGCCTATCACTTTGAGCGCAGCGATGATGCGCAGCGTGCCATTCGCTACCTGACAATGGCCGGACAGAAGGCACAAAGCGAATTTGCCAATGAGACGGCATTGCAAGTCTATAGCCGTTTGTTGGAACGTTTGAAGCAGGCACAGGCCGAGTGGCAACCGATGTTTGATGTGCTGCGTCGGCGGCAGCAAATTGAGGGGCTGTTGGGCGATAAGTCTGCCCGCAAGGCAGACCTGGATTGGATGCTGACGCTGGCGGGGGAGGATGCAACGGCACGCATGGTGACTTTTAACGCCCTGGCAGACTTGTATCAATGGACGAGCCAGTATCCGCAAGCGATTGCAGCAGCTGAACAGGCGCTTGCGCTGGCAACGGATTTGCAGGATGCTGCCGGGCAGGCCGAGGCATTGAATACGATGGGCATCATTGCTTACTATCAGGCAGATTATGAGCGGGCGCGCCCGCTCTTGATCCAGGCATGTGAATTGCGCAAACTGGCTGGTGACCCGGCGGGTCAGGCCTGGAGTACAATGTATTTGGGGATGATTGATTTCATGCAGGGTAATTTTAGTGAGGCGGGTCACAGCCATGCGCACGCGCTGGAAATGGCCCGGCAGCGGCACGATGTGTTGCAAACGGCCATTCACCTGACCAATTTGGGCCGTGTCTCGCTCAGTCTGGGCAAATATGATCAGGCGGTGGCGCAGTTTGACGAATCGCTTAATCTCAAGCGGCGAGTTGGGGATCGCACCGGACAGGGCTTTTCGCTCTTCAACCTGGGGCTGGCGTACTTGGAGTTGGGCCGCCTGGAGGAGGCAGAGCAGATGCTGAGCGACTCGCTGGCCTTGCGGCGGCAGATTAATGATGAGCGCGGGGTGGGTTATTGCTGGTGGGGGCTGGGTCTGCTGGCGCAGTCTCGGCAGCAGTATGCCGAGGCAGAGGCTGCCTTGCAACAAGCGTTCGAGATCCACACCCGTTTGGGTTTGCGCCCTGAGGTCTTGAATGATCTGGCGGCATTGGCTGAGACGGCGCTTGCTTTGCGGCGCAGCGACGATGCGCAGCAATTGGCGGGGCAGGCAATGCAGCAAACAGCTGTGTTGGAGAAGTCGCAATCGGCAGCGGGCGTGTATTTGATGCTTGCGCGGGTGTATGCCGGGCAGCCATCGGGGGTTGAATTTGCCCAACGCGCTTATGAATTGGTGATGCAGCAGGCGGCGCGCATCAGCAGCCTGGAAGATCGGCACATCTTCCTTTCGGCAGTGCGCATCAACCGCGAGGTGCTGGCCTTGCGCGCACAGCCCTGAGGAGTTTCCTTGCGTTTTGGCGCGTTGCGCATATAATTCGGGGCATGAGCTACGCAAACAAAATTTCACAGCAATTGCAAGTGCGGCCTCAACAGGTGACCGCAACGATTGAGCTACTGGATGCCGGAAATACGGTGCCATTTGTGGCTCGCTACCGCAAGGAGATGACGGGTGGGCTGGATGAGGAACAAATTCGGCTGGTGGGGGAATGGATTGAGAAGCTGCGGGCGTTGGATGAGCGCCGGTCAGCGGTGTTGGCTTCGATTGAGGAGCAGGGCAAACTGACGTCAGAACTGCGTGAGGCCCTGGAAACTGCCGAGACTTTGACCGAGGTTGAGGATTTGTACTTGCCTTACAAGCCAAAACGGCGCACACGGGCAAGCATTGCCCGCGAGCGTGGATTGCAAGGCCTGGCTGACCTGATTGTGCAGCAGCCGGTGGGCCGTCAGACGCCCGAAGAGGCCGCTCTGGCCTACTTGAACGACGCCGTGCCGCAGGTGGCGGATGCCCTGGCCGGGGCGCGCGACATTGTTGCTGAGACCATCAGCGATCATGCCGAGGTGCGCGGCGGGACGCGCGACAAGGCGCTCCAAAACGGGACGTTGGCGAGTGAAAAATTGGCGGATGCCGCTGATGAACGGGAAGTGTATGCGCTGTATTATCAGTTTGAGAGTGGGCTGGCGCGGCTGCGACCCCATCAGGTTCTGGCGCTGGACCGCGGCGAGGCGGAAAAGGTGCTGCGGGTGCGGGTGAGTGTGCCGGAGCGCGATTGGCAAATTGCTATCCTGGCCTGCTTTCGGGCCGATACGCGTTCGCCATTTTTTGATCAATTTCAACAGGCCATGCAGGATGCGGCAGATCGCTTGCTGTTGCCGGCCATTGAGCGCGATGTGCGTCGTTCGCTGACTGAGCAGGCCTGGCGGCAGGCGATTGCTGTGTTTGCTTCCAATTTGCGGGCATTGCTTTTGCAGCCGCCGCTTGCCGGGCATGTTGTTCTGGGGTTGGACCCTGGCTTCCGCACTGGCTGTAAGGTAGCGGTGGTGGATGCAACCGGCAAGGTGCTTGAGACCGCAACCATTTATCCGCACGAACCGCAAAAACGAGTTGAGGAGGCATTGAAGGCGTTGCGCGACCTGGTGCAGCGCCATGCTGTGACGCTGATTACCATTGGCAATGGGACGGCTTCGCGCGAGACGGAGCAATTGGTTGCCCGCTTGCTGCGCGAATTGCCACAAGTCCGCTATTTGATTACCAATGAGGCGGGTGCGAGTGTCTACAGCGCCAGCACTCTGGCGCGAGCGGAATTGCCCGGAATGGATGTGACGTTGCGCGGGGCGGTTTCGATTGCCCGGCGGGTGCAGGACCCATTGGCCGAGCTGGTAAAGATTGAGCCAAAGGCCATTGGCGTGGGCATGTATCAGCATGATGTGGATCAGGGAATGCTGGAGCGCACACTGACCGGTGTGGTGGAAGATGTTGTCAATCAGGTGGGCGTGGATGTTAACACAGCTTCACCGGCTTTGTTGACTTATGTTTCTGGCATTGGGCCGAAACTGGCCGAGAAGATGGTTGCCTATCGGGATGAGTATGGCGCATTTGGTTGTCGTGAGGATTTGAGAAAGGTCAGTGGCTTGGGCCCCAAGGCGTTTGAGCAGTCGGCAGGTTTTTTGCGCATTCGCGGTGGAAAACAGCCGTTGGATGCAAGCGCTATTCACCCTGAAAGTTACCCGGTTGCAGAACAGATCTTGATTCGGGCGCAGGCCGATATGGGGATGGGGGCAGAGCAGCGGCGCAAGTTGATTGATGGCCTGCGTCAGCGGCGCAAGGTTCAAGAACTGGCGCAGGATGTGGGTTGTGGGGTGATGACACTGGAAGATATTCTGGAGCAATTGGCGCGGCCAGGGCGTGACCCGCGTGCCGATTTGCCAGCACCCATTTTGCGCTCGGATGTTTTGAAGATGGAAGACTTGCTGCCCGGCATGGTCTTAAAAGGCACGGTGCGCAACGTGATTGATTTTGGCGCGTTTGTGGATATTGGCGTCAAGCAGGATGGTTTGCTGCACCGTTCGCAGCTGCCGCGCGGTGTTGAACTGAAACTGGGCGATGTGATTGAGGTTGAAATTTTGAAGGTTGAGGCCGAGCGTGGGCGGATTAGCCTGGGCTGGAAACCAGCAGCCTGACCGCTGATCCGGTTGCCCGCCTTGTAAAGCAGGCAACCGGACGGAAGATGACCATCTAGCGGGCGGCGTGTGCTTTCCAAAAGCGCACGTCGTCTTCGTTTTCTGGGTCGAGATCAGCCGGATGGATGGCGGGGGTGAGTTGCTGGTTGTGCTGCTGCCATAGGCGGGCTGAGAGTGCGCCGGGCTGGGGCACGCGCACGCCCTGAGCGGAGAAGTACTCGCATATACGCGTGACATCACGGCGAAAGATGGCGTGGGCGCTTGGGTTCTGGTTGGGGGCAATGGTTTGTGGAAAGTCAATCAGCGTGATTTGCCCTTCCCAGTAGAGGATGTTGAATGCGGAAAGATCGCCATGAATGCAATTGTGCGAGAGCATTTGATCCAGGTTGTGTAGCACGCGTTCGAATAATTTTTCAGCCTCGGTGCGCGGCAATGAGATTTCACTGAGCGTTGGGGCGCTTCGTTGCTCATCGCCGATGTATTGCATCAGAATCGCGTTTTGGCCGCGCGCATAGGGGCAAGGGACATCACAACCGGCCTGGTGCAGGCGCTGCAACGTCTGATATTCGTATTCGATCCATGAGGTATGCAGCAATTCGCGCCCGAAACCGGTGCGTTTTTGCATTGCGCGCAGCATTCGGTCATCGTGAATGATGCGTCCAGAGCCGTCCAGGTCGGTGCGCCCCTCTCGGTAGAGGTGATCGTTGCGCAGGTTGCGGAAGCGGCGGGGGCGGTAGACTTTGGCGGCCAGCAACGACACATTGTTTTGCGGAGCCGAGCAGAGATAGACGGAGGCCTCTTTGCCGCCTTTGATCATGCGAATGACATCGCTGAACCAGTGCATATCGTAGAACCCGCTGAGCGATTCAAGCAGCCAGCCGCGTTCGTAGCGCGAGGGTTGGTAGGAGAAGGCCGCGGTTTCCATTTCGTCGTCCAATCCGGCTTCAACGATGATCGGTGCAGCGAGGTGAGCGCGGGCATTGCGGCGGGCAGGCCGGGCGGCTTTGGACATGTTTTTGATTTTTGGCAGGCGCTCTAACTCGGCGCCTGGGTCTATATCGTCAAAAGAAGATGGTTTCATAGTCCTAGATTGTGTTTCAAAAAAAAGAAAGACCACAGGGCATGCGCTCCTGTGGCCGAAGAGGAAAACGGACGGGTAGGTCAGTTCCAACAATGGAACGGAGGCGCGCAATACAACAGGCATTGAGATGCAAGGATGAAATTCATGCAGTTTGCAAACCTCCTTTCTTAAATCGGTCGAAATCTTAATCGGAATTCTACCGCATTTTGAGGAACTGTCAAGAAAATAGTTTGTCATTCCTTTCCAATCTGGGTACAATCAAGGGTGGAGGTGAATATGAAGCTAACAGGAAGACGCCGCTGGTTGTGGGGGGCAGTGATTTTTCTGTTTGTGGGGCTGGCATGTGAGTGGACATCGCCAACCTATCCCACGCCGCGACCGCCTTTGCCGACCATGTTGCGCGCCACACCTGTCCAAAGCGTAACACCGCAGCCAACACTCAGCCCAACACCTTTGCCAACCCGTACGCCAACGGTTGCCCCGGCGCCGCAGGGCCTGGTATATTCAGTTCTGCCCATCCGGAGCGAGATTCCGGGCAAGCCATTGTGGATTCAGACGACGGCGGATGGAACGTTGTGGCTGGTGACGGATAAGGCGGTTTTACGCTTGCGCCCCGACTTACAATGGTGGCTGCCCTATCTTCAGGGGTATCCTGGTCAGGTGTTGGGTGTGGATGACCGCTGGCGGGTGTGGTTGTGGGATGAGGAAAATCAGGATTTGCGGAACTGGGATTCGAATACCTGGACGCGCTTTGACCGGGATGATGGCTGGCTGCCAGTTCAGGGTGCGGTGCAAAAGCAGCTTTTGCAAGATGGCGATGGCGGGCTGTGGCTCTTAACCAATGGGGATGTGCGCCGCTTTGATGGCCAACGCTGGACGGTTTACACGGCTGCCGATTTGGGCCTTGCACAACCGGGGGCAGAAGAAGCACTAACCTGGCAAATGGCTTATTGGCCGGAGCGTGGAGAGCTTTGGCTGACAAGCTGCATTTGGTCTGGGCCGCAGCCGGTACGCGGCGGTGGGGTGCGCTTTTTTGATGGGCAGGCCTGGCAAAAGCAGGCTGCACTGGATGGGGCATGTGTTGTTGGCATGGAGGTGGGGGGCGGCAGGTTGTGGCTGGCGGGGGTGGAGCGGGTGTTTGCGTTGCGGGTGGATGGCAGTTCCGAGGAGCAACGCTTGCAAAGCGGCCCGGCCGGTGTGCGCCCTGCCTATGTGTTGGATTTTGCCTTTGGCGAGGATGGCACTGCATGGGGGCTGGTGGCGCTGTGTGGTGGGGCAAGCTGCGATTCGGTGCGGGCCGCCTATCAATTGCAGGATGGGCAGTGGGGCGCGGTTGGGGATGTTAACCCATTCTTGCTGCGCATTGTGCGCAATGGGCGCGATGACAGCATCTGGTTGCTCGGGCAGGATCGGCTCTATCGCCGTCCGCCAGAAGGCGGGGTTTTTCAGCCTTTGCCGCCTCTAAAGATGCAAATGCTGACCGAGGACTTGCGCACCGGGCAGGTGTGGATTTTGGCCGAAGATGCCAAAGAGATGGGGCTTTGGACACTAGGAAAAGAGGAGTAAAGTGGTTGGATATTGACGGAAACTTGTCCACGCGTCTATAATTGCTTTGTTGGTATATTTTCTATTGGAGGTTTTCACATGAAGGCTTTTGTTGATCCTGACACTTGCATTGGCTGTGGTGTTTGCGAATCAATCGCTCCGCAGGTGTTTAAGCTGAATGAAGATAATATTGCAATTGTGATTGTGGATGTGGTGCCGCCAGAATTGGAAGCCGATGTACGGCAGGCGGTGGATGATTGCCCGGAACAGGCAATTTCGATTTCGTAACGAATCACCTTGATTGGCCTTGTGGCCAAAACAGAAAGTGAGGAACCGGGGATGAGCGACCGTGCGCGTGCCTGGATGGCTTTGGTTTTTCTCGGGCTGGCGTTGCTCTTGCCTGTGTTGGGCTTGGCATTGGGCTGGTGGCAGGTAGATTTGAAGACCGGTTCGCTGTTGGCCCTGACAATTTTTGGGGTAAACTTTGCTGTCTCGGCATTAATGTTGGTTAGTGTTCAACATCCGCAGCGCTGGATGGTCATTTTACCCTTTCTGCTGGGTGTGGCTTACAATGTTTTGCCAGATTTCTTACCGGGCGGGTTGGATGATGCTGCGGTGATGCTGCTGTGTGCAGTTTTGACCTATGTGCTGGCGCTGCGGCGGCAGCCGGGCCTGTCGCGCGCTCCCCTCATTCCGCTGGTGGTTGCCGGGTTGTACCCATTGGTGGGCGGTTTTATTCCCTTGCCGTTTGATGAACTGTTGGTGTTCGCGGCAACGGGCCTGGCAGCATGGTGGATGGGGCGCCCTAAGAACCAATGAACGCAGCCTATTATCACCAATTGGGCGATCAATATCTTGCCCAGGGGCAGTTTGAGATGGCGTTACGCGCCTATCAACAGGCGCTAACCCTGGGTGGGCCTGACCCGGAACTGCACCTGGCGCGCGGTGATGCCTTGCGGCGCATGGGGCGGCTGAACGAAGCATTGCAGGAAATTCACCTGGCTGTGGAGTTGTCACCTTTGCATCCCGGGGCGCGTTTGGCGTTGGCGACCATCTATCAGATGCAACAGCAACCGGCTCGTGCGCTATTGGAATTGAATCGGGCAATTGAATTGATGCCTGGCAACCCGGAGGGTTACTTTCAGCGCGGTTTGTTCTATCAGCGTGCCGGTCAGTTGCGCCTGGCGTTGCAAGACCTGAGCCGGGCTGTATCCCTCGGTGAGGGGGAGATGCGCTTTTTGGCCGGGCGCGGGCGGCTGCATTTGGCGATGGGAGATGCAGCCGAGGCACAGCGCGATTTTTCGCAGGCGCTGATGAGCGATCCCAATTCACCGCCTTTGTATTATGAAATGGCGCAGGCGCTTAAGGCGCTGGGGCGCCGCCGTGAGGCGGCAGAGGCATTGAGAACCTGTCTGGCAGGCACACAGGATGCAACACTCCGCCAGAAAGTGCAGGCTGAATTGGTCACGCTGCAAGATTTGCCGAAATCGGAGGTCAGTTTGCCGCCGGAGGTGCGGCGTGAGGTGCAGGACCTGCTGCAGCGGGGTGAAAAAGCAGAGGCTTTGAAGCGAGTGGCACAGGTTTCGGGGGCTGGGCTGACAGCTGCCCGGGCTTATCTGGATCAGTTGACAGGGAGTATGAGATGAGTATTTTAGAGGCGCGAGAACTGACGAAAAAATATGGCGAGTTTGCGGCGGTCACCGGCATTAGCCTGACAATTGAGGAAGGCGAAGTGTTTGGGCTGCTTGGCCCGAACGGGGCGGGCAAAAGCACAACCATTGGCATGTTGACGGGCCTGTTTCCGCCAACGAGTGGGACAGTGCGTATTTTAGAGCATGACCTGGAGGGCAATCCCGATCTGGTTAAACGACAGATTGGGGTTGTTCCGCAAGACCTGGCGCTTTACCCGACCCTGAGCGCTCGCGACAACTTGCGCTTCTTTGGTGAAATGTATGGGCTGCATGGCAAAGACCTGCGCGCCCGCATTGAAACAGTCTTAGATTATGTGGCAATGCGTGAGCGCGGCAACGACCCGATTAAGACCTATTCCGGTGGGATGAAACGGCGCATTAACCTTGCCGTAGGCCTGATTCACAGCCCCAAACTTTTGTTTCTGGATGAGCCAACTGTGGGGGTTGACCCGCAGAGCCGCAATCACATTTTTGAGAGTGTGGAGCGCCTGAACCGTGAACAGGGGATGTCTATTCTCTATACCACCCATTACATGGAAGAGGCAGAAAGACTCTGTAACCGGATTGCGATTGTGGATCGTGGACGGGTGATTGCGCTCGATACGCCCAAGGGGTTGATTGGCATGTTGGGCGGTGGGATTATTCGGATTGGGTTGTTGCATGAGGATGCAGGATTGCTGGCTGGAGTGCAGGCGTTGAGCGAGGTGCGTTTGGCACAGTTCTTGGCGGCAACAGAGGGGCAGGCTGGCAGCAAGGCGCTGCTCAAGGTGGAAGCTCAGCATTCGGCGGATGAGGCGTTGTTACAATTGATTCAATTCTTCCGGCAACGAGATGTGGCGATGCTTTCGATTGAAACCCTTGACCCGAACCTGGAGACGGTTTTCCTGCATTTGACTGGCAAATCGTTGCGGCAGTGAGGCAATCATGAAATGGTGGATCGTCCTCAAGAATGATTTTCGCGTCTTGCTGCGCGATGTGGGCTTGCTGGCAACTTTGTTTCTTATGCCGCTTGGCTTCATCTTGCCGGTTAGCTTTGCGCTGGGCAGCGGGGATGGCTATGGCGTTGCGGCGGATAACCGTCAGATTTTGCTGCCGGTTTTGAATCGGGATGGTGGAGAGCAGGCGCAGCGACTGTTGGAAGATTTGCAGCAGAGCCTTGACCTGGAGCAGAATTACACCCTGAAGCAGGTGCAGGCCTTGGGGCTGACCGAAGACCCGGCCTGCGCACAGTTGGGGATGGCCTGTGATGAGCGAGTGGTGGAGTACCTTCTCGAGCAGCATGGGCGTCGGCTGGCATTGATCATTCCGGCTGGCTTCAGTGAGGCGGTCGTTGCCGGGCAAAAGACGGAACTCATTCTGGTCTATGATCCGGCGGGAGATGCCGAGCGGCGGCAACAGGTGCAAGGCGTGTTGAACGGGGCGGCGGTGCGGATTTCGCTACAATATTCGACTCAGCAGGCGCTGGATGAGATGATGGTCGTTTCGGCTTTTGCACCGGGAGGGCTGAACGAATTCTCGATTGCTGAGGATACAGAAGACAGTGCTGCAATTCGAATTGAGACGGTGCAGCCGGAGCGCTTTTCTTTGACCGAAATTCCCGATACTTATCAGCAAACGGTACCAGGATATACGGTCATGTTTGTGTTTTTCATCATTGGGTATTTAAGCTCGGTCATTCGGGATGAGAAACGTTCCGGCACACTGCGGCGGCTGCTGTGCGCACCGGTGCGGGTGCGCTCGCTGCTCTTGGGTAAGATGGCCTCGGCGCTGTGTATTGGTGTTGTGCAAGTGGCGGTCATGTTTGCAGCCGGGGCGCTGATTTTTGGCCTGGGGTTGGGGCGCGATTTGTTTGCCCTGCTGCTCGTGACCGTTGCACTGGTTGCTTCGGCGACGGGGCTGGGGCTGGCTGTCGCAACAACCCGCTTGGGCTCGGTGCTTTCGCCAATTTTGATCCTCTCGGCGTTGTTGGGCGGTTGTATGTTTCCGCTGGATTTAATGCCGCCTTTCTTGCGTACGATCAGTTACATCACGCCGCATCGCTGGGCACTGGATGGCTATCAGGATTTGATGGTGCGCGGTCAGGGCCTGGTGGATGTGTTGCCAAACCTGGCGGTTTTGTTGGGGATTGCGGCAATCGGTTTTGGCGTGGCTTTGTTGCGTTTTGATGCGGATGAGTGAGGTGAGAGAGATGTTGCAACAAATTCTGGCATTGATGCGCAAGGATTTTAAAATCTGGCTGCAACGGCCCGTCCAATTGTTTGTGTTGTTTGTTGTGCCGCTGTTGTTCATTTGGGTGATGGGGGCGGTGTTTGGCGATCGTGGCGATTCGGTGCGCGTGGCAGTCTTCGTTGTCAATCAGGATGAAGGGCGGGCGGGGCTCCAAGTGCTGCGCTTGCTGAGCGAGTCCGATTCGTTTGAGGTGCTGGAGCTTGAGACACTGGCTGAGGCGAGTGAACGGGTGGGACGTGGCGATTTGATGGCAGCGGTGATTATTCCAGCAGACTTCAGCACACAGTTGAAGTCAGAGGAGGGGGCGCTGATGCAGGTGATTGTGGATCCGGCACGTGCCCAGCGCGCAAGCATTGTCACCGGCTTGCTCCAATCGGCCCTGGCTTCCTTCATTGTGGATGCTGAAGTTTCGCGCGGGGTGGAGCGTGGCGTGCAGGATTCGATCGGCGAGTGGGGGGAAGGTATGGATCAGCAACAGGCGGCCTTGTTCCAGGAATTGATTACCTTGGGGATTAAGGGCGTTGTTTCGGGGCAGGTGCAGCAGGCATTGGATGACCCGTTGGTGCGGGTGGAACTGATGCCGCTCCAGGGTGGGGAACGCACCCGCCCGCCTACCCTGATGGAGAGCCTGGTGCCGGGTTATAGCCTGATGTTTTTGTTCTTCCTGGTGCCTTCGCTGGCGATTACATTGCTGGAAGAACGGCAAATTGGCACCTTGCGGCGTTTGCTGACAGCCCCAACCCGGCGGGCAACTTTGCTGGCTGGCAAGATTTTGCCCTTCTTCCTCATTTCATTGGCGCAGTTCATCTTTGTCCTGGCTTTTGGGCGGTTGGCGTTTGGCGTCTCGCTTGGCAATCAGCCGCTGGCGTTGGCGTTGTTGGTTGTGTGCGCGGCGTTATGCGTGGTGGGGTTGGGAATTTTAATTGGCGCAGTGGCAAAATCGTTGGGGCAGGCGGATGGATTAACCATGGTGATTGTGCTGGTGATGGCGGTAGTGAGCGGTTCGATGTTTCCATCCATTCGCATTCCGGTCCTGGAATATTTTACGCCCCATTACTGGGCAATTTTGGGCTTTCAGAATGTCGTTACGCGCGGGCTGGGGCTGGAGGGCGTATGGTTGCCGGCGGTCTTGCTGCTGGCAATGGCGGTGCTGTTCTTTGGCCTGGGTGTGTGGCGTTTTCGCTTTGAGGAGTGAGAATGAGTGTGTTTAAGTTGCAAGACCGGGCGCAGATTGAGCAGTTTCTGCGTCAGGATGTGGAGCGTTATTTGTATGAATTGGGTGACCTGGATGATTTCTTCTGGCCTTATACAACCTGGTATGCACTGGGCGAGCAGCCGACGATTGAACAACTGGCTTTGCTCTATCGGGGTATTGACCCGGTTGTTTTATTGGTGCAGGAGCGCGAGGGCGGATCTTCACCTGGCTGGTTGCAGCAGATGCGGCCGCATTTGCCGGGGCGCTTTTATGCACACCTGACGCCGGGTTTGGTGCGTGATTTACAGGCACACTATGCTGTGCAATCACATGGCCTGTATTGGAAGATGGCGCTGCGGGATGTGGAACGGTTGATGCAGGCCGATGCAAGCGGTGTGCTGCCATTAGGGGTGGAGGATTTGGGCGCTTTGCAACAGCTCTATGCCGCAGCCTATCCGGGCAACTGGTTTGACCCGCGCATGTTGCAGACCGGACAATATGTGGGGTTGTGGGAAGATGGGCGGTTGCTCAGCGCTGGTGGTGTGCATGTCTATTCGCCGCGCTATGGTGCCGCGGCCATTGGGAACATCACAACCCTGCCAGAACGGCGCGGCCAGGGTCTGGCAGGGCGGGTGACGGCACAGCTTTGCCGTTCGTTGCTGAAAACCGTGACTGTTATTGGGCTGAACGTGTTGGCGGATAATGCCCCGGCAATTGCCTGTTATCGGCGATTGGGATTTGAGCCAGTAGTGACCTATGAGGAGTTCATGTGCGAGCCAATTCAAAACCCTGGACGAAATGGCTCAATGGTAGTAGAATAGCGAACGCACTGGGGGCTCGTCTAACGGCAGGACAGCAGACTCTGGATCTGTTTGTAGAGGTTCGAATCCTTTGCCCCCAGCCTGCCGGCACCACCTTCTTCGTGAGGTGGTGCTTTTTTTAAACCTTGAGCATGGCTTTGGCGATTGGGGTGTAGCGCGCCCCGCCAGGCAGCAATTCGCTGCGGAACAGCACGACCTTTTCCACGAGCAAGTTACCCAGGTGATGGATGGTTAGCCTGCTTAATGCAGCTGCAATCTGGCTGACTTCTTGTGGGCTGGCATTCTGGTTGACGCGCCCCAGCGTTAGATGTGGAGAGAAGGAGCGCTCTTCGGGCCCGTAGCCCAGGTGTTGCGTTTCGCGCTCGATGCTGTGTTGCAGTTCGCTAAGGATGGATGGGGCCTGCACACCGACCCAGATGACACGCGGGCGACGCAAGTTTGGGAATGCGCCTAGCTGACCAATGCTCAATTCAAACCCTGCATAGCGCTCAACAATTGCTGGCAGGCTTTTGCTCAAAATGGCGATGTTGTTGGGTGAGGATTCCCCTAAAAATTTGAGCGTGAGGTGAATGCTGCCGGCAGGCACCCAGCGTACGCCGGTTGGAATCTGTTCTTTGAGTTTGTGCAGCACCTGGCTTAATTGGGCCTGCATCTCTGGTGATAATTCAATTGCAATAAATGAGCGGATTGCGTCCATAAACTCCCATTCCAATAGATGGTTGGGGTGCAACAGTTGCCCCCTAGCTGAGAAAAGTATAGCCTGATGCGGCGGAGTCTGTCAAGGATTTTGAGGGCTTGTTTTTGAGGCTTGTGATAGAATGGAGGATAAGGAGCATCCAAATGGCAAGCGAGATGGTGTTTGGGCTGCGTGGAGAGTTGCGCTTTGATGTGGCACAGGGCCGGATAGGTTTTGCTGGTCAGTCTGCTTCTTACCTGCCGGTCAAGTTCCTGACCGGCTGGCTGGTGACGGTTGAGCAGTCCCTGGGCATGGCGGGGCTGGAACATGTTCAACGGGCAACGGCTGAGCAGTTCTATCACTTTCAGGAAAAGCTGCTGGGCGGTGCAGAGGCCTGGCGCAAGGCTCAGCCAACCGAGCGACTGCTGTTGAGCTTTGACCTGATGCGTTTGGAGGGCTGGGGCCGTTTTGAATGGGAGGAAATTACGTCGCAAAGCGGGCGGGTTTGGACGCGTAATAATGCTGTGGCGGAGGCCTATTTGGAAAATATGCAACGTTGGATGTGGCCGTTGCGCGAGGTTAGCTTTTGCGCTGTGGTGGCAGGGCGATTACAGGCGGCGGTGGCCTTGGCTGGTGATTTGTCGCTGGAACGGGTGTCAGTTGTTGAGCGCACTTGCCTGACTGTGGGGGCTGACCGATGTTCGTTTCGGGTGGAGGCTGACAGAGATGAACTTGCAAGAAGCTGATTTGCGGGCAGCTTTTTTGGGCCTGGGGTTGTTTGGGGATGATCACCTGGGTGCAATGGATCAAATGGGGATGGGATTGTTGCTTGCTCCAGCAGGTTTGATGACGTTGGCAAATGTGGGTCTTTTGCGCATCTTGCGCGAAGACCCAGACAAACGCGCCGAATTTGAACGGGCGCTCTGTAGTTCGGCACAGTGGGCGGCTTACGTAACATTTTTGGATGTGATGAGCAGCGCAGAGTGGGCTGCTCTGGCAGCTCCATCCACAAGGCATGTGGATGACCGGCTGGCAGCTTTGATGATGGTGATTCACTGCTGGGGCTGGGGGCGAATGGAAGCAGTGACATTGGATGAGGTACAGCAGACGTTAACCTTTGAGGTGCATCATGCTCAACAGGCGCAGGCCTGGCGAATGCACGCCGGGCCTGCATTGCACCCAGTGTGTTTTTTGTGGGCGGGAATTGCGGGTGGATTGCTCGATATTTTGCTGGGGCAGCGCTATGGTGATTTTGAGGGCCGCGAGGTGCAATGTGTAGCCTGTCGCGGGGGATCGGCGTGTCACTTTGTGGCTGCAAGGCGGCAAATGTCCGTCTAGCAAAAAAATCGTCTACCCAAAAGGGCCTGTTTGTGGTATAAAATAAATACCCTGCTGTGTTCGTGATGCGGCAAAACCGGTTTTGGGCCAACACCTGTTTTTGGGGATCCATATTACGGCTTGTGCCGCGATAGGCTTTGGCCAAGGCGAAACTTCCGTAGCGGATCCCGACCTGCTTTTGCAGGTTCAAAACTACGCAGCACACGGCATGGCGGGGTTCTTTGTTTCTGGTGAACCGTCAGTTTCTGATGGTTCTTTTTTGTTTTGGTTAATTGACAGTTGCAGGCTTTTTTGATATAGTCAATGTGATCTTTTTGCTCTGGAGGTGAACATGGGCCGCACACAGCGAGCGGTATTCTTCCTGGTGGTTGGGGTTTTGTTGATTTTGTGTTCGTGTTGTTCCTTTTCGGGCGGAGGGATTCCCGGTTTTTCGTCTAATAGTAACAACAATCCCGGCACCGATTGGCAGTGGAACGATTCCAATCAGGATTGGGGCAGCAGTGACTCGGGTTCCGATTCTGGCAGTTGGGATTGGGGCAGCAGTGATTCGGGCTCCGATTCTGGCAGTTGGGATTGGGGCAGCAGTGACTCGGGTTCCGATTCTGGCAGTTGGGATTGGGGCAGCAGTGATTCGGGTTCCGATTCTGGTAGTTGGGATTGGGGCAGCAGCGACTCGGGTAGCTGGGATTCTGGTGGGTGGGATTCTGGCTCGGATAGTGGTTCGTGGTGAAGAAGGAGCGATATTGAGCGCGTGCTTATTTGGCCTGGGTGTTGTGTTTGTTTTCATTGGCCTGGTAGAATTGCTCGGCAAGCGCCCGGTGGTTGCCCCGACTGAAATGCGCCGTCCAACGCCTCCTCGGCGGTCGCAGGTGTCGCAACCACTCTCGCGCCCAGCTTCTCAGGCAGAACAAGGAGTGACTGTGAATCTTCCGCAGACGTGGAATCATTTTGAGCCTGGCGACCGGGTGCGCGTCCTTCATCCGGCAGATGGGGAATTGATTTTACACATTCAGGGGCGAGTGACCTATGCTGAGTTGTGGCAGCAGGGGCGCGGGGCGCAGGTGCCATGGACGCCGACCGGGAATAGTTTTTATGGCTTTTGGCTGGAGACGAACCGGTTCCTGGTTAATTGGCTGAATCGCTGCTACCTGTTTGATGAGATGGTGCCAACAACCGATGTTGAAATCCAGCGCGATTTTGCACCCTATGCGCGGCAATTTGCCCAATCGGATCAGACGGCGGTGGTGCATTTCTCCTACCCGCCGGCTGTGTGGAAAATTGATGATATTGGTAAATTCCGCATTGAAAAGATGGACGGCAGCGCTGTGTTGGCGATACGGGTTGGCGCAGTGGGGCGTTTCATTCATGCCAGCGGTGATAGCAAGCGTGCCCTGGCAGTGGAAGATTATGAAGGTGGCAGCGGTCAGGATGTGGTTTGGATTGGGTACCAGATTTCTGCTGAAGATGTGCAGAAAGAGTGATATTTTTCTTAAGGAGATGAGTGGATGAAAAAAATTCGTGGCTTTGGCTTGTCGGCACTGGTGTTGGTAGTTTGTCTGGTGCTGGGTCAGGGATTGGCGTTCTTGCTGGCGCCCGAATCGTGGAAGGCGTTTGTTGCCCGTCTGCCGGTCATTATCAGCATGATCGCTTTTTGGGGACCGATTATTGCTTTGCTTTCGGGCCTCATGGTATGGGCTGTGCTGCGTCTACTGGGGTTCGATTCGTTGGAGGAGATTCGCGTCGAATCGGTTGAACAAAACAACCCAACCCCGGCGATTGTCTTTGTTGGCACATTGATTGCCAGTATTTTGTTTTTGATGCTTGTTATTCGCCCTTAGCTGTCGAAAGGTGACAGAAGGCCCGAAAACCGCTGCGTTTTCGGGCCTTTTTGAATGCTATTTTTTACCAAGCAGTTTGACGAGGGCCAGGAATTCCTGCCATTCTTCGTGAAAGAAGTGCAGGGTGACATTGTTCAATTCGAGGTGATAGGTTGTTTCGCCATCGGGTTCATCGGCACGCCAGGCCAGGTAGTTTTCGGTTTCGGCGATGATTTCGGTTCGTGGTTCTTCGGAATGCATAAGATACTCCTTGAGAAAAAATTACTGACTGGAAGGACGAACATTTTGCAGCCAAACCCGCAGCGGACGGGTTGCGCGCTGCCAGATGCGCCACAGGGAGATAAGGAAGGGCGGCATTGGGCGCGCCTTGCGTGACTGTGGCTTGATGAAATCCCATGGGTTTTCATCAAATAATTTGTAGGTGATGTAATCTCCAAACAGCTTGAGGGTTGCCAGCACCGGTGCAGCCAGAACGACCCCAATCACGCCGAATAGCTGCGCCGAAACCAGGCTGCCAATGGCAATTGCCGCCGGGTGGACTTGCAATGCATCGCCCATCAGCCGCGTAACGACGAAATTATCCAGGATGACATCTGTTAGCCAGGCCAGGCCAACAACCAGCAGCACATATAAGATTGGGCTGAGGCCAAAGATTGTGCTGCCCTGAAAGTAGGCAACCAGGCCATAGGCCGTCCAAGCAATGGCTGGGCCAATGTAGGGGACAAAGCGCGCCAGACCAGCCAGGAAAGCCAGCCCAAAGAAGAAACTGACCCCCAACCCGCCAAGCAAAATGTCATAAACGACGATTGTAATCAGCACGATGGCAAGTTGTCCGCGCAGAAATGCGTTCCAGATCAGGCTCAGTTGCTGTCCGATGCGGGTAAATTCCTGGTTGTAGCCGGGGAGATTGATTTTGAACATGCGGCTGCGCGTTCCGCCGCTTTCGGCTAGAACGAAGTAGGAAATGAGCAGAGCAAAGAACGTCCAGCCCAGTGCGGATGCGATGCTGCTGGCGAGTTGTGTGAGCAGGCTGCCCAGCTGGCTGACGAGCGGCTGCACGGTGCTAAGCGCTTGTGATGCGGCGCTTTCCAGGTTGTATTGACTCAGATCAATGGAGAAGATTAAAAAGCGGATGGGTTCAGCAGACCATTGTTCAAACAGGTCGGGCAGGCGATTAATTTGCTCCGTGATAAAGTTGACCAGTTTGGTGACCTGGTCTACCAGGGCGAAGCCACTGATGGTGAGTGACCCAATAAGCAGGATGAGCAGAACGAGGTAGATGAGGCTGACGGACAGTCGCCAGGAGAGGCGCAGGTGTTTTTGGAGCAGACTGGCAGTCGGCTGCAACAGATAAGCCAGTACCAGAGAAATCAACAATGGGCCAACCAGGGTGCGAAAGCGAATCAGCAGTCCAGCCAGAATGGCGATGGCTGTCAGGCTGACAGCCAATTTAATTGTGCTGCCCCAGGGCGGAGAAGTGTTTGGAACAGCAACGGGCTGTTGACGCAGTGGAGGCGTCAGTCGGCGCAGGTTGTTGCGCCGATTTTTACGGATGGGTTTGGGGTGCGGAAAGATGGACATAAGTAGAAAATACCTGTCTTTATTCTAATCAAAAAATTGTTTCGATGCAACCGGGTATAATAGGGAATATGAATTGGATGCGTTTGTGCCTGGTTTTGTTGCTGATGAGTGGTTGGCTGCCGCAGCGAATTCCTCATCAAGTACCGCCGATGGAGGTGCGTTTTCATCCTGAGGGGCCATTGTGGACTGGCGATTGGGTGAGCGTGGAGGTGTTTGCAACGCTGGAGCAGGTTTCGGCAGAGAGTCGCCTGAGCGTATTTTGGAATGACCAGAAACTGGGCGAGGCGGCCTTTTCGCCGATGTATTATGAGCCGCGCCGTAATGCAACCTTGCTGTGGGTCTGGAACACGGGGGCGGTACCTTCTGGTGAGCAGGAACTGACGTTTGAGGTGCAGCCGGAGGGCCTGCGTTGGATGCAAACAGTGGTTTTGCATCCTGCCCCGCCGGGGGTGGCGATTTATTGGGAGAGCGCTGAAATGGATTGCTGCCGCATTCATTACATGACGACAACCGAGGTGGAGCGTGACCTGGCAGATTTGCAAGTGATGATTGACCGGAATGCGCAGGAGATTCGGGCTGCGCTGGGGGTGGAAGATGCCAGGGTGGTTGATTTGAACCTCTTTCCGCGCATGGTGGGACAAGGTGGTTTTGCTGGGCAGGAGGTCTATTTGACCTATGGCAGCACGATCTACAGCGGGGCAGAATTTGAGCGGGTGGTGCGGCATGAACTAACGCATCGCTACGATTTGAGCAGCGCCGGCCAGGGTACCATTCGTCCGGCGTTACTGGCAGAAGGTTTGGCAGTGTATTTGAGCGGTGGGCATTTTAAGGCCGAGCCAATTGCCGCTCGGGCAGCCGCGTTGCTGGAGTTGGGTTGGTATGTGCCGTTGGCGCGTCTTGCCGATCACTTTCATCAGCAACAGCACGAGGTGGCCTATTTGCAGGCCGCAGCACTGGTTGAATATTTGGTGCGCACGTATGGCTGGCAGGCCTACCTGGATTTTCACCGCGATATTTCTGACCAGGGGACGCCGGCGCAGGCAGTGGATGCCGCATTGCGCCGCCATTTTGGGGTGGGGCTTTCAGCGATGGAAGATCGTTTTGTGGCGTTTTTGCTGGCGCAGCCGCCCATTCCGGAACTGGTGGAGGATGTGCGCCTGACGGTGCAGCTGTTTGATACATTGCGTGCCTATCAGCAGCGCTACGCACCAGCCTCCTATTTTCGCAGCGCCTGGCTGCCGGATGCAGCCGAAATGCGACGACGACAAATTACCGGTGATTATCTGCGCGCTCCTGATGAGGAAATTAATCGGCTCCTCGAAACAAAGTTGCGAGAAGCCGGTTTATTGTTGCGGACAGGTCAGTTTGCCGAGGTGCGGCGCCTTTTGGCTGAGGTGCAGGTGGTGCTTTATGGGCAGGAGCCAGGGGTTAGGGCGTTGAAGAACCAGGGCATTAGATCGCAATACAAATTGGCTGAATCAATGATTACAAAGCCAATGATGCAGCAAAGAACCATCAGGCCCAGGATCAGTAGCACAATCCAGATTGGGAATTGTTTGCGGGTAGGCGGCGGCTGAGGCACTTGCCCGGCATAGGCTGGGGGGGGCGTGGCAACAGGTGGCGGTGCGGCAACGGGTGGTGCGGCCATGAACGGTGGCGGGGTGGCGACGGCAGTTGGCCGCGCAACAGGAATGGCAGCTGCGCCCATCACGGTTGCATCGGGGTCTTGGGCAATTACTTCATAGAGGAAAGTGGTCTTTTCGCCTGTGCCGACAATTTCACCCCCGTGCAGCACATAGGGGCCAACCAGCCGTTCGCCATTGACGAACGTGCCATTGGTTGAGCCAAGGTCTTCCAGAATGTAATTGTTGCCTTGTAGCACCATGCGGGCATGGCGGCGTGAAACTTCCACGTCGCTGACGACGACCGCGTTGGTCAGGTCACGCCCGATGATGATTTCAGCTTGTTCCAGGCTGGTCACCTGTCCGGCATTTGGCCCGGAGCGCAATACCAGGCGATAGGTTTGTTTCATGGCTTCTCCTTGCGGATAATTTTCTGATGATATAGGGATAGTGTACTGATTTCGTCTCGTTCTGTCAATTGAAAGAATGTCCGAATTCTTAGTAGCGTCCGCGTCGGCGGCGTGCCTGTGGGTTGGGTAGATCGCTTTCTGCTGCTTTAGACACCCTGACGGCGCAAACTTTATATTCGGGGATTTTGGCAAGGGGGTCGAGAACATCGTTGGTCAGGCGGTTTGCGGCGGATTCGTGGAAGTGGAAGGGGATGAAGACGACGCCCGGGGTGGTTTTTTCGGTTACGGTGGCGCGCAGGATGATTTCTCCACGTCGCGAGCGCACCTGGACTGCGTCATCGTGAAGGATGCCAAGTTGGGCGGCATCCTGGGGGTGAATTTCGATCCGTGCTTCGGGGAAGAGGTCATCTACCCATGAGTGCCGGGTGAGGCTGCCGCCGTGCCAGTGTTCCAGGACTCGCCCGGTGGTCAGGATGAACGGGTATTCCTGATCGGGCAATTCGGCAGACGGTTTGTATTGCAGCGGGTGGAACTTGCCGCGCCCGCGCGGGAAGCGATCGGCGAACAGGTAAGGTGTGCCGGGGTGGGTTTCATCCCAGACGGGGGTTTGCAGGCCGCCATTTTCCAGCCGGGCGTAGGTCACACCGGCATATTCAGGCATCAGACGAGCCATTTCATCCAGCACTTCGGCGGGGTGTTGGTAGGCCCAATAGGCCGAGTGGGGGCGGTGCAGACGGGCTTCAATTCGTTGTGCCAGGTCGCAGAGGATTTGCCAATCGGGACGCGATTGGCCGCGCGGTGGAATGGCGCGACGCACGCGCTGCACGCGGCGATCGGTGTTGGTGAAGGTGCCATCCTTTTCGGCCCAGGAGGTGGCGGGCAGAAAGACATCGGCATAGGCGCCCGATTCGTTGATGAACAGGTCCTGGGCAACGATGAAATCGAGCTGCTGAATTTGTTGATGGGCGTGATTGAGGTTGGGTTCTGACATCATCGGGTTTTCGCCCATAATATACAGGCCGCGCACGCCTTCTGGCCCGGCGTTGCCCAGAATCTCGGTCGTCGTCAACCCCAGGTTGCGGTTTAGCCCCCCCGGTTCAACATCCCAGCCGGCTTCAAATTTACGGGCATTGGCTTCATCATCCACGCGCTGATAGCCGGGGTAATGCCAGGGCATGGCGCCCGAATCGGATGCGCCCTGGACGTTGTTTTGACCGCGCAGCGGGTTGAGACCGGTTCCCGGGCGACCGATTTGCCCTGTTAGCAGTGCAAGGTTGATCAGGCTGAGGGCGTTATCGGTGCCGTGGCTGTGTTCTGGGATGCCAAGCGCCCAATAAATGGCGGCATTTTTGGCCTGAGCATAGAGCCGAGCTGCCTGAACAATGAGCTGCCGATCTACACCGCTGATTGCCTCGGCATATTCGGGGGTGAAGGATTGCATCGAATTGGCAAAGTCGGAAAAATTTTCGGTGCGGTTTTCAATGAATGCTGGGTTGTAGAGCTTTTCAGCCAGAATGACATGCGCCATGGCCGAAAATACTGCCACGTCGCTGCCGGGCTTTTGTGCCAGCCAGAGAGTGGCGTAGTTGACCAGCTCGATGCGTCGCGGATCTACAACAATCAGCCGGGCGCCGTGTTTCTCAATGGCGGCCTTCATTTGCAGGGCAATGATGGGGTGGTTTTCGGTGACATTGGCGCCGGTGACGATGAAGACATCGTTGTGAATGACTTCGGCAGCGGTGTTGCTCATGGCTGAGGAGCCAACAGCCATTTGCAGGGCAACGACG
This sequence comes from uncultured Anaerolinea sp., assembly GCA_964453115.1. Taxonomy (GTDB): domain Bacteria; phylum Chloroflexota; class Anaerolineae; order Anaerolineales; family Anaerolineaceae; genus JAIWNK01. The sequence goes on along the minus strand of CAYVRT010000006.1, from coordinate 10,195 downwards.
CTGCCCGCATGGCACAGGCGCGTGCAATGATCAATGTGGTTGCTGCGGAACAGGGCGCGGAGCAGTTTTTGCAGCAGGTAATTATCCTCGTTGGTGGCTTTGGCGCATGAATAGGCGGCCAGGGCGCGGCTGCCGAAACGTTGATAGAGGTCGCACAGCCGGTCCGCTGTGTAATTAAGCGCCTCATCCCACGAGACGGGCTGCCATTCTTCCGGGTTGAAGGCTTGCTGGCGATGGCCGGGGCGCTGCGGGGTTTTGCGCAGCAGTGGGGTGGTGATGCGTTGTGGGTTGTAGACGAAGTCGTAGCCAAAGCGTCCTTTGACGCATAGATTGCCGTGGTTGACGACGGAATCGAACGGTGAGGTAACACTGTAGATGAACTCTCCGTTCAGGTGCAGGTCAAGTGTGCAGCCAACGCCGCAAAACGGGCAGGTGGTGCGAACAGTGGTTTCGCTCATCGTGGCCTCCTAATTGGGCAGTTTTCCGCCGCGCTGCGGACGGGTGAGCTGCATGATTTCTTGTGGGCTGTAGCCGAGTTCGAGCAGCCATTGGCGCTTGGTTTTCAGCGCGCCGGTGGGACAAACGCCAAGGCATTGTCCACAGAAGACACAGGTGCTATCGGTGAGGGTGACCTGATAGAAGGTGGAGATGCTGGTTTGATAGCCGCGCCCGCTGAAGTTGATTGCAAAGGTGTATTGGGCATCTTCGGCGCATACCTGCACGCAGCGCCAGCAGAGGATGCAGCGGGCATAGTCGCGCAGGTAGAGCGGGTTATCATCCAGAAGGTCTGGTTGACGGTGTTTGGCATCGGGGAAGCGCTGCAAGTCGGCCTGGTAAGTTTGCAGCAGAGCCAAAATTTCGGGCGCTTGTGAGAGGTCTACACTGGCTTGTAACATTTCCAGAATGGTGCGACGGGCAATCAGGACGCGTTCCGTTTGGGTGTGGACGACCATGCTAGGCGTAACCTGGGCAACACAGGCAGCAACCAGGGTGCGCACGCCTTCGACTTCGACGACGCAGATGCGGCAGAGGGCATTTGCGCTGCAATGTTCATGGTAGCAAATGGTGGGGATGAAGATTCCCAGTTGCCGGGCTGCTTGCAGGATGGTGGTTTGTGGTGCTACGCAGATGGTTTGTCCATCTATGGTAAGGGAAATGAGATGGGTCATGTTGGTGTTCCCTTTCTCAGTCGGGGTGGAAGAGGTGCGGCCACAGGCGTATGGCGCTTAGCACTGCACTGGCGGCTGTTTGACCCAGGCCGCAGATGGAAGCATGGGTCATGGTTTGCCCCACATCTTGCAGGCGCTGTATATCGTCGGGCAAGGAATCGGCCGCGGCGACGCGTTCCAGAATCTCCAGCTGTCGTTGTGTGCCAAGTTGACAGGGGTAGCACTTGCCGCAAGATTCTTCGGCGAAGAAATGTGCCAGGCGCAGCAGGACATCGCGCAGGTCGCGCGTGTCGTCGAAAAAGGTCAGAACACCCGAGCCAAGGGGCAGGCCGGCGGCCCGTAAATCTTCAAACGAGAGGTTCACATCCAGTGCGTTCTGGTCGCCAAAGGCCCCAGCAGCTCCGCCGAACAGAATGGCTTGCAGTTTGCGTCCATTGCGAATGCCACCGGTCATTTCAAATAGCTGACGGAGCGGAAAGCCGAGGGGAACTTCATACAGGCCCGGGCGGACAACATCGCCTGAGACGCAAAATAGCTTGGGGCCGGGTGATTGGGCGCTGCCAATTTTTCGATAGGCTGCTGCGCCTTGAAGAACGATGGTTGGAATGTTGCACAGAGTTTCGACATTGTTGATTACGGTGGGTTTGCCAAACAGCCCGGCTGTGGTGGGGAAGGGGGGCTTGAGGCGGGGTAAGCCGCGCTTGCCCTCAATTGATTCGAACAGGGCGGTTTCTTCGCCGCAGATGTAGGCACCTGCGCCACGACGCAATTCAACCTGGAAGCAAAAATCGCTGCCAAGAATATTCTTCCCCAATAGACCGACTTTGTGTGCCTCGGCCAGGGTTTCTGCCAGGATGCGGTGCTGCAAGACGTATTCGCCGCGGACGTAGATGTAGCCTTTGGCTGCTCCAATGGCATAGGCGGCCAAAATCAGTCCTTCCAACAAGCGGTGCGGGTCTTGTTCCATCAGGACACGGTCTTTGAAGGTGCCAGGCTCGGCTTCATCGGCATTGCAGATGACGTACTTGGGGCTGCCGGTGGCCTTGGCGGCGCTTTCCCATTTGCGCCCGGTGGAGAAGGCCGCTCCGCCGCGCCCAACCAGCCCGGAGGCCTTGACTTCTTCCAGCAGGGCATCTGGTGGAGCGGAGAGCGCTTTTTCCAGCGCCCGATAGCCGCCCTGGGCGCGGTACGCTTCCAGTCGGGTGGGAATGGTGCTGTTGCAGTTGGCAGTTAACAGCGAGAGGGTGCTGTAGATGGCTGTTGGCGGCAGGGGGGTGGTGTGTAGGGTCAATGGGTCCTTGGCAGTGGATGCCTGTCCATCAATCAACAGGGCGGGGGCATGCTCACACAACCCCAGGCAAGGAGATTGCTCAATTTGGAGTGAGATGGCGGGCTTTCCATCCTGCAATTGGTATTCAATTTGCTGCCGGGTGCGTTTGAGAAAGCCATCGCTGCCTGCAATGGCGCAGACCGGGTCGTTGCAAATATGCAGGATGGTTTTGGAGACTGGATGGGTGTAGAAGAGGGCGTAAAATTCAACGACGCCATAGGCCTCGGCCAGTGGCACGCCCAGGGCGCGGGCAATTGCAGCGACAACTGGCGCGGGCAGGTAACCATAGCGCTCCTGCGCTTGGTGTAGCGCCGGCAGCAGGGCAGTGCGGCCTTGCGGCGCAAGCTCGGCCAGGATGGGTTGCAGTTCAGACAGGTCTAAGTTTGTCATTTAGCCTCCAGATGAAGGGTATTCAATTCTGCGGGCGCTGGGATGGGGCGGGGAGGGACGAAATGCAAGTATAATTATACCCATGAAATGGACTTTGGTGCTTCAAGCCGGCGGCGAATCCAGACGAATGGGACAGAATAAGGCCTTGATGCCGTTTCTGGGCCGCCCGCTGATAGAATATGTGTTGCGGCGCCTGGTTGCTGATGCGGATGAAGTGTTGGTGACAACTCAAGACCCGGCGGCGCTGGATTTTTTGGGGGTGCGCTGTGTGACAGACCGTTTGCCGGGGCGTGGGGCGTTGGGTGGCTTGTACACGGCCTTAGCGGAGGCGCAGTGTGCCATTGTGGCGGTGGTGGCTTGTGATATGCCGTTTGCCAGCCGCGAACTGTTGATGGCGCAACGCAAGCTGTTGGTTGAGCTGGGGGTGGATGTGGTCATTCCGCAATCACCGGATGGATTGGAGCCGCTCCATGCTGTCTATCGCCGTGAGACTTGTCTTGTGGCGGTTGAGCAAGCGCTACAACGCGAGCAACGGCGCATGATTGCCTGGTTCGATGCTGTTCGGGTGGCTCCTGTGCTGCCAGAGGAGTTGAGCCGCTATGCCGACCCGCACCGGACGTTTTTGAATCTGAATACGCCGGAGGAATTTGCCCAGGCTGAGCAATTGGCTCAGGCAGAAGGCTGAAAGTGCGGTACAATTCGGGCCGCATGGAAGGATGTATGAAACGCTGGCTATGGCTGGTTTGTGCTGGATTGTGTTTGCTGAGTGCATCAGGATGCGAGCAGGTGGCGAAATCCTTGCCGCGCCCTCCGGCGGTGGAGGATTCCACGCGGATGTTACTGCCTACACCAGTGCCGGCAACGGAGACGGCCCTTCCACCGACACCGGTTGCAGTTTTGTCTGGTCCGAATTGTGACTCGGGGGCGGCTGGTCAGCCATTGGATGTGACCATTCCGGATGGTAGCGTTTTGCAGCCAGGGCAGAGCTTCATTAAGACCTGGCGGCTGGTCAATGCGGGTGATTGTGCCTGGGACGAACGCTATGCCCTGGTTTGGTTTTCTGGTGATTCGTTGGATGCGTCTGAGCCAATGGCCTTGAGCGGCATTGTGCAGCCGGGAGAAACAGTGGAGCTGAGTGTGGGGATGCGCGCACCGGAACTGCCAGGTAGTTATCAGGGTTATTGGAAGCTGCGCAACCCGCAACAGGAATTGTTCGGCATTGGGCCAGATGGGCAATCGCCCTTTTGGGTGCGGATTGAGGTGGTGGGATTGGTGACGGATACGCCACAGATTCTGGCTGCACCAACCGAGACGGCAGTGCCATTTGTGCAGGGGGGTGGGGGCTTGCTGGTTGGGCAGGGCTTTGACCTGGATTCGGGGGCGTTGACGGTGGAAGAACTGGCGGATGTTCAATTTTGGGTCGGAGCGGATGGAATGTGGGCCTGGCAACCGGTCAATGGGGCCAGTTTTGGGGTTTATGGTGGGGGGGCGCCCTCTTTGCCCGCCTGCCGTGAGGCGGCATTGAGCGCTGACCTGCTGCCGCTCGATACATTGAGTGATGGGGCCTATATCTGCTTTCGCAGCAATATGGGGTTGCCAGGGTATTTGCGCCTGGTTGGACGTTCAGAGGCTGAGGGACAGGTCAGTTTTGAGTTTTTGACCTGGTTGATTCCATAACAATCGAGAGCGAGGAGACGATGAACCTGGACGATCGAACGCTGTGGGAAGCACCATCGGCGCAGATGGTGCTGGCTGAATTGAGTGCGCTGATGGCCGATTTGCAACGTGGCTGGCAAACAGGATTGCAATTTGCATTGCCAACCGCAGCAGCGCAGCAAGTTCTGGTGCTGGGACGGGGTGAGGCGGGTTTGGCAGGGGAGGTTTTTGCTAGCTTGGCCGAGGAAGGCCAGGTGGCGGTGCGCGCCTGGCGCAGGCCTGAACTGGCTGCCTGGGTTCAGGGCGCAGCAACCTGGGTGTTGTATTTGTCAGGTGGTGGTGATGCCGAATTGGCAGATGCGGCGCGCCATGCACAAGAGCGAGGCTGTACCGTCTTGTGTTTGGGCGGTGAGCGGCTGTTCTTTTGGCTGGGCCAATTGCTTGGCCTGGCAAGCCATGCGGGTTGGCTGGCAGTGGATGGACTGGCAGAAACGCTGCCGCTGCTTGCCGCACAGCAGGCACAACTGTTGCCTGAAGTGGCCGTGAGCGGAAACCCGGCCAAACGTATGGCCGGGCAATGGGTGGGGCGACAGGTGGTGATGGTGTCTGGCGATGGACTGCGACCGGCAGCGCTGGCCTGGAAGGAATGGTGTAATCGTCTGGCAAAGACCTGGGCTCAGGTGGCCTGGCTGCCTGAGATGGATGAGGATGGGGTGGCGGCGACTTGTTTGCCGGCTGTGGTGGCGGAGCATAGCATTGTGGTCTTTTTGCGCGGGGCGGGGGATACGCCGCGTAACCGAATGCGATCTGACCTGACGCGCGAGGTCTTCTTGATGGAAGGGGTGGGAACCGATTTCTTTGTTGCCTCCGGCGAGAGCCGCCTGGCACAGCTTTGCACGGCCTTGCAATTTGGTGCGTTTACGGCTCTCTACCTGGCACTGGCGCAGGGTGTTGATCCGGCCCCGGCACCGGTGCTGGCGGCATTGAATGAGATGTTGGATGGGCAGTTGTGAACCTGCCGCTCTTGCTTCGATTGATTGGTATGGGGCTGCGTCGTCAGCTGGTTTACCGGGTGGCAATGTGGGCCGGGCTGGCAACCAACCTGTTCTTTGGCCTGATCCGCGCCATGGTCCTGACCGCTCTTTATCAGGGGCAGGGCAGTGTCAATGGCATGAACCTGGCGCAGGCGATTACCTATGCGGCTGTGACGCAGGCAACCCTGGCCTTTTTGACCATTTTTGGCTCGTGGGATGTGATGCGCACCGTTTATAGCGGGGCAATTGCTGGTGACCTGATGCGTCCGCTGGATTTTTACTGGCACTGGTTCGGGCGCGATGCTGGCAGCTCGCTGGTGAATCTGGTTGGGCGTGGACTGGTCTTCATGCTGCTCTTTCGTCTCTTTTACCCGGTTGCCTTGCCGCCGGATGGTGTCGCCTGGCTGGGGTTTGCCGTTTCATTGTTCTTTGGCTGGTGGATTAGCTTTTCGTGGCGCTTTTTGGTTAACCTGGCGGCCTTTTGGACGCCGGATGCATTGGGGGTGGGGCGGGCGTTGTTTGGCATGTCGCAGCTTTTTTCGGGTTTTATCATGCCGCTGCGCCTGATGCCGGATGGTTTTCGCTCATTTTGCTTGCTGACGCCTTTTGCGCAGATTGTGAACGCGCCGGTGGAAGTGTACCTGGGGCTGCTGAGCGGGGCAGAAATGGTGCGCACATTGGCCTGGCAGGTGGTTTGGGCGCTGCTGCTGTTTGGGGTAGCGCAGTTCGTCTATCGCGCTGGTGTGCGACGGTTGGTATTGCAGGGAGGGTGAGAAGATGCGCTTGTATCTGCTGTTGCTGTGGGCGCAGGTGCGTTCGCAGTTTCAATACCGGCTTTCGTTCTGGATGGATTTGTTCTCGACGGGCTTGTTATCCGGGGTTAGTTTTTTGGCAATTGCTTTGGTGATTTTGCGCTTTGGCAGCATTGGCGGTTGGACGTTGGGTGAGATCGCCTTGCTGGCCGGGATGATTGAGGTCAGCTTTGGTTTGATGGATTGGGTGTTTGGCGGCTTTGACCCGGATTGGTTTAGTGGGGTGGTGCAAATGGGGCGCTTCGATCAGTTCTTGCTGCGTCCCGTGCGCTTGCCGGTGCAATTGCTGGGCGCCAATTTTCAGGTGCGCCGTCTGGGGCGGGTGCTGGAAGGCGGAGCCATTCTGGTGCTGGCGCTCTGGTTGCAGCCCGTGGTGTGGACGCCGCTCAAGCTGTTTTATTTTCCCATTGTGCTAGTCAGTCAGATGCTGGCAATGGGGGCTTTGTTCATCATCGGTTCGGGTCTCATCTTCTGGACGGTGCAGCGTATTGAGGCAGTCAATATTTTGACCTATGGCGGGGTGGAGTTGATGAGCTATCCGGTGCATATTTACCCGCGCGCCATGCAACACTTTTTCACCTACGTCGTCCCATTCATCTTTTTAAATTATTATCCGGCCTTGTATTTTTTGGGAAAGCCGGATGTGTTGGGGTTTCCGGTCTTTGCGCCTTTTTTGGCGCCGCTGGTGGCCTTGGGGATGTTGGCTGTGGCAGTGCTGTTTTGGCGCTTTGCCTTGCAGCATTATCAAAGCACAGGGAGTTAGCAGGATGTCAATCATTGATGTGGCAGGGTTGAGCAAGACGTTTACCGTTAACGAGCGCGGCGGAGGGCTGCGCAGCCTGTTTGTGCCGCACCGCCGAAGGGTGGAAGCGGTCAGCAATGTTTCCTTCTCACTGCAAGAGGGGGAGATGGTGGGGTATTTGGGGCCGAATGGAGCCGGAAAATCTACAACGATCAAGATTTTGACCGGGCTGCTGGTGCCGAGCAGCGGCGAAGTGCGGGTGGGGGGCATGGTTCCCTGGCAGAACCGAGTCCGCTATGTGCAAAAGATAGGTGTGGTGTTTGGGCAGCGCACGTCCTTGTGGTGGGATTTGCCCGTTTTGGATTCGTTTGAACTGTTGCGTGCCATGTATCGCATTCCGGCGGGGCGCTATGAACGCAATTTGAAGCAGTTTCGCGAGATTTTGGAATTGGATGATTTTTTGAACATGCCGGTGCGCTCCATCTCACTTGGGCAGCGGATGCGGGCTGAATTGTGTGCTGCACTGCTGCACGAGCCGCCGTTGATCTTTCTGGATGAGCCGACGATTGGGCTGGATGTGGTGGCAAAGGAACGAATGCGTGATTTTATCCGCTATATTCATGAGGAGCGTCAGGCGACAATTATCCTCACAACACACGACTTAACCGATGTGGAACGCTTGTGCGAACGGGTGATGATTTTGGATCACGGACAGATTTTATATGATGGGGCATTGAAGCAATTGGTGGCCCGTTTTGAAGATCGGCGATGGATGGTGGTGACATTTGCTGACCCGCACCTGGCACCGCTTTTGCCCGGTTTGCCGCCGCCACAGCGCGATGGAGCGCAGGTAATTTATTCGTTTGACCCAAAGACGCACTCAGCCGCGCAGGTGTTGGAAATGTTGAATGGTTCGCAGACGATGCTGGATTTGGAGGTGCGTCGGCCTGGCCTGGAAGATACCATTCGACGTATTTATGAACAAGAACTGTTGGTGACGGAAACGCTTTTGCCCGGCACAATTGACTAGAATGTGAGTATAATTACGAGCAGTTTATTCTTCCAGGAGAGATGCTTTACCAATGAAATCCCCGATGCGTTTGAGTGAGGCTCAAAAGAGCGTGGTGATGGATGGGTTGCTGGTGACGTTGGTGCTAACCCTGCTTTCGATGGTGCTTAACCTGATGATTGGGCCGGTACGCGGGCAGTTTGGCGTGCCGGGGTTGCTGATTTATGCTTTGGGGGCACTGGCTGTGGCAATGTATTGCCTGGATCGCAGCCTGACGCTGGTTGGCGATGGCGTGCGGGTGTGGCACGGTGTGGTGGGCGGTCTGGTGGGCTGGTTTTGTTGCTCGCTGGCAGATATGATTGGAAGTAATGCGCTGGTGGAACAAACGGCTTTGCTGTGGCTCATCTTTGCCGGAATGGTGGCGGCAGTGATGTGGCGGCGGGTTCTGCCGCTGGGCGGGCGCTTCTTTGTGATGGTGTTTTTGATGAGCTGGTCGGTGCGCTTTGTTCTGGAAGTGCAGGAGGGGCTGGCGGGCTGGATGCCAATTTTTGAGCGCACCTATTCGTTCAGCGGGTATGTGGCGTTGTTTGGAGCGCTGGTAAGTGCCATCTGGCTCTTCCTGCGCGCCCGGCAGCGGCTGGCAAAGCTGTGGACGGCAGTCTGGCTGTGGTTCTTTGTGCTGATTGCAATTAGCGTGTTTTTTGGGCCGATGATTTAGGTTTGCTGCTGCACGGTCTGATAGAGTTCAAGCATTTGTTGGGCAATGAGCGGCCAGGCGTAGCTTTGCGCATAGGCGGCGCTTTGCTGGCTCATTTGCTGGCGCATGGCCGGCTCGCGCAGCAGGTGTGCCAGTTGCTCGCAGAGCTGTGCGGGATCATCATCGGGGATGACGAAGCCGGTTTTGCCATTTTGGACGAGAAAGGCCAGGCCACCAACCTGTGAGGCGATGACTGGCGTCCCACACGCCATTGCTTCCAGGGCAACCATGCCGAAGGATTCATAGTGGGAGGGCATGACGAGCACTTCGGCGGCGGAGTAGTAATAGGGCAGAGAATCCTGGCTGCGCTTGCCAAGAAACAGCACCAGGTCGCGGATGCCGAGTTCGCCGGTTAGGGTTTGCAGGCGGGCCATTTCGCTGTTCATTTCCTGCGCGCTGGTGGCTGGGTCGCCACCAATGATAGCCAGGTAGTGCGGATATTGGGACTGGAGGCCGTGTTGATCCAGGCAGGCAATGGCGTGCAGCAAGGTGTCAATGCCTTTGAGTGGCTCAATGCGCCCAACAAACAGGATCATGCGGTCTTGGGCCGGGATGCCGATGACAGCTTTGGCCTCATCTGGCGGGATGGGGTAGAAATGCCCGGTATCTACGCCAGGCGGCAGAATGGTAATTTGGCGTGGGTTGGCGTGGTAGAGGAATTGCAACTGGGCCTGTTCGGCCGGGGTGGCGGCGATGATGCGGTTGGCGAATTGCAAAATTTGGCGTTCGCCTTGCAGACGGTAGTCGCCCTCTTTTTCCTCCGGGCGGCGAGCAACGCGGTTCTTCATTTGCACCAGGGTGTGGAACATGTGGACGATGGGGGCTTGCCAGGCGGCTTGTAAGGCCTGGGCTGCCATGCCAGACATCCAGTAGTGACTGTGGATCAGGTCGTAGTGAATGCCTTTCTCGGCGGCGAAGCGTTGAATGCCCTCGGCGAAGGCTGGCAGGTGTGCGGCGAGTTCGGGTTTGGGGAGCGGTGTTTCGGGCCCAGCGGCGATGTGAACAACGCGGTTGCCATAGCCCAGGTCGTGCAGGACATGTGGGACATGCTCATCCTGCGAACGGGTGAAGACATCAACATGCACGCCCAACTGGCCGAGGTGACGGGTGAGTTCGCGGACGTAGACATTCATGCCGCCGGTGTCTTTTCCGCCCAGGGTGGCGAGTGGGCAGGTGTGGTAGGAAAGCATTGCAATCTTCATCAATTCCTCTTGCCGTTTTGTGAAAAATTGGTATAATAGGCGGCACGCCACCGTAGCTCAGCCGGTAGAGCAGACGTTTCGTAAACGCCAGGTC
>CAYVRT010000005.1:0-129147 GCA_964453115.1 uncultured Anaerolinea sp. | reverse complement strand
CTGCAAGTGTTTTGTGGGGGAGGCTCGAAGCCTCCCCTGCAAAAAATTCCCACACCGGATGGAAATCTCCATCCGGTGCTTTTTTGCGCATTCACCAGGCAACAATCTGCGGGAACTTTGGCGGGCGGTGTTGCGTCTACAGCCTGCGGGGTTGCACGAACGCGCCCTTTGGGTGTATCATCCTCGCAGATTTTTTTTGCAAAGGAGTTTCCATACACATGAATTGGAAAGCAGGTTTGATTTTGAGCTTTTTGCTGTTGGGCATGGTGTTGACGGCTTGCGGGCCGTTGGTTGCCCCGCAGCCGACCGCAACCTTCACGCCGCTGCCGCCCACTGCAACCCCCTTGCCGCCGACGGACACGCCAACCCCGCTGCCGACGGCAACACTCACGCCGCTGCCATCCCCGACGGCTACCCCGGCCTATCCGCCAGCCGGGCTTGGGCCGGGCAGCTTCCCGGCGGGTGTGAACCCTTTGACCGGTTTGGAGGTTGAAAACCCGGCCCTGCTCGAGCGGCGTCCAATCATCGTCAAGGTGCAGAACTTGCCGCGTGAGGGCCGTCCGCAATTGGGCGTTTCGGCTGCCGATCTGGTTTATGAATATTACACCGAGTTTGGCACAACGCGCTTTGCCGCCATCTATTATGGGCAGGATGCCGAGGTGGTCGCTCCCATTCGCTCGGGGCGCTATTTTGATGAGCATCTCATCCGCATGTATAAGGCGGTGTTTGTGTTTGGCAGCGCCGACCCGCGCGTCTATCAGCGCTTTGCTGGCTCCGAGTTTGCCAGCCGGCTGGTGCTGGAAGGTTCGAAATCGTTGCAGAGTGGGGCAATTGGCCGCTATGACCCGAAGGGGAAGAATTACTTGATGGCAAACACGGCCAAAATTGGTGAATATCTGCGTCAGGTGCAGGTGGATAACAGCCGCCAAAACCTGGATGGGATGTTCTTCAAGATCGAAGCCCCGCAGGGCGGGCAGGCTGCGCAGGAGTTGACGGTGCGCTTTTCAATTGCCATCTATAACCGCTGGAACTATGATGCGGAGAGCGGGCGCTATTTGCGCAGTGTGGATCAGCAAAATGCCTCCGATGCAGCCAGTGAACGCTATGTGCCGTTGACCGATGCGGCAACAGGGGAGCAGATTGGGGTTGAGAATGTGGTGGTGATCTTCGTTCCGCATCAGGATGTGGTGCCATCTGCCGAGACGGAGATGATGGAAATGGCATTGAATGGCAGCGGCGATGCTTTGTTACTGCGGGATGGACAATTGTACCGCCTGCGCTGGCAGCGCAGTGCAGCCGATGCGCTGTTGACGCTGGTGGATGCGAATGGGCAATTGGTGGCCTTTAAACCGGGGCAGACCTGGTTCGAGGTGGTCAACACCGGCTCGGAGGTTAAGAGCGATGGTGCGGCCTGGCGGGTCAATTTTTCCACGCGCTGGTAAAATCTTGACCTTGTACAGGGCTTGACTTGCGTCTGATTTTGTGTGATACTCAGAACAGAGGTTGATCCTCCTGGAGTTGCTATCCTAAAGAAAGGAGGAGGTGGTGTCGAAAATGATAGATAGTAGTTCGTCTAAGGCTGCGGCGCCCCTCCTCGCTTGAGTTTGGTGCGTCGCAGCCAAAAAAGCCGAAAGCCGTCCCGTAAGGGGCGGCTTTCTGTTTCATCATTTGGGGGTGCGCGCCAGAGTCGCCCTCAACCCTATTCAACTTGTCGGCTGACCATGCGGATGGCATTGGTTGGGCAATCGGCGGCACAAAAACTGCACGCGATGCAGGCCTTCGGGTCGTGCAGGTAGGGTTCGCCGGCGCGGATGCCGTTGGCATGGTTGCTGTCCATCAGGCGGATGGCACCGGTTGGGCAGGTGACGACGCAGATGCGGCACAGGACACAGGCGCTATAGTCCCAGGCTGGTTGCGGCCATTCGATGGGCCGCTGTGGTTTGCCGGGCGCACCATTCGGGGAGAGGATGGCCCGAGATGGGCAAACAAGCACACACGCGCCGCACTCAATGCAGAACGTTGGGTCAATGAAATGCTGTTGTTTGCGCTGACCGGTAATCGCTTCAACCGGGCAATGCCGGACGCAGGCGGTGCAGCCGGTGCAGTCTTCGGTGATGGTGTAGGACATGCTGTTTTCTCCTTTGGCCTATTCAGGGGCTTCCAGCCCCAGGGCTTGCAATTGTTCGGGGCGCGGGCGGCCGTTTTCATCCCAGCCCATTTGCTGCCAGTAGAGCGATACCAACGTTGCAAGCGGGACACTGCGCCCGCGGTTGGCGCCCTCGCTCAGTGGCGGGCTTCCAAGGGCGCGTGGATGAATCTCGGCCTGTAGAGCGGCTTTTTCTCGGGCGTTGAAGGCTTGCCGAATGGTTTGAATATCCTGTCCGATGCGCAGATATTCTTGCGGTGTTTTTTGCCAGCCGGTTGCGGCATTCAGCCATTCAAAGACGGGCAGGCGGTGCACGCCAAACAGCCCGGCAAACAGGCACAGTCCAACGCCGTTCATCAATTGGGTAAATTGGCTGCACGCTGCGGCCCAGATGGCCTTTTCGGCATCGGAGCGGTATTTGCTGTTCTTGTGGTAGAACAGGCTGCGCACGGCGGGCAGGTGCGGCAATTTTCGCCACAGTTGAAACATTTCGTAATACAGGTAGGAGCCAATGGTGTGCCGTCCTGGGGTTGGCTCAACCACTGCATGAAGGGCAAAGCCGGGGTCGTTGCGGCCATCGTGCATGGCAAGCTCCTGACCGCCGGCATGAATGGCAAACTCGCCGCTGCCGCGCCCCAGGCGTTGCGCAGCCACCCTGACACCATCTGCCAGCAGGTCGCCCAGGCCTTGGCGCTGTGTCATGCGTTGCAGCAGCGGCAGGATGATGGCGGCATTGCCCCAGCGCAGCTCCAGGCCATCGGTTTCTTCGGGTGTTAACAGGCCGCGCTCAAAGCACTCAATTGCGAAAGCGACTGCACCGCCGGCGGAAATGCTATCCATGCCGGCGCGGTTGAGCAGTTCGTTGGCTTCAAAGATGATGTCCAGGTCATCGCAGTGCAGCAATCCGCTGAGCGCCAAAACAGTTTCGTATTCGGGTTTGTGCGTTTCGCCCCCTTTGGGCAGGCTGCAAATGCCGCCGCAGCCTACCGGGCAGGAATAGCAATGATATTTGACCTGTTCGCGGGCGCGAATGCGGTCGGGGTCGAGGCGCTGCGAGATGCGCATGCCGTAGCTGCGGTTGCTGCCCCCCCAGTTGCGGATGGGAGCATCGCCAGTTTCGATGCTGAATTGATTCATGCTGACGGTGCCCCATTTGCGCAGCAGAATTTTGTACAGCAGGCCATCCTGACGCATTTGGAGGGGTAGCACTTGCAATAGCCACCCCAAAAGGGCCATGCTGCGCCCGTTGACGAAGGGCGGCTGAATGTTGAGGAAACGGTTGAAGCGGTCGCTGAGGCGTTTCATCTCCGGCGCATCGTGGACGGGGATGCGGTAGGCGCCATGCAGGGCAATTGCTTTCAGGCGCTTGCTGCCCATGACGGCGCCCAACCCTGCACGGGCCGCCATGCGTCCCTGATCGTTGGAGATGCCAGAGATGAGCGAGCGCTTTTCGCCAGCGGGGCCAATGCAGGCAATGGCGCCTTGCCGTCCGTTCATGCGCGCCAGCAGTTCATCCTCGGTTTGGCGGGTGTCCTTGCCCCACAGGTCGCTGGCATCGCGTAGTTCGGCCCGCCCATGCTCTACCAGCAGGTAGACTGGTTTGGGGCTGATGCCGGTGAAGAAGATGCCATCGTATCCGCATTGTTTAATGGCGGGTGATAAGTTGCCGCCGCAATTGGCATCGCCCCAGCGCCCGGTGAGCGGCGATTTTCCCACCACCATCCAGCGCCCGGTCATCAGGCTGCCTGTGCCGGTGAGCAGGCCGGAGACGAAGCCGAGAATGTTTTGCGGGCCGAGCGGGTCGCAGCCGGGTGGGATGCGTTGATAAAGCAGGTGCGCGGCCAGCCCCAGCCCGGAGAGGACGCGCTCATACATTTGGGGCGGGATGGCTTCTTCCCAAATTTCTCCATCGGTTAAGTTAACCCATAAGACTTTGCCCATCACAGCGTTCATAGCGGGTGTGAGACTCCTCTCAGCTCGGGGTAACGGAAGCAATCGGTGGTGTGGTCGTTGACCAGGCCAACCGCTTGCATGAAGGCGTAGCAGATGGTGGGGCCAACGAAGGTGAAGCCGCGCTGGCGCAGGTCCTGACTGAGGCGCTGGGCGAGCGGGGTTTGGGCGGGCAGTTCGCGCAGGCTGTGCCAGGTGTTGTGGATTGGCTGCCCGTCAACGAAGCGCCAGAGATAGGCATCAAAGCTGCCATATTCAGCCTGGACGCGCAGGAAAGCCGCCGCGTTTTGCACTGCGGAGGCAATCTTGAGCCGGTTGCGGACGATGCCGGGGTTTTGCAGCAGGGCAGCCTGGTGTGTGGAATCGAAGGCGGCAACCTGCTGTGGGTCAAAACCGGCAAAGGCTGCTCGGTAGGCGGGGCGCTTTTTGAGGATGGTTTCCCAGCTGAGACCGGCTTGCGCTCCTTCGAGGAGGAGAAATTCAAACAGGGTGCGGTCGTCGTGCTGCGGCACGCCCCATTCCAGGTCGTGATAGGCGATGGCGAGTGGGCTGATGGCCCAGGCACAGCGGATGAGTGGCATGTTTTTTTCCTCACGCAAAGGCTTGTTCGGCCAGGGTGGTGGCTTCTTCCAGCCCCAGTTCGATTGGGTTCATCATGGCAGAACCATCGTTGATTGCCAGGCGGGCAATGGCAGGCAGCTGTTCACGTGTCAGACCGGCTTCTTGCAGGGTGCGCGGTAGGCCGCACAGGGTGTGCAATTCATCCTTCAATTCATGGATGGCGGTGATGGTGCGTTGGGCGCGGCTGATGGGGGGCGTGGTTGCGTAAACTTCTGCGCCAGCCAGGGGCAGAAGCAATTCGGCCAGCACGTCGGCGCGCTTTTGTAAGTTGAAGGCCAGGCCAAATGGCAAAAAGATGTTCATGGCTACGCCGTGCGGAATGTGTCCAACGGCTCCGGCGGCATGGCCCATCGAATGGACACAGCCGACCATGGCGTTGGAGAAGGCAGCCCCGGCCAGTGTGCTGGCATTTGCCAGGGCCAGGCGGGCGGTTTTGTCATCCGGGGTGCGCACTGCCTGGGTCAGGAATTGGCGGATGAGGTTGATTGCCTGCCAGGCATAGGCATCGCTGATGGGGTTCTTTTGGATGCTGAGGCAGGCTTCCATGGCGTGGGTCAGTGCATCCATGCCCGTGGCAGCGGTCAGGCGCGGCGGCAGGGTGAGGGTCAGTCGGGTATCCAACACGGCGGCGCGCGGCAGAAGAAATTCGGAAACGAACAGCATCTTCACGCCGCTTTCGGGGTCTGCAATGACGGCGGAATTGGTTGCCTCGGAGCCGGTGCCGGCGGTGGTGGGGGCAACAAACAGCGGGCGCAGCGGGCCGGGCAATGTTTCGGCGCCGCGGTAGGCGCGCACATCGTTGCCACCCAGCGAGACGAGAATGTTGACGCCTTTGGCGGTATCAATGACGGAGCCGCCGCCAATCGCCAGAATGCTATCGCAGCTGCGGGTGCGCCACAGTTCGGCCAGCTCGTTGACAATTCGGGTTGAGGATTCGGGTGGCACCTGATCGTAGAGCGCACCGAAAGTGATTTCTGATTCGGCAAAAGCATCGCGCACGATGTCAATCAGACCGGCTCGCACAACGCCGGCATCGGTAATGAGCAATGGACGACGGACATTGGCCTGGAGCAATTCGCCGGAGAGGTTGTTGAGGGCGGTGTGTCCAGAAAGGAGCTTGACGGGAAAGTGAAATTCATAATATTCGGGCAGCATGAGAAACCTCCTGGGGTTAGATGCCAAAGGGGATGCCGAGCAGATAGGTGCGCAGTCGGCGGGCCTGTTTTTGCCAGAAAGGGGTTGGCGGAAGGCGTTTCATCAGTCGGCGGGCAATGAAGGCCGGGAAGAGGTAGGCAACGGCGGTGTTGAGGACGCGCACAACCGAAACGGTGTTCGAAAGGTCGCCGCTGGCACACATGCAATGCCGGGCGTAGCCCATATCAATGCCAAGCTGGCCGGTGAACATGGCAAAGGCGCTTTCAATATCTTTCATGTAGATGACGACATCGGCCTGGTTGGGGTCGAAGCTGCGGCCCAGGTAGCGTAGCGTGGCCTGAGGCGTGCGACGCAGAGCCAGGCTGCCGCCCTTGGGGCGCACAACCAGCATGAGGGTGAAGTTCTCCGGCCAGCTGGCAACTTCGTGGCGGATGCGCGGCTCATAACGGGAGAGCGACTGCACGGCTCGTCCCAGGACAAACAGGACGATTTGATTGATGGCACGCTTGAACGGTTTGCGGTGCGGCAACAATTCAGGATACTGGGCTGAGTTCATGGGTTTCTCCCGGGTGGGGGGCAAGTTGCACGAGACAGTTGATGATTGAGGGCAGGGGCAGGTCTTGCACGCCGAGGATGGCCTGGATGATCAATCCATCCAGTGTGGCGAGGATAATTTGTGCCAGGATGGGACGGCGTTCATCGTTGGGCAGGACGCTGGAGATGCCGGTCTCAATCATCTGGCGCCATTCGGCATACTTTTGTTGAAAGCGCTGGCGAATGGAGGGATCATGGGTTGCGGCTTCGTTGATCAGGTAATGATGCAGTTTGCCGCGCGTCAGGTCGCCGATGATGGTTTCAAAGACGACGGTGAGGAGCTGTTGCAAATTGGCGTTGCCCTGAGTTTGTGTGACCCAGATGAGCAGCTGATGGGTGAGGCGGTCGAAGTGCTGATCGGTAACATCGAAGACAAGCGCCGATTTGGATGCGTAGTAGTAGAACAGGGTGCCGGGGCTAATTTGGGCTGCCAGAGCAATGTCTTTCAGGCTGGTGTGATCGAGGCCACGCTCGATGAAGAGCTGATTGGCAGCGGCGAGAATTTGCTGGCGGATATTGCTGTTGGGGTCTTTGCGTCTTGCCATGGGATTTGCCTGCCTGGGATGCAAAAGATGGGTTCAGTCGGTTGACCGACCGACTGAACCCATTGTAGCAAAAAGCAAGCAGGGAGTCAAGATACCTCAACCTTCTACAATTGATTGTAAAACCGCCCGACTTTTGACATAATTGATACAAACATACTACAAGGAGCTCGACATGAACTTTCGACAAATTCTCAATTTGGTGGCAGTTGTGGCGGTCATCACAGTCAATGGGTTGGCAAATGCTTTGCCAATCAATGGACAGGATACGGGTCAAATTGCAGATGCAATCCCGACTTTGTTTACACCGGCTGGCTATGTGTTTTCAATTTGGGGGGTGATTTATTTGGGCCTGATTGCCTTTGCTGTTTATCAGGCTTTACCTGCTCAACGTGCCGATGCTCGACTGAAGGCGGTTTTCCCCTGGTTTCAGGCGGCAGCACTGTTCAATATGGCCTGGATTTTTGCCTGGCATTATAACCAGGTGCCGCTTTCCATGGTGCTGATGTTGGGTTTGCTCGGTTCGCTGATTGCTATCTATCTGCGGCTCGGCATCGGACAGCGTCCCTTTGCGCTGCGCGAACGCTGGGCAGTGCAGGTGCCGTTTAGTATTTACCTGGGCTGGATTTCGGTTGCAACGATTGCGAATGCTGCGGCGTTGCTCTTCGTCTGGCAGTGGGATGGCTTTGGTCTCTCTCCGGCGATTTGGTCGGCAGTGGTGCTGGCGGTTGGCACGCTTCTGGGGCTGGCAATGATGGCGCTGCGCCGTGAGGTGGCCTATGTGTTGGTGTTGGTGTGGGCCTTCATTGGCATTGTGGTCAAGTTCAATGCTGCTCAGCCGGTTGTGGCCTGGGCCGCCGGGGTGGGGGTTGCGGTTCTGCTCATTGGCATGGTGGTATTGGGTTTGCGGCGCGCAGCCCTCAAATGATCCTAACGTGTTCGCAGGCGCCGGGCCTCATCCTCACGCAGGGTGAGGCCCTGCGAGTCGAGATATTCCAAAAATGCCAGGGCGTAGCGACGGCTGGTTTGGTAGTGGTCACGGAATTCAATCACGGTCAGGCTGCTATGGGCATGCAGGTGTTCAACCACCCAGTTTTGCATTGCTTCCACTTCGCGGGGACGGAAGACGACTTCGGCAGAGACGGCAATCAGTTGGCCTTGTTCAAGCAGGGCATTAAATAATTCTTCGCCAAGTTCAGCGCTGCATTCTTTGCTGCTGGGTGGGCTGTAGGGGTTGGCGGCAAAGCGTGCCAATAGTTGTGCAACCTGTGCGCTTTGCTGTTGGGTGAATTGAACGCCGAAGCCAGCTTTGGATACCAGGGCGCCATGTTCACAGAGGAGGGCCTGTTCTAACCAGGTTTTGAGGAGTGCCTGGAAGGGGCGGGGCTGTAATTTCAGACGGCTCTTGAGCGCTTCACGCGGCATGCCGCGCCGCAGGGGATAGGTGGTGTGGAATTGTTCGACCTCGGCCAGGGCCTGGTCGCTGAGGGCGGCCCAGGTTGGACGGGCAATCAGCAATGTGCCGCCCAGTTCAATTTGCAGCAATTGACCGTTTTCGAGCAGGGTGTGCAGGGCGGCCTGTGCTTGCTCTTCGGGGAGACGGGCGCGCGCCAGCACATCGCTGTGCGGTGCCAGTCCGAGTGCCAGGCTGGCCTGGTAGAGGACATCTTCTGGGCTGCCGTGCAACAGGCTTTGGAGGCGATTCAGCACTTGCGGGTCGTGCCGTTTGTGACGCCGGGCGGGGTGCGGGTCTAAGATGGCGCCGCCGCCAATTGTTTCGCCGGGAGAGGGGCGGCGCAAGATGTAACGATCCCCGCGCACGGCAATCATTGGGTTGTTTAGCTCAAGTTGCAGCCAGCCGGTTTCGCCGGGATGAATTTCTTCCCCGCCCAGGACGCGCACCCGTGCCAGACTTTCGGCGCTGCCGAGGAAGAACTTGACTTCGTCATTGTGCGCCAGCACGGCACTGGCATCGGGCAATAATTCCACCTGCACATCCAGCCGCTGGCTGGGCTGATAGCGGCCCGGGGCGGCAATCAGGTTGCCCCGCTCTACCTGGTCGAGTTCCACGCCGGCAAGGTTAATGGCGCAGCGGCTGCCGGGCAGGGCCTGTTCCACCTTTTTGCGGTGTGTTTGCAGCCCGCGCACCCGTCCCCGCAGCCGGGCGGGCAGAATTTCCACCTCGTCGCCGAGGTGAAAGCGGCCATCCAGCAGGGTGCCGGTGACGATGGTGCCAAAGCCGGGCATGGTGAAGACGCGGTCTACTGGCAAGCGCGGGCGGCCCAGGTCGGGGCGCGGGCTGCTATCAGTCAGGCATTGCATCAGCGCCGTTTTCAGCTCGCTGATCCCTTGTCCGTTGCGGGCCGAAACACGCACCAGGGGGGCCCCTTGTAGCACGCTGCCCTGCATGGCCTGGCGCACGTCCATTTCAACCAGTTCCAGCCATTCCTCATCATCAACCAGGTCGGTTTTGGTGAGGACGATGATGCCGCGCGGGATTTGTAGCAAGTGCAGGATGGCGAGATGCTCGCGCGTTTGCGGCATGATCCCTTCATCAGCGGCAATCACAAACAGCGCAGCATCCATGCCGCCGACACCAGCCAGCATGTTTTCGATAAAGTCGCGGTGACCAGGTACATCCACAATTCCCACTTCCTGTCCATCCGGCAGGGTGAACCAGGCGAACCCCAGCTCAATCGTCATCTCGCGCTGTTGTTCTTCTTTCAGCCGGTCGGGGTGTGTGCCGGTCAGGGCCGCAACCAGGGTGGATTTTCCGTGATCTACATGGCCGGCGGTGCCGATAACGCGCATGGTTTACCTCGCTTGTTCACGAGCGGCGGAACGTTTGCTCATAGTTTTCAACCCATTGTCGGCTGAGGGCCAACAGGGCTTGCAGGCGTTTGCTGGTTTCTTCATTCACCTGGATGAGGCGTTCTTTCAGGCTTTGGAGCAGGTCTTCAAGCGGCAGAATGCGCTCGTTTAATTTCTCAAACTGTCGTGAGACTTCGCGTTGCTGTTCTTCCTGTGCCAGGGAGTAATTGGCCCAGCGTTTCTGGTCATCGGCCTTGAAGGCCACCCATTCCTGACGGAAGCGGTCTTCGACCAGGCGCTGCATTTCAGTAATTTCGTTGATGCGGCGTTCAAAGCGCTGCGTGATTTCTTCAAAGGCTTCCTGGGCGCGTTTGATGGCACGCTGTGTTGCATCCAGGGCCTGTAATTGGGTATCAATATTGGTTGAGGTGCGTTCAATTTCCTCAAAGCGGGTTTGCCATTCTTTCCAGGTGCGGTCGCGCTCTACCGAGAGCATGTTTTGCTTGTCCACAAAAGTGGTGATGACCTGACGGCGTTCTGAATCGGCGGCCTGAAAGTCGCTGATGCGGGTTTCGAGGCGGCGCTGTGCATCGCCCACCAGGTCTACTTTGCCGCGTTGTTCTTCAATGCGCTTGCGCAGGGCAGCAACTTCGCCGAGCAGGTCTGTGATGCGTTTGTTGTCCTGGCGCTGATTTTCCTCGAGCAGTTTTTGGGTGTGTCGGTATTCATCATCGGAGCGGCGAGTCTGTAACACTTTTTGGCTGGTTTCTTCAATCAGACGGGCCAGACGAAAATCTTCTTCTACGCGGGCTTGCAGGCCGCGGCGCAGTTCGCTGATGGGATCGAGGCCTTTGCGCACCTCTCCAATTGCTTTGTTGAGCATTTCCAGGTCGGCCAGGCGGGTTTTTTCGGTTTCGCGGTCTCGGTCATTGCGCTGCCGCTCGGCGGTTTCCAGGCTGCGGGTAAATTCGATGCGCAGTTGGGCGATGGAGGCATCAATTTGCTCAAAGCGGCCCATGGCTGTTGCCAGACGGGTATTTTCAGTTGAGAGGTCTTTGACCTGTTGCGCCAGTCCGGGCTGAAGCGCTTCCAGCGCGCTGAGCCGTTCTTGCAGCATGGCAATGGCGGTTTTATCCTTGCGGCGTTCTTCTTCCAGCCATTCCAGGCGTTGAATTAGTTGTTCGTTTTCCATGGCTATGCTCCACCGGAGAAAAATGTATCAGGGTAAGTTTCGAAATGATTGTACCAGACTTATCATGCCTGTCAAAAGGCTGGAGGGGAAAATTCCAATCCAAAACAGGCTCAGGCTGCCCAGGATGAGCAACAGCGTTTGATGCCAGGGGATGGATAGCCGCCCTGCATCGTTGGGTTGTTGCGCCATGAGGTGTAGGGCGCGCAGCCCGGTGAAGAGCAGACCAATGCTGCCAAGGAAAACCCATAGGGCGGTTGACAGGTTTTGCTGTGCCAGGGTCTGGAAGAGTACCTGACGCAGTGGAAAACCAGCCAGGAGGGGCAGGCCGCCGAGGGAAAACCAGGCAACGAGCAGGGCCGCGCTGGCAAGCGGAGAACGGCGCAGCAGGCCATTTAACCCACTCAGGGCAAGTGAGAGGTTTTGCTGACGCAGAATGGAAAGCGAGAACGCACCAAGCCAAAGGGCTAGCAGACGGGGCAGAAAGGCAGCCGCAAAGATGCTCATGCCCACACTGCTGCGCAGGCTGAGCGCAAGCAATGCCAGACCGGTTTCAACGATCACAGCGTAGCCAAACAGGCGCGTTAAATCGCGCTGGAAGGCAGCCCAAATGCCGCCGGTTGCGACCATGATGGCGCCGGTCAATTGTAGGGTTGGGGCCAAGAGAGGCGTTGTGCGCAGCCAGGCATAGGCATTTAAGAAGTCCAATGCATAGAAGAGTACAACTGTTGGCAGAATGCTGAACAGGAAGCCAGCAACCAGGGGGGGCGAATCACCAGCCAGCAGGGGTAGCCAGGTGTAGAAGGGGAAGACGGCCAGCCAGAGGGAAAAGCCCATCCCGAGCAGCAAAGCGGCTTGTTGATACAATTCCTCGCGGGCCGGGTTGGCCTCGATCAGACCAAAGACCCAACCCGAGAGCAGGATGAAGGGCAGAGCCAGGGTTTGAAAGATGAGATACCGCAGCACCCCTTGCCCCACGCGCTGTCCTGGCGGGGTGAGCAGGGGCAGGCTGAGCAGAACGGCAATTTCAATCAGCAGGGCAGCAAACAAGAAGGGCTGTACCGAGCGCGCTGCAACCAACAGGCCAAGGATGGCAAGGCTGATGGGGGCAAAAAAGCGCGGGGTGCGGGTGGAAAGGGCGCCAATTTGCCATAGGGCGCCCAGGCTGTAGAGTAGCGCCAGGAAGCCTTGCTCGCCGCGCACCAGAACGAAGGCACGGCCTAAGAGGGAAAACGATTCCTTGAGTTCCCAGACATCCCGTCCAACGCGCAGCGGCTGACCAATTTCCAGTGTGGCGGCGAGCAGAACCAGGATTATGCACAGCACCGCAGCCAGCCAGCCCGAAAGTGTGCGGCGACGATCCAATGTTGCCAGGATGACGCTGAGCAAAATTGGCAAACCAACCCATATCAGGGGAGCGCTCATTGTTCGGTCTCCATCTGTGGGCCAACCAGCCAGTAGGCCCCGGCCAGCCCCAGGCTGAGGTTGATCAGCGATAGCAAACCGGTGACGAGGAGTGAGTTTTCCATGCTGGCGTATAGAATCTCAAAGCCAGCCAGCAGGTTGAGCAGTCCAAGGATGATGCGCAGGGGGCGGGTCGTGATGCCGAGCTGCAACAGGCCCATGCCAGAGAGCACCAGGCTACCGAGCAGGAAGGCGGGTTGAACAGGAATTTGTTGCTCAAGGGTGGGCAGCAAAGCCAGGGCAAAGGCGAGCAGGAAGAAGGCTGCGAAAAGGCGGAAGAGGCGCAGCGAAAGATGGGTCTCTTCGCTGCTGGTATGGCCGGGCTGACTGGCCGCCAGAATGGCAGCCGTCATCCAGCCAGTGACAAGTTTGACCGCTGCCAGGCCAATGGGCCAAATCAGGCTGATGAGCCAGAAAGCCGCCAGGTATTGGGCGGCCAGGGCCAAAATCTGCCAGCGCCAGCGTTCGCTCAGCAGCAGGGCAAGGGATGCGGCGATCAGCAGCAACACGGCGGCCAGGGCAGAGAAGGAAAAGAGCGGCATGGTCATGAATTGCCTGCCTGACGGAGGAGGGAGAGGAGCAGGGCGAGCAGCACCAGAACCCATAGCACGCCGCCATCCCCCTCCAGAAGCAGCGAGAGGAGGTTGATCAGCTTTTCAATTTGTCGGTAGAGCCACCAGAGCAGCCGATAGGCCCAATTGAGGTTCAAAAGGTTTGCCAATTCCTGTCCGGCGCGGCGAGCAGCTTGATCCAGCCAGGGCTGTGGGCCGCTGCGCTGCACGGGTCGGTGAAAGAGCAACATGCTGAATGAAGCAAAGAGGAGCGTGAGTGGGGCAGCCCACCAGCGTCCCAGGCTCAGGCTACCGGTTTGTGTCGCTCCAATCAACCAGGCTGCAATGCTAGGGATGAGCAAGCCCAGCGGGTAGACAACTCGAACCCAGCCTTCGCTGCCGGCCAGTTCGCCGCCCGTACGCAACAATGGGCGCACAGCGCCAAAGGTGAGCAAGCCAACGCTGATCAGGAAGACCAGCCCGGCGGCATTGAAGGGCATGGGGAGCAGCCCGCTCCAGCCGCCGCCAAAAGGGGTGAAAGGCAGGCCAGGCAGGAGCAGGATGGCAAGGATGGGAAAGGCCAGGGCGCGTCGGTCGTGTGCGGAATAGAGGAAGAGGACGGAGCCAACCAACAACAGGGCCAGGCCCCAGGGCAGGCTGGCATTGGGGGCGTTTTGTACCACGCAGCCAATGGATAGGGCTGCCAGGGCAATCAGCCAGTAGGGCCGGCCATTGAGCGGGTTGCGGCTTGCTACCCACATGGCCGAGCCATACAGCGCTGCCAGGGTGCAAAAGGCGAGCAGGAAGGGCTGCCAGGCGGGCGGTATGCTGTTTTGTGGCAGACGCGCCAGCAGGGCCAGGCTGGAAGCGGCAGATACCAGGCGCAGCAGGGTGCCAAGCCCGCGCCGGCGCGGGTCTTCACTGACAAAGGGCAGGTTGAGCGGCAAAACGCCCAATCGTAGCCCGGCAGCCAACAGAACCCACAGACCGATCTGCGGTTCAAGAGCCAGGAAAGTGAGCGGGCTGCCAGCTGCTGCGCTGCTGATCAGCGCCACAATCAGACAGATGCTGCCACCAACACGCACACCAAACGCCAATGCAATCTGGGCGCGCGAAGCGCTATCAGCCGGTGATTCTTCGGCCAGGTTGAGACGGATGACCAATTCCATCAGGTCAATCGCTGCCCACGAAAGCAGAAAAGCGAGCGGGCTGGCCGAGAGAACGGAAAGCAGCCCCATGCTGGCAAGCCCCAGGTTGCGGGCCCAAAGGTTGGGCTCGGCAGCAGCGGGCAGGCGGATGGGCAGGGTGAGCATGACTGCCAGAACAACCGAAACCAGTGCAAAGGCATAGGGCCAGGAGATGGAATCGAAACTTAGTAGCAGCGCTCCACTGCTGGTTTGGAGGGGCAGCCAATCGCTGATGACAAGCGGGGCGGTCATCTGCCAGCGCATGACCAGGACGATGATCCAGCTGAGCAACACCAGTCCAATGTTAACCAGCCAGGCCGGGCCAAAGCCAGGGCGCATACGGTTGGTAAGTAGCACCGCGCCAGCAGCAAGCAGCAGGACAAAGATGGGCAGCAGAACGAGCATTTACAGCCCTTGAGGTCGCTTGAAGCGTTGACGGGACAAAAATTGACCCTGGCCGCGTTGCCCCAGCCAACGTCCGTGTTCGACAATGCATTCTCCGCGCAGGAAGACCCGTTCTGGCCAACCGGTTAGTTGCCAACCTTCATAGAGGTTGTAATCGGTGCGGTGCTGTGCAATTGCTGCACCATAGGTAAGTGTTTGCTGCGGGTTCCACAACACCAGGTCGGCATCGGAGCCGGGCAGCAAGGCGCCTTTGCGCGGGTAGAGGCCGAAGAGACGGGCTGGATTGGTGCAGTTGAGGGCAACGAATTGGTTGGGCGTTAGTTTGCCGCTGCCCACGCCAGCCGTCCACAGCACCGGCAGTCGGTCGCCCACACCGGGCAGGCCATTGGGGATTTTGGTGAAATTGCCGCGCCCCAGTTCTTTGCCGGGGATGGCAATGGGGTGCCCTTCGTAGTCAATTGGGCGGCTGCCATCGTAAAAGAACGGGCAGTGATCGGTGGCGATGACCTGAAGATCGCCTTCTTGCAGGCCGCGCCACAGGCGCGCCTGATCGTCTGTGCTGCGCAAGGGCGGCGAACAAATCCACTTGGCGCCGTCGGGGCGGGCAAGCAAACTTTCATCGCAGAGCAGGTATTGCGGGCAGGTTTCGCCAAAGATTGGCAAACCGGCCTGACGGGCGTAGCGCAACATGTCCGCTTCGCCACCAGCGTTCATGTGGACGATGTAGAGCGGGGCATTGCCAGCCTGGGCCGACAGGGCCGCGGCACGCAGCCCGGCCTCCACGGCGCCCCAGGCGGGACGGGTGCGGGCGTGCCAGAGCGGCTCGGTGTGACCAGCCGCCAGCGCTTCGGCGATGAGCAGCTCAATCACATCGCCGTTTTCAGCGTGTACCAGGGTGAGGATGCCGTGTTGACCTGCAACACGCAGGACGCGAAAAATATCACCATCTGATAGGCGCAGGCGATTGTTGTAGGCGGTGAAAACCTTCAGGCTCGGAATGCCAGCATCGGCCAGGAGCGGCAGATCGTTCAGCACTTGTGGGGTGAGATGGCTAATGTTCATATGGGCGCTGTAATCTATGGCGCAGGGCGCTGCTTTGGCCTGCCAGGTGGTCAGGTTGGCAAGCAATGGGTCGGCATCCTGTGAGATGAAATCAATCACGGTTGTGGTGCCGCCAAAGGCAGCTGCCTTACTGCCGGTGTAATGATCATCGGAGGAGACGGTGCCGAACATTGGCAAGTCGAGGTGAACGTGAACATCTACCCCGCCGGGCAGCAGCAGTTTGCCGCTTGCATCCAGGCTGGTGCAGCCGGGCGGTGGGGTCAGGTGCTGCCCAATGGCGGCGATTTTCTCGCCTTCAATCAGCACATCGGCCGTGAAGGTTTCGGCAGCCGTGACAAGGGTGGGAGATTGGAGGAGAAGGGTATTCATGCATTCTTTCCCAGGTCGAGCGCGCCCAGCAGGGCCAGCAGTGCCGGGTCGAGGTTGAAATCGTCTTCGGGCAGTTCCTGAGGCGAATCGGCGCGTTCCCGCAGGCAGCGCCACAGGCCGGCGCGCTCTTCGGCTGGCACAACCAGGTCATCCAGGGTGCGGGCCTGGCGCAGCAGGCTGCCCAGTGTGTAAAGAAAAGTGATCCGTCGCCAATTGCCATGGCGGATGGGCTGTGGCAAGGTTTGGAGCGGGCCAAGCGATAATTTGTAATATTCCTCGTTGGCGCGTGGGTGCGAGCGTTCCTCACGCAGCAGTTCGCCGCGGGTTGTCAATTCGTGGCCGCGCAGTGCAGCGGTGCATTCAATTTGCCCGCCATGCCGCGCGCCAAAGCTGTGATTTTGATAGAAGGCCAGGTAATCTACAGCGATGACGCGCGGTGCAAAACGCAGGGGGATGCGATACCAGCCCAACAGGCGCGCAATTTCCAGGTCGCGTGGATGAGTCATCACACCGACCAGGATGAGGGCCGAGTCGGGCGGATAGGCGCTCTCCATTAGCGGTACTGTTTCAGCAGACCGGTTTCGGCGTTAAATTCGGTGATCAGGGCGTCAATTTCATCGGCCTGGGTCGGGATGTCGCTCCAGTAGCTGCGGTCGTACCATTGGGCCAAAATTTCTTCATAGGTGCGGCCTTGTTGCTCAACCCAGGTGTAATACTTCAGGTTGTGGACGCGCCGCCGTTCAACATAGGTCAACTCTTGTAAATTGGCGGTTGTTTCGCCGTGCAGGTCGCGCGCCAGGGCAATGGCGGCCTGGCGTGAGCCAAATTCGCCCATTTCGTGGCGCATTTCTTGCACACGGCTGCCATAGAGTTGCATTGAGTCGGTCAGCACGGTCAGAACGACATCCTGCTCACCCAACTCGTAATATTTGGCAAATTTGATGGCAGAGAGCAGGTTGGCAATGCCCGAGAAGCCAAGCAAATCCAGCTGTGCAACGGTGGTTTGCGGCACACCTTGCTCCACCAGCAGGGCCTGGCCGGCAGGCTCGTTGAACAGGCGCATAATTGAGACGACCGCGTTGTCGTCAATGGCGGTGACGATATCGGTGTTGGCGATATTGTGAATCCACGGCACATGTTTATCGCCAATCCCCTCAATGCGGTGTGCGCCAAAGCCGTTGTTAAGCAGGGTGGGGCATTGTAATGCCTCGCTGGCAATGATTTTGCTGGCCGGGAAGAGCTGTTTCAGGTAATCGCCGCAGGCAATGGTGCCAGCCGAGCCGGTTGTCAGGGCAACCCCGCGATAGGTGTCGTGCGGGCCAAGCGCGGCTTCGAGGACGGCCTGCATGGCGTGCCCAGTAACACTGTAATGCCACAGGTAATTGCCAAATTCCTCAAACTGGTTGAAGATCATCAAATCCTGGCCGGAGCGGCGCAGTTCCCAGCATTTATCAAAGATTTCCTTGACGTTGGACTCGCTCCCCGGGGTGGCAATTACTTCACCGGCAATTTGTTTGAGCCATTCAAAGCGCTCGCGGCTCATGCCTTCGGGCAGAATGGCGATCGAATCGCAGGCCAATAGCGCCGAGTCGTAGGCTCCTCCGCGACAGTAATTGCCGGTTGAGGGCCAGACGGCTTTTTGGGTGGTGGGGTCAAACTGGCCGGTGACCAGGCGTGGGGCCAGGCAGCCAAAGGCGGCGCCAACCTTGTGGGCGCCGGTAGGGAACCATTTGCCCACCAGGGCCAGAATGCGGGCCGGAACGCCGGTCAGGTTGGAAGGAAGCTCGATGAAGTTCACCCCGCCAAATCCACCGCCGCTGGCAATGGGTTGGTTTTGCCAGCTGATGCGGAACAAGTTGCGTGGGTGAACATCCCATAGTCCAATTTTGGCAAGTTCAGCCCGGATGCCGGCGGGGATGAGGGCTGGATTCTTCATTTGGGCGAAGGTGGGGATGATAATGTTCCGCTGCCGGGCGCGCTCAATCGCGCGGGTGCGCCGCTCGGGATGGATGGTCAGGTCAATTTTTGCCATTCGGGTCTCCTTAAAAGGGTGAAATGCACAGTTTGGGAACCGCGCTTAGGGTTCAGGGGTTTTGTCTTGGGGTGCCTGGGCAACCACATACAGCGGACGGCCTTTGACTTCGTCGTAGATGCGGCCAATATATTCGCCCAGAATGCCAAGCGAGATGAGCTGCACACCGCCGAGGAAGAGAACTGCCAGCAAGGTGGAGGCCTGTCCATAGAAGGCCTGGCTGCCGGCGGCGCGGGCAATGATGACGGCTGGAATGACAAGCAGGCTCAGCCCGGCGGCAACAAAGCCGAGGATGGTGGCAAGCTGCAAGGGTACATAAGAAAAGCCAGTGATGGCGGTCAGTGCCAGGCGCAGCATTTTCTTGAATGGATATTTGGTTTCGCCAGCTGTGCGGGCGGCACGGCGGTAATTGACGCCAACTTGCTTGAAGCCGACCCAGGCTGACATGCCGCGCAGGAAACGATGATGTTCACGCATCGAGTTCATCACCTTGACAACTTTGCGATCCATCAACCGAAAATCACCTGTGTCGAGCGGAATTTTAACATCGGTGATGCGATAGATGACGCGGTAGAAGAGCGAAGCGGTAAAGAGCTTGAACCAGCTTTCGCCCTCGCGCTCGGCGCGCACAGCATAGACGACTTCGTAACCCTCGCGCCATTTGGCAATCAGGTCGAGGATGACTTCGGGCGGGTCTTGCAGGTCTGCATCAATGATGACGACTGCCTGCCCGCGGCTGTAATCCAGCCCGGCAGTAACGGCGATTTGATGGCCGAAATTGCGAGCAAAGATGACGGGGCGAATGCGTTCATCTTGTGCGGCCAGGTTGCGAATGGCGTCGGTTGAACCGTCGCGCGAGCCATCGTCAATTAAAATCAGTTCCCAGGCTTCACCGGTGCTATCCATCACTTCGCGGACGCGCCGGTAGAGGTTGGGCAGGTTTTCGATTTCGTTGAAGATGGGGGCAATGATTGAAAAGGTAGGAGTTTGCATAAGCCACCTTGTCTGACAATGATGGATGGATAGTATGATTATATCACAGGCACCGGCAAGGTCAGGCGTCTGGTTTGTGAATGATGAGCCAGGCTGTGCTGCCGGCGGTTTCTATTTCTAGTTGGGCGTGCGGGTCATGGAACTGGGCGGCAATTTGTGCGGGGGCAAGAAAATGACTGCGCATCAGGGCCAGTTTTTCGGCCAGGGCAATAATCTTGATGCTGAAGTGTCGAATATCCGGCTCTTCAATCACAATCCATCCACCGGGCTGCAAGACTCGCCATGCTTCGTGTAGGGTTTGTGGCTGATTGCGGACATGATGCAGCGCATCCACCATCAGGATGCGGGCGATACTGTTGGGAGCAAAGGGCAACTGCTCAGCCAGGGCGCGTAATGGGTGCAGGCCAGGTTTGGCGCTGGCCTGACGCAGCATGTTATGCGATTCATCCAGGACGATGACGGTGCGCCTCTGTCCGAGAAGAAATTGGGCCAGTCGTCCGGTTCCGCCGCCAGCATCCAGAATAATGCCGCTCTCTGGCAGGTGCAAGTATTCCATCATGCGCTGCGGTGGCCGGGCGGGGATGAAAGTTTCATAGAGTGGGGCAAGAAAATGGAAGTGATCAAAAATTGGCATGGCAATGTACCTCGTTGGCTTTCTCATCATACAGCGGCTTAATAGGTGCGTCAAGCCTGAATGGAATCCCTCTTTTGGGTGATGTGTTGTCATCAAGCAGGTGCTATGCTATGCACAAATTTGAACGATTGGAGTTGTGGCAATGAAACAAACGCAAGATGGATATTCGACATGGGCGCTATATGTGTACTGGGTTGGGGGGATGGTGTTGCTTTTGGTTGTGAGAGCGTTTTTTCAGGCATTGCATGTTCCGGCCTTGTTGGCTGGATTGTTGACGGTGTTGATTGGCTTGGGGTTGTTGACGCCGCTCACCCTTCGGCTCGAAAATATTCGCCGAATGCTGGCCGGGTTGCGTGCCGGGCAGCCGCTGCCGGTGCGAAAACGTTTCTTGCTCGACCCTTTGTTTGGTCTGGCGTGGCAGATTGCTGGATTGAGTCATCTGACCGAGGATGTTGGACAGGCACGGCAGGGCTGGTTGGAGCAGGTGACGCGAGCGGCAGCGCAGCAGGAGCGAAACCGCCTGGCGCGCGAATTGCACGATTCGATTAAACAACAGTTGTTCAGCATTCAAATGAGCGCTGCGGCAGCACAAGAGCATTGGCAGCGTGACCCGGAGGCATCCAAAGCTGCGCTGGCTGACTTGCGCAGTTCAACCCAGGAGGCACTGGCAGAAATGAACGCCTTGCTGCAACAACTGGCCCCGGCCCCCCTGGAGCGGGTGGGGCTGGCGCAGGCATTGCATGAGCAGTGTGAAGCACTTGGCTACCGTAGTGGAGCAAAGGTGCATTGTGAAATTGGTGATTTGCCTTCCGATGACGCCCTGATGCCAGGGTGGCAGGAGGCTGTTTTTCGCATGGCGCAGGAGGGATTGAGCAATGTGGCCCGTCACGCTCGCGCCTCGCAGGTGATGCTGCAATTGCAGTTGGATGAGGCCGGGCGGGCATTGTGTTTGAGCATTCAGGATGACGGGCAGGGCTTCGACCTGGCAACTGTGCAGCGCGGCCAGGGTGTTGCCAGCATTCAACAGCGGGCGGCAGATTTGGGCGGGCAGGCGCTCTTGCACTCAGCCAATGGTCAGGGCACCCGGTTGACGGTTTTGCTGCCTTTGCAGACCCAGGCGACGGAAATGGAGGTACAACCGCTTAGCCCGGCGCCCAATCGTGTGGCGCTGGTTGGGGTGGTTGCCGGGTTGTTCATGGCTGCCGCTGGTGCGCCTTTTGTGTTGGCACAGGTGGAGGGCTATCTTTCGCAGGCACAGCCGTTGCCCTGGGGATGGTTGGTGCTGGCTGGTTTGCTGCCCGGCCTAGCCGGGTGGATTGCAGCCCGCTGGTTGCAATTGGGCGGGCGTTTGGCGGCCCTGGCTGGTGGCGCGGCGGCAGGTGGACTGACGGCCCTGACGGGCTTTGGATTGCTGTTGGCAACAGCCCCGGCCATGCAGGGCATGGATGTGCTGTTGCGCTATGGCCTCAATCCGGCTGGGGAGGAACTGGCCCTGCGCCTGATCGTTGAGGCAATGTTGGGCCTGTTCTTGTGGATGCATGGCGCATTTTGGGTCAGTTTGCTGATTGGGGTTGGCCTGGGTGCCCTGGGGGGGCTGTTGGCGGCTCGTCCGCAGGGCAACTCCGCTGCGCAGGATTGGCAACCGCTGGCTGAGGTGCTTTCGCTGTTGGTCATGGCTGGGGCTGGTGGGGCATACTTGTTTGGTGTGTTTGTCCTGCCGGTGACCGAGGCGGCAGTTCGTGAGGCGGCATTGCGTGCCGGTGTGCTGCAAGCTCTCTCCGGTTTGCTGAACTGGTTGCCAATTCTGACGCTCGGCACGCCGCTGTTTTGGTTGTTGGCCGGGCTGGGGGTGCAATATGCGCTGCTGGGCGCACAGCTGAAAAGCGGGGATGTGAAGCGCCTGGAGCGGGTGTATTGGACAAGCCTTCAGTTTGCGGCTTTGATGCCGGGCATGGCGCTGTTTAGCGGGGTGCTGATGTTCATGCCGCTGCCGCAGCAACCAACGTCTTCGATCGTCTTTGCGCTGGGGGCAGGGCTGGTTTTGTTAGCAATGGGGTGGCTGTTCCTGCGGATTTTATTGCGCTCCCGTCGGCAGTTGGATGCGCTTTTGCAGCCGCGTCGTTCCTGGATGGCGCCGGTTGTGTTGGTGTTGCTGCCATTGCTGCCGGGGTTGGCGTTGGGTGGGTTGGTGGAATTCCTCCCTGGCTGGTTGTTCTTTGTCACACTGGCAGTAACCAGCGCATTGTCCCTCTCACTGAGTGTTTTATCGGCTTCATCCCGCCCACCGCTTTTTTGGCAGGCATTGCGGCAGCAAGTGTCACAGCTTTCAACCAGCTGGTTGGCAGGGGCGCTGGCGCTACTGCTGCCATTGGTTGCGATGGGTAGCAGTGGCCTGGCAATGATTGTGGTCTTGATTCGCTTTCCGAATGCATTGGATGCAGAGCGTTTGGGCTATGGCGTTCGGGTGACTCTGGCGCAATTGCTGCTGGAGGGGTTGCTGGTTCAACAACCCTGGGCCTTTGCCCTGGCGCTGCTGGTTGCCCTGGCGCTGGTTGGTGCCTGGCTGGCACTCAATGCAGTCCGGTTGAGCAGCCATCGCAAGCAATAAGCACAGAATTTTGTGCGATAATTGGAGCATGAATGTGGTGCGATTAGCTCTGGTGGATGATCATGCCGTGGTGCGGCGCGGAATGAGCGCCTATTTTGAGGCATTTGCTGATATTGAGGTGGTGGGCGAGGCGGCCAGCGCGGAAGAAGCGCTGGGCCGCCTGGCTGCCTGGCAGGCGGATGTGGTGTTGATGGATTTGCTGCTGCCGGGGGGAATGGATGGTTTGGAAGCAACCCGCTGTCTGCGTTCCTTGCCCAACCCGCCGCAGGTGGTGGTGCTAACGGCCTATGCGGATGCGGCGCGCGCCCAGGCTGCCCGGCGGGCCGGAGCCATTGGGTATGTGCGCAAGGATGCGCAGCCGGAAGTGTTGCTTGCGGCGGTGCGCGCAGCCGGGCGCGGCGAGCCCTACCTTGACCCGCAAACAGCCCATGCCCTGCAAGATGCGGATGCAGACGAGGCCCTTTCGGCGCGTGAGCAAGAGGTGCTGGAATGGATGGCGCGCGGACGCACCAATCGCGAAATTGCTGATGCGCTGGTGATTAGCGAGCAAACAGTTAAATCCCATGTTGGCAGCATTTTATCGAAACTGGGGATGGAAAACCGCACGCAGGCGGTGGCGGTGGCGCGTCGGCGCGGCTGGCTGCGTGAGGATGCTGAGTTGTAAACCGGTTGCAATCTCAACATCTGCGCCGTGCGATTATAATTAGGGGGTGTGTGATTTTGCATTGAAAAAGGAAGCAGGCGATGGATACAATTGTGCGCAGTTTTCTGGAAGCCAAACGATTGGCCGTTGTAGGGGTTTCGCGTTCGCCACAGAAATTTGGCACGGCTATTTATACTGAGCTGAAGCAACGCGGGTTTGAGGTCTTTGGCGTTAACCCGGCTATGGATACGATTGCTGGGGAGCGCTGCTATGCTTCGGTGGCGGAACTGGCTGGTCAGGTGGATGGGGTTGTGATTTGCTTGCCGCCTGCCAACGCAGCACTTGTGCTGCGCGAGGCAGCCGCAGCAGGAATCCGCAAGATTTGGCTGCAACAGGGCGCAAGCTCCGCAGAAACAGCGCAGGCGGCGCGCGAGGTGGGCGTGAAGCCGGTTGAGGGCAAGTGTATTTTGATGTACGCGGGTGAAGTAAAGTCCATTCATGCTGTACACCGCTTCTTTGCCCGTCTGTTTGGGCAATATTAGCCGTGAGCCGCGTTTTGGTTACATATGCCACACAGTGTGGCTCAACAGCCGAGGTGGCAGCAGAGCTTGCCGGTCAGCTGCGTCAGGCCGGGCATGAGGTGACGCTTTGTCCGCTGCATGAAGTTGAGGGGGTGATGGAGTATGAGGCTGTGGTGGTGGGCGGGCCAATGATTTTTGGCTGGCACCGGGCGGCGCGGCGCTTTTTGCGCCAGAATCGAACTGCGCTTGTTGGGCGGAAATTGGCCTTGTTTGCCTGTGCCATGCGTCTTGTTCAGCCGCAAGGGCCGGCTTTGCCGGTTATTCCGCTCAAGCTCGATGAGCAGTTGGTGGCTGCGCCAAAACAGCCGGGGCGGCTGAGCCTGAAGGAACGCTTCACTTCTCTGGGCCATTACCTGCGGCCCATGCTGCGCGCCGTTGCACCCGTGCAGCCGTTGAGTGTGGCGTTCTTTGGTGGCAAGCTGGAAATGTATCGCCTGGCTTGGTGGCAGGCAGGGTTTATCCTGGCGGTGGTGCAGGCTGCGCCGGGCGATTTTCGCAATTGGGCGTGCATTCGTGCCTGGGGCAGCGAGTTGGCCCAGGCATTTGCTGCCGACTAATGGAGTGCTGCTTGCAGGGCGCTCAGCTTTGGCTCAATGATGGGCGCCTGTGGCACAGCTTGTAGAGCGGCGCGCACATCCTTGAGCCCGCTGCCGGTGTTGAATACCAGGACGGGGTCATCGCTGGCAATGCGCCCTTGCTGCAAGGCTGACTTTAGTCCGGCATAGGCGGCGGCGGCGGCGGGTTCAGCAAAGATGCCAGCTCGGCCCAAATCGGCAATCGCGGTCAAAATTTCGGCATCGCTGACGGTCAGGCAGTGTCCATTGGTCTGGCGCATGGCGCGCACCGCCCGCAGGCCATCACGCGGTAAATCAACCGAGATGCTATCGGCAATCGTCTGCGCTTGGACGGGGTGAATGGTTTCGCTATCGCTGGCAAAAGCAGCCGCAACAGCAGCCGAGCCGCTGGCCTGGACGCCGAACAGGCGTGGCATGGCCTCCAGCCACCCCAACTCGTGCAGGTCTTTGAAGCCTTTGTGCAGACCAGAAATGATGTTGCCATCGCCAACCGAGACAAAAATGTTTAGCGGACGTTCGCCAAGCTCTTCGTGGAGCAACTGTTGCCAGACTTCAAAAGCGGCGGTTTTCTTGCCTTCGGTGGTGAAGGGGTTGTAGCCTGTGTTGCGGCAGTACCAGCCGAATTCTTGTGCCGATTGGATGGCAAGGTCGAAGGCCTGGTCGTAACTACCCTCAACCAGGATGACCTGGGCGCCATAAATCAGCAATTGAGCGATTTTTGCGGGCGGGGCGCTGCGCGGTGCCAGGATGACGGCGCGCTGTCCAATGGCAGCGGCCATGCCGGCCAGGGCAGCGCCGGCATTGCCAGTGGATGCGGTGACAACAACCCGCGCCCCAAGCTGACGGGCGCGGGCAACGACAATGGCACTGGCACGATCTTTGAAAGAGGCCGTTGGGTTTCGGCTCTCGTCCTTAATCCAAAGCTCGCGCAACCCCAGCGCAGCGGCAAGGCGCGCTGGCTGATAGAGGGGCGTCCAGCCAACGTTGTGCAATGGCGTGCCGCCTTCTTCCGGCTCGTTGAGCGGCAGGAGCGGTTGATAGCGCCAGAGCGAGGGTTGCGGGCGCGAGAGAATATCCTCTGGTTGATAGGCACGGCGGAGGGCGGGTAGGTCAAGCTGCACATCCAGGTTGCCGCCATCTTTGGGGCAAGTATAGTATGACGGACCTGGACTATATTCAGCCTGGCAAATGGAGCAGCGATAGCCGAGCAGGGCGGGTGGAATCAATGCGTTTCGCTCTTGAAGCGTCGTTCCATTGAGTAGCGCATGGCAACGCGGTAAATGTCTTTCAGTTTGGCAACAACTTCCGGATTCTGGCCTTCGCTTTCCATTTGCTGGGTTAGCTGGTTGAACATTTGCAGAAATTCGGACGTAATCAGTTCGTTGTTGGCTTCCATCAGCCGGCGTTGCTCGGTTTCATCGGCAGTTTGCAAGAGTTGTTGGATGAGGCCAATTTCTGGCGGAGGGGCAGAGAGTTTTTGCAGCTCATCGGCCAGTGTTTGCAGTCGGGCGCTGCGTTCCAGGTCACCTTTTTGGCGGGCAGCCTGCAATTCTTGCTTGAGCGCCTCGACAAAAAAATCGTCAATTTCTTCGGCGTGCTGGCGCAGGCTGCCTTGCAAATCGCCCGAACTGGCAATCTGGTTGACGAGTTTTGCCGCGGCTTCAAAGCGTTCTTTCATTTGTTCGTCAATCTGCCGGGTCATTTCAATCAGTTTACCGCGCAATTCAATCAGGCGGGGCTTTTCTTCGGCGCTGGCTTGTTCAATCCGTCCAGTGAGAATCTGGAAGAATTCGTAATCCAAACCGTTGCGGGCATAGCCAACCAGTGTGGAAAGGCGGGTTTCGGTCGGCGCAGCGATGATCAGGTCGAGCAGTTTTTCGCGCGTCAGGCCGCTTTGGCTGGCTTCTTGTAGCGAGCGCACCGCTGCCTGGACTTCGCTGGCCTGGGCCTGAAGCTGCTGCCCAACTTTGGTGTGGGCAATCAATTCTTGTTGCAAACCGGCCAGGGCGCGGGCTGTGTTTTCTTCACCGGCAGCAAGCTGTGCCTGGGCCAAACCGGCCAGCAGGGCAAAGAATTCTTCATCAACCAGGGCTTCTTCCTGCTGAATAATTTCGGCGCGTGTTTCGGCTTCCGGTGTGGAGAGCAGCCGCCGCAGCAAGTTGAGGCGTTGCTGCTGGCCTTCGATCATTTCACGGGTGATTCCATCGGCTTCCAACACCCGGTCAATCAGGGTTTGGAAGGTCAGCATGGCCTGTGGACGAAGCAGGTAGGCCTTGCGCTTTTCGGGTGGCAGGTTGTTGAGGACGCGTGTGATGAGTGGACCAATCAGTTTTTCTTGTTCGTTGACTGGCAGCCCCAATTCGGATGGAAAGTAGGTTAGTAAGAGTTCTTTTTCGGGGTCGTGATAGACGAGCGGCATGCTCAACATGCCCGAATAGCCGCAGGATGGGCAATTGGCAAGGTTGAGCTGACCGCTGAGCAGGCGCTGCTTGGCTTGCGGGTCGTTGGAAACATCAATCAGCTGCTCGACTTCAGCCAGGATGGGGGTGCGGCAGCGTGGACAAGAGGTGCGGGTTTGAGGCATGGGGTTCTTTCCCTCGGGCTTTCTACAAGATGGGCTTGATTATACCACTACCCGAAATGAAGCGGCAAATGGACGGTTGGGCTAGTTTTCGGGGCGAGGTAGTGAGAAACAGATGCGCGCTCCCTGCCCGGTTTGGTGATCAATCCATACCCGTCCGCCATGCGCTTCGAGGATGGAACGGGTCAGGAAAAGGCCCAGGCCGGCGCCTTTGGTGTGACGTGCCATATCGGGGGCGCGGTAAAAGCGATCGAAGACGAAGGGCGCATCGTGCGGGGCAATGCCGGGCCCCTCATCGCTGATGCAGACGATGACGTGGTCGGGGCGTACTTGAGCGCTGATGCAGATTTCACCACCCGGTGCGTATTTGATGGCATTTGAGATCAGGTTGGCAAACACTTGTTCCAGCCGGCGTTCATCGGCCAGGATGATGGGAAAATCGGGCGGAAATTCGACCCGCAGGCTGTGCTGCTGGGTTTGGGTTTGGAATCGTTCGGCAATTCGGCTTGCGGTGGCTGGCAAAAACACCTCGGAGCGCTTGAGCGAGAGGCCGCCGGCTTGCAGCCGCGATGCATCGAGCAGGTTTTCGATCAGTCCACTCAAACGGTCGGCTTCTTCTTCAATTACTTGCAGGCTTTCGTTAACAATTGAGCGCTCCCAGGCGGCATCTTCGCGGCGCAGGGTGCTAACATAGCCCTTGATTAGTGCAACCGGGGTTTTTAGCTCGTGGCTGACGATGGAAATGAAGGTGCTTTTCATTTCATCTGCCTGTCGGAAGCGGGTGATATCGCGCAAGGTGGCGATGATGTTTAGCAAGACGCCCTCTGTGGAAAGTAACGGGGCGTAGGTGATGGCAATTGGTAGGGGCAATTGTTCGGCAGAGCGTTTTAAATCGCCTTCAACATATAAGGTGGCGTTCGCATTCAAGGGCCAGCCATTGGCAATTGCTTGTTCGAGCGTCAGGCTGTGCGGAGCATGGGTGAAACGGATCAATTCCTCGTGCAGGCAGCCAACAATCTGTTCGGCGGGCCGGCCAAGCAGGTGTTGTAGGGCCGGGTTGCTGCGTTCGGCGCGTTGATCGGGGCCGAGGATGAGGATGCCATCGGCAGCAGTGTCGAGCAGGGCATCCATGCGCTGTTTTTGTTGATGCACCTGGGCATAGAGCTGTGCGTTTTGGACGGCAATGGCGGCCTGATTGGCAAAACTGCTCAGCAGCACCTGTTCATCAGGCGAAAAGCGGTAGGTGGTGTCGCTATAGATGAGGATGACGCCCACAACCTGTTGCCGGGCAGCAAGCGGCAGGCCAATGGAGGTCAGGCTGCCCTGACTGGCGAGGTTGGTCAATTCCTGCAGGGCGCGCTGAACGGCGGGCAGATCGGCTTCGCCGCGCTGCTCGATGTGGATGTTGGTGAGCAGCTTTTCAATGTAGCGCAGGAAGGCGGTTGGCAGGCTTTGCGAAACGCGTACCTGCCAACCGTTCACTTCGGGAATGTAGAGTGCAATCAGCCCGGCCTGGCCGTTGAGCAGATCAATTGAAACGTGCAGGATGCGCCCAAGCAGGGTGTCGAGGTCGAGTTCCTGCGTCAGGGCGCGCACAATTTCGAGCATGAGATCGCGCTGACGGACGCGATGGTCGGGCAGTAGAAACATGAGCGACTATGCTCCGGCTTCGGCGAGGGAGATGGCTTCTTCCAGGATGGCGAGGCCTTCTTCGATTTCTTCCTGTGTGATGCAGAGCGGCGGCGAGATGCGGATGACGCTCTTGCTGCAACCAAGTGTCAGCAGGCCACGCTCAAAGGCCAGGTCTACCACACGGTCGCGCAGCTGCGGGGCCGGGGTGTGGGCTGTGCGGTCGCTGACGAATTCGACGCCAATCATCAGGCCAATGCCGCGCACCTGTCCAATGCTGGGGTGGCGTTCGGCCATTGCTTGCAGGCGTTGCAAGGCAAAGGCGCCCACCTGGGCTGCGTTTTGCATGTAACCGTTCTCGATCAGTTCAATGGTTGCCAGGGCTGCGGCACAGGCGAGAGGGTTGCCGCCATAGGTGTTGCCATGCGCACCGCGCGGCCAGGTGAAGAGGCTTTTGCGGGCAATCAGTGCGCCGAGCGGCACGCCGGAGGCAATCCCCTTGGCGGAGCAGAACATGTCTGGCTCAACGCCAAAATTCTGAATAGACCACCATTTGCCGGTGCGGCCCATGCCGGCCTGCACTTCATCGGCAATCAGCAAAATGCCGTGCTTGTCGCACAGGCGGCGCAGGGCGGGGAAGAAACCGGCCGCCGGGACGATGTAGCCGCCTTCGCCCTGAATCGGTTCAACCAGAATGCCAGCAACTTCATCAGCGGGCAGGATGCGGCCCAGAATTTCTTCTTCTATGTAGCGCACGACTGTTTCGCCATATTCTTCACCGGGGCGCGAGGCCAGGATGGGGTGATAGGCATCGGGGAAGGGGGCATGGACGACCCCATTCATCAGCGGGCCAAAGCCGCGATGGTAGCTGGCCTTGCTGGCAGTGAAGGTGACGGAGCCAATCGTGCGCCCGTGAAAGCCGCCCAGGAAGCCGATGAATTGACTGCGCCGGGTGGTGTAGCGCGCCAGTTTGATGGCTGTTTCAACCGCTTCGGTGCCCGAGTTGGTGACGAAGCTGATGGCATCTTCCTGGAATGGCGCAATGCGGTTCAGCGCTTCGGAGAGTTCAATCCATTTGGTGTGGTAGAAATCGGAGGAGATATGGATGAATTTTTCGGCCTGTTCCTGAATGGCTTTCACGACTTTCGGGTGGGCATGACCGGTTGAGTTGACGGCGATGCCGGCGGCGAAATCGAGGAAACGATTTCCATCCACATCCCACACGCGGCATCCCTGTCCGCGATCCATAACGAATGGATAGCCGCGCGGGTAAGAAATGGAAACGACTTTGGCGTCGCGCTCGATGAGCTCACTGGCCTTTGGCCCTGGTAACTTGAGGGGTTGCATTGGGGATACTCCTTAAAGTGAGAAATACAGACATGCTTTTCTGGGGACAAAAAAGCACGCTGCTGAAGGTTCCAGCGCACAGAGCAGCGGGAACGGAACGATGGTACGATTATAGCAGGCCATGGGCTGGCCCGGATATTGCCGGATGTCGGGTTTCTGGCTTTACTTTTGGCTTAATCGCGGCGGCGGGCTGTGTGTTGTTGTGCAAGCACAAAGGCACCCACCAATCCGGCGTCATCGCCAAGCTGCACTTGAGCAAATTGCAGGTTGGCCAGGTATTGGGGCGAGAGAAGGTGTTTTTCGAGAGATAAGCGCATTGGGGCAAAGAGCAAATCGCCCGTCTGCGAGACGCCGCCGCCAAAGATGACGATGGAAGGGTTAAAGATGTGCAGGTAATTGGCAAGGCCAATGCCGAGGTAGAAACCGGCTCGTTCAAACGCTGCGCGTGCCAGCGCATCGCCTTGTTGGGCTG
Organism: uncultured Anaerolinea sp.; assembly: GCA_964453115.1. GTDB lineage: Bacteria > Chloroflexota > Anaerolineae > Anaerolineales > Anaerolineaceae > JAIWNK01. The sequence goes on along the minus strand of CAYVRT010000005.1, from coordinate 99,006 downwards.
CTTCGGCAATTTGGCGCGTGTTGGGGGCTGTTTGCCCGGCCAAGCGTGAGGAGGCGCCGGCGGCCAATTGCTCGGCGACATAGTGTGCAATGCCTGTGCCAGAGGAAAGCGATTCCAGGTGGCCGCGCTGTTCACAGCCGCATAGCGGGCCATCGGGCAGGATGGTGATGTGGCCCATTTCGGTACCCAGACCATGTGCGCCAAGCAATAACTGGTCTTCAATGATGGCTGCGCCGCCAATGCCGGTGCTGATGGTAAAATAGAGCAGGTTATGATGCCCGCGCCCGGCGCCATAACGCCATTCACCAAGCAGGGCTACATTCGCATCGTTGCCCAGCACAACCGGCACACCAAAGCGCTCTTCCAATTGCTGGCGCAAGGGCAGGTTTTCCCAGCCGGGGATATTGGGTGCCTTGTAGAGAATGCCGGTTTCGGGGTCGGCCAGGCCTGGCACGCCAATGCCAATTGCCAACACCTGACCTTCAGCCGGCCAAATATCGGCGATTAACATCATCAGACGCTCGGTCGCGCTTTCCTTGCCAACGGTGGGGATGCGTTTTTGTTGCACGGCCTGGGCCGTGTTTGGCGAATAGAGGGCTGCGCGGAGTTGTGTCCCGCCAACGTCACAAGCAAGGTAATAAGCGTTCATGCGGCTTCTCTTAAGGAAGATAGAATTTTGCTGATTATAGCACGGATTGGCGGAATGATTGACTCTGCTTTCAAAGGCGGGTATGATAGGGGCTGATGCAACCCCACCAACTGCCCTGGTATCGTCGTTTTTGGCAAATGCTGGCGCAAGAATCGCGTTGGCTGATGCCAGGTTTGGGCGTCAAGCGCTGGCTGGGGCTGATTTTGCTCGGCACAACGCTGGTCGGGCTTGGGTTTGGGGTCTTATTGTTAGATGTGTATCGCTCGGCGCTCAACACCTGGTGGCTGCCGATTGTGGCGGTGCTTTCGTTGAGCTTTTTGGCGCGTCCGGTGCGGGCCTTGATTTTTGGCGGACTGGGGCTGGGGTTAATTTTGCTCGGTACCTGGGGGTTGAACCGCACTTTGCTGCGGCCTTTTGTTCGTCCGGGGCGGCCCATTTTGGATGCGGTTTCGGCCTATCGGAAGCGCGATCGCGGGCCGCGAGTGGTGGTGATTGGCGGTGGGACGGGGCTTTCAGCGCTATTGCGCGGGTTAAAAGAATATAGCAATAATATTACTGCCATTGTGACGGTGGCGGATGATGGCGGGTCTTCGGGCGAACTGCGACGTAGCATGGGCGTTCTGCCGCCGGGCGATATTCGCAATTGTTTGGCGGCCCTTTCGGATGATGAGGAATTGTTGACGCAGCTTTTTCAGTATCGCTTTGGCACTGCGGCTGGGCTGGGGGGGCATAGCCTGGGCAATTTGCTGATTACTGCCCTGGCGGAAATTACTGGCAGCTTTGAAGAAGGGGTGGCCGAGTCGGCGCGCGTATTGGCGATTCGCGGGCGGGTGCTGCCTTCCACCCTGCATGATGTGCGCCTGGTGGCCGATGTTTTCAATCCGGCGGAAGGTGCTGTTGTGGTGAAGGGGGAGAGCGAAATCCCCAAGGTGTCGGGCAGAATTCGCCGGGTATGGTTGGAGCCGAACAATCCGCTGGCTTATCCTCCGGCATTGCAGGCGATTCTATCGGCGGAATTGATTGTGGTTGGGCCTGGAAGCCTGTTCACCAGCATTTTGCCCAATTTGCTGGTGCATGACCTGGCGGCGGCGTTGCGCAGCAGCCGGGCCGTTAAGCTCTATGTTTGCAATGTGGCAAATGAGCCGGGAGAGACGGATGGTTTTCACTGTGCCGATTATTTGCGGGTCTTGGAGCAGCATGTTGGCAATCGGTTGTTTGACCTGGTCTTGTGCAACAATCGCTTTGAAGGACGGTTGCCGGAAGGTGTGGAATGGGTAAGATTTGACCCGCAGATGAGCGGTTTGTATGCGGCAGATTTAGCAGATGAGCAACAGGGCTGGCGACATCATTCAACCAAACTGGCGCGCACCATTATGGATTTGTTCTATGAACGCACCGGGCCGCTGAACCGGCAGGTGACGGCTGAAGACTAGCGCAATGCTTATCAAATTTTCATTTTTCGATAAAATATATTCAAACCGAGGCAACTTGCGGTAAAATAGAAAAGTCTGGCTTGTACAGATGGGTAACAGCAATCCACCATACGGTTTCGTATGGGAAATTTTTTCAAAACCTTAAGGAGGTTGAGCTATGGCAGTACGTGTAGGTATCAATGGTTTTGGCCGCATTGGACGGCAGGTGTTGAAGGCAATCATGGAACGGCAAGGCGATGCCCTGGAAGTGGTGGCAGTGAATGACTTGTTCGATGCCGAGGCCAATGCGCACCTGTTCAAGTATGACTCCAATTATGGCATCTTCCCCGGCACGGTGGAAGTGGTGGATGGTAACCTGGTGGTTGGCGGGCGCACGGTGCGTGTGTTTGCCGAGAAAGACCCGGCCAACCTGCATTGGGCAGATTTGGGTGTGGATATTGTCATTGAAGGCACAGGCATTTTCACCGATGCCAAGGGCGACCCGGCGAAGGGCAAAGCGGGCGCGGTGGTGCATATCGAACGCGGCGGGGCAAAGAAGGTTATCATCACCGCTCCGGCCAAGAACGAAGATCTCACCATTGTGATGGGCGTTAACCACGAACGCTATAACCCGGCGCAGCACCACGTCATTTCGAATGCATCCTGTACCACCAACTGTCTTGCTCCGGCAGCCAAAATTGTGCATGACCGCTTTGGCATTGTGCATGGTGTGATGACGACGATTCACTCCTACACCAACGACCAGGTCATTTTGGACCAGGGCCACAAGAAGGAAATGCGCCGCTCACGCGCTGCCGGTTTGAACATCATTCCGACCACAACCGGGGCGGCCAAGGCAGTTGCGCTGGTCATTCCCGAGCTGAAGGGCAAATTTGATGGGTATGCGTTGCGCGTGCCAACCCCAACCGTTTCGATTGTGGACTTCGTCTGCACCGTGGAACGTGCAACCAGCAAGGATGAATTGAATGCAGCCTTCATTGAAGCTGCCGAAGGCCCATTGGCCGGCATTTTGGGTGTGACGCGCGGTAAGTACGGTGACCCGTTGGTCTCGATGGACTTCAAGGGTGACCCGCGTTCCTCGATTGTTGATTTGCCTTCCAACATGGTCATGGGCGGCAACCTGGTCAAGGTTGTTACCTGGTATGACAATGAATGGGGCTATTCCTGCCGCACCGCCGATCTGGCGGCCTTGCTCGCCAAGTCGCTGTAAACTCAGCAGGAGCTGCACATGTTCAGCAAGAAAACGATTGAAGATATTGAGGTAAAGGGTAAGAAGGTGCTGGTGCGCGTGGATTTCAATGTGCCGTTGAAAGATGGTGCAGTGAGCGATGACACCCGCATTCGCGCTGCTTTGCCGACGATTGAATACCTGCTGACGCACGGCGCGGCGGTGATTCTCTGCTCGCATTTGGGACGCCCGAAAGGCGGCCCGGATGCCAAATACACGCTTAAGCCAGTTGCTCTGCATTTGAGCGGGTTGCTTGGCAAGCCGGTGGCATTTGCCGAGGATTGCATTGGCCCGGCGGCTGAGGCAGCTGCCGCAGCCTTGCAGCCTGGTGCGGTGTTGGTGCTGGAGAATACGCGCTTTCACCCGGAAGAGGAAAAGAACGACATGGAAATGGCGCGGCAGCTTGCTGCGCTGGCTGAGTTGTTCGTCAATGATGCTTTTGGCACGGCACACCGCGCCCATGCCTCAACGGAGGGTGTGACGCACTTCCTGCCCGGTGTCGCTGGTTACCTGTTGGAGAAGGAAATCCGCTATTTGGGGCAGGCAATTGCCGAGCCAAAGCGCCCGTTTGTTGCCATTCTGGGCGGAGCGAAAATCAGCGATAAGATTGGCGTTATCCGCAACTTGTTGACCAGGGCCGATGCCGTGCTGATTGGCGGCGGAATGGCGAATACCTTCTTCAAGGCGCAGGGGCTGGAACTGGCTGATTCGCTGGTGGAAGATGGCGCACTGGATACAGCCCGCGAACTGCTGGCGCTGAGCGGTGGCAAACTGCACCTGCCGGTGGATGTGGTGCTGGGCGATGCCTTTGATGCGGGTGCTACAAAGCAAACGCAGCCAACCGGCAATGTCCCGGCGGGCTGGCGCGTGCTGGATATTGGCCCCGAAACGGTCAAAAAATATGCGGCTGTGTTGGCCGGTGCCGGGACGGTGGTCTGGAATGGGCCGATGGGTGTGTTTGAGTTTGCCCCCTTTGCCGAAGGGACGTTTGGCGTGGCACATGCAGTTGCCGAAAGCGGCGCGGTGAGCGTCATTGGTGGCGGCGAATCGGTGGCGGCCATTCAACAATCTGGCCTGGCAGACAAGATTACCCACATTTCGACCGGTGGCGGTGCCTCGCTCGAAATGCTGGAAGGTCTGGTTCTGCCCGGTGTGGCGGCCTTGCAGGATAAATAACCTGCCAAATCGAAAGAACGCGACAGACCCCGGCAATTCACCGGGGTCTGTTTCTTGCAAAACCGAATAAACGATTTCCATTCTGCGTATATATGGGTGAAAGGACTGAGCATGACCGAAACAATCCAAAGTGATCTGACGCTGGTGCAGGCCGCTCAAGGTGGTGACCGGCGTGCATTCAGTGACCTGGTCTGTCGGCATCGCTCTGGTGTGGTGAATGTGGTGTACCGAATGTGCGGAGATGCAGAACTGGCCGAGGAAGCAGCCCAAGAAGCCTTCCTGCGCGCCTGGCAGCATCTGCAAGGTTACAACCCGCGCTATGCCTTTCGCAGCTGGCTATACCGAATTGCAATCAATGCCGCATTGGATGCGCTGCGCCGGGTGCAGCCGAGCCTGGAGGAACCGGATGAATTGCCACAGCCGAACGCATTGCAACCTGAAGCAGCACTGGAAAGCGCACAGCGCGCCGATGCAGTCAAGCAGGCCGTGCTGGCGCTGCCACCTGCTTGCCGGGCGGTCGTCGTGCTGCGCGAATATGAAGGGCTCTCCTATCAGGAGATTGGCGCGGCGCTCGGTATTCCGGTTGGAACTGTCATGTCACGACTTAGCTATGGACGCACACAGCTGCGGCTGGCGTTGGCGACCTTTGTGGAGGCGCTATGAATGAATGTGTGATGCACGAACGGTTGATGGCCTATTATGATGGCGAGTTGAGCGGCGATGCATTGCGTAAGGTGGAGCAACACCTATTGGATTGCGTTGCCTGCCAGGAGGAATTGCGGCAGATGCGCAGCATTTCCTCGTTGCTGCAAAGTGCGCCAATGGCGGTGCCTTCGCTCTCGCGACAGCGCTTTGCCTCGCAGGTTGTATTGCAGCTGGGCGAGCAAACTCCGCGCCCGCTTGGACACAAATTGCTGCGCTTCGTTTGGCAGTGGTTGCCGCTTGGTCTGGTGGCTGCCTGGGCCTTCACACAGGCGGCATTTGCGGCCGGTGCGGTGCTTGGGCTGTTGGGTAGCCTGGGGCTACCGCTTGACTTGCTGTGGTATTCTCCCTTGCCACAGCTGGAAGGGGAGGCTTCCCCTTGGTGGACGTTGGGTGAAGGGCTGGTGGGCTGGCTGTGGTTGGATGTGTTAATTACGCTCATCTTGGGCGGGTTGTTTTTAGGTTGGACGGCAAGCTGGCTCGTGGATCGGCGCCGGCATTGGATGGAGAAAGGAGTGAAGAATGGATCACTTTAAGATTTTGCAACGAGCGTTTAAAATTACGCTCAATTATCGCACATTATGGATCTTTGGCCTGCTGCTGGCGCTGACGATGGGCGGCAGTGGCGGTGGCGGAGGGGGCGGCGGCGGCAGTGGTACGGGAACACCCGGAACGCAGCCGGGCAATGATATGCCCTGGTCGGGTGATTGGTCGAGTGCCTGGCCAAGCAATTGGCCATCGCCAGAGAGTGTCCTTGGGACGGTGGTTGCAATTGGTGTGGCGCTCATTTGCCTGATGGTGATTTTGAGCATTGTTGCCTCCGTGGTGCGCTACGTGTCCGAGACTTCCGTCATTCGCATGGTAGACCGCTATGAGAGCGATGGTACGCAGCTGGGCTTTCGCGCTGGTTGGAAACTGGGCTGGAACCGCACTGCTTTGCGCCTGTTCTTGATGGATTTGTTGGTTGGGCTGGTGATGTTCTTTGTTGGCCTTTTGCTGCTCGGGATTGCTGTTTTGCCGCTCCTGCTTTGGGCGACGCAGAACGAGACGCTGGGCATTTTGGGAACGGTGGCGGCAGTGGGCCTGCTGATGTTGAATCTGTTCCTGCTCATTCTGGCTTCGGTGGCGGTTTCGCTGTGGATGCAGTTTACCCGGCGGGCCAGTGTGCTGGAAGGGCTGGGTGTTTTTGCTTCGTTCAGCCGAGGCTGGCAGGTGCTGCGTAAGCGCTTCCTCGACTCCTTCCTGATGGGTTTGCTGCTCTTTGGTTTGCGATTGGGCTGGCAAATTGTGCTCATCCCGGTCATTTTGGTGACGCTGGCGCTTGGCACCGTGATGGCTATTGGCCCGGCGGTGGCCGTTGGCCTGCTGGCAACGTTGCTGGTTAGTCCCATTGGCTGGCTGGCCGGGGTGGTGATTGGCCTGTTCATCCTCTTCCTGGTGGCAATGGTGGTTGGGCTGGCAGCTTCGGCGCTGGAATTGACCTTTGGCTCAACAACCTGGACGCTGACCTACCGCGAGGTGCTGGCACTTTCAGCGCTGCAAAATGGTTTGTCCCCGAACTTGACGGCAGAACCGGCGCTCTGAGCAACCAAACTGAATGCAAGTTGATGCTTTCCCCCGTTCCAAAAGGAGCGGGGGATTTTTTTTGGACGTTTTTTGGACGCAAAATCGCTATTCTGTAAGCATCCATCTTTGTTTTTTGGCTTATGGAGGAAGAGATGAAAATGCTGGTCGTTCGTTTTTGGTTGGTGGTGGCTTTGCTAGCCGTTGGCTGGCAATGGATGGTCGTGCCGGTGCAGGCCGCGACAAAGGATTTTGACTGCACGCAGGTAACGGAAATTCCGCTCGATGAATGTCTTGCCCTGGCGGCGTTATACAATCGAACAAATGGGCCGGGTTGGACGAATGCAACCAACTGGTTGTTGACCAACACACCTTCAAACTGGTTTGGCCTGGTTGTCTCGGGTGGACATGTGACGCAGCTGCGCATGCCCAACAATTACCTGGTTGGCAGCCTGCCAATGGAGTTGGGCAATTTGACGATGGTCGTATGGCTTGACCTGGCCGATAATGAACTGGCGGGGGCCATTCCAGCTGAACTGGGGCAGATGAGCAGCCTGATGCGTTTTGACCTTTCGGGCAATTCGCTGAGCGATTCAATTCCATTGGAACTGGCAGCCTTGCCGTTGACCAGCCTGCACCTGGAAGAAAATGAGCTGGTTGGTAGCATCCCGGTGGAATTGGGTGCAATCACTACCCTGCGCGGGTTGTACCTCGATCACAATCAATTGAGTGGGCGAATTCCAGCGGAGCTTGGCAACATAGATCTGGTTGCCCTCAAGCTAAATGCCAATTGGCTGCATGGCGACATTCCGGAGAGCCTGGCGAATTTGACAGATATTGCAGCCGGTAATTTGGATTTGGATGAAAACTGGTTGAGTGTGCCGGTAGGATATCCGGTGGCGGGCAATTCGCTGCACCAATTCTTGTTCAGCCGCGATGCAAACTGGCATCTCACCCAGGGTTGTAGTTCAGTGAGCGAAATTCCAGCCCTGGAATGTGATGCGTTGGTGCGGTTTTATGACAGCGCAAACGGGGATTGGTGGATGTGGAGTGGGGATTGGCTGCGCAGCAACACGCCCTCTGGCTGGGTGGGGGTGACGGTGACAGATGGACATGTGCAGGCGATTGAACTGCCTTATAACAACCTGTTTGGGGTGCTCGCGCCGCAAGTGGGCAATTTGAGCGAACTGCGCATTTTGAATCTGGTAGACAATTATTTGACAGGTAGCATTCCGCCCGAACTGGGAAATTTGGTGCTGTTAGAGCGATTGGCATTGAGCGGCGAATTTACGGGTGGCATTCCGGTTGAGCTGGGCAATCTGACCAACTTACAGGAATTGAATTTGGGCTGGGGTCTAACGGGCAATATCCCGCCGGAACTGGGGAACTTGAGCAGCTTACAGTACATGATTCTCTCTTCTAATCATTTTAGCGGCGGAATCCCGCCGGAACTGGGCAACTTGAGCAGTTTGAAGCAGCTTCATCTGGCATATAATGAGCTGGATGGCAGCATTCCACCGGAATTGGGGAATTTGGGACAACTGGAGGTGCTGGGCCTCTCCAACAATCAATTGAGTGGCGGTCTGCCGCCAGAACTGGGGAACCTCAGCTCGCTGCGAGAGCTATATTTGGGCAACAATCAGTTGAGCGGCAGCATTCCGGCGCAATGGGGGCAGCTTTCCAGTTTGCAATACCTGTTCTTGGAATCCAATCAATTGAGCGGCAGTCTGCCCGCAACGATTGGGAATTGGGATGCATTGGTGCAGGTAGATTTTTCAGTCAATCAGCTAAGCGGCAGCCTGCCCCCAGAGATGGGGGACATGGACAGCCTGTATTGGGTTAACCTGAACCAGAATTCCTTTAGCGGCATTCCGGCGCAGATTGCTAATTTGGATGGATTAGATATGTTTTCGATGTCGGACAATGCATTAAGCGGCTCTATTCCATCTGAATTTAAGGATATAGACGGGCTGAACATATTAGATTTGAGCAATAATGACCTGACGGGCAGCATTCCGGCAGTGTTGGGAGAAATGGATGATTTGGGCTATTTGAATCTATCGGGGAATCAGTTGACGGGTAGCATTCCGCCGGAATTGGGAGAAATGGATGATTTGGACTATTTGAATCTGTCGGGGAATCAGTTGACGGGTGGCATTCCGCCGGAATTGGGTGGGATCGTTGGACTGAGCCGGCTGATTTTAGATGATAACCCGTTGGGCGGCAGCATCCCTGCTGAATTGGGCAATTTGTTGGAGTTGCGCTATTTGCTGTTGCGCAATTGTGAACTGAGCGGCAACATTCCGACTGAATTGGGAAACCTGGGAAATTTGTTTGGTTTGGACCTGTCGGAGAATGGGTTGAGTGGGGTGTTGCCGGAGACGTTTGGTGACCTGTCTCAACTGCGCAAGATGGATATTTCGCACAACCGTTTGAGCGGTGCGGTGCCGGATGCATGGTTGGGAATGACGCGTTTGTTGAATGGAGAATTGGATTTGGGATATAACCGGCTGAGCGTGCCGGCTGGCTATCCGGTTGTGGGGAACGCCTTGCATCAGTTTTTGGTGCTGAAAGATCCAGACTGGCACCTGACTCAGGCAAAGCGATTGTTCTTGCCGGGTGTGCTGCGTTAAGCAGAAAGGAAAACCGTCAGCAGGCCACCGAAGAAAGGCGGCCTGCTGGTTTGTAACCCGGCAGGATGAGGGGTGATTTAAGTCATATTTTGAAATTGGGTGATTGACAAGGCGCTGGAAGTGAGTATAATGGATGTTGTGACCGGTAACATGACCGGTCACAGAGGATTAGCTCTTCACTCCGGAGAGGATGGTGGTTTGAGGCGTTCAAGGGTAACCATTCGGGATGTTGCCAGACGGGCGGGAGTTTCTCACCAGACGGTTTCGCGCGTCATTAACGGCAGCCCGGATGTGTTACCCGAGACGCGGCAGCGGGTCGAGGCTGCGGTGACTGAACTGGGCTATCAACCAAATGAAGTGGCGCGTTCGCTGGCTGAGGGACGCACACGAACACTGGCTTGCATCTCTCCAAATTTGATTGATTACACCTTTGCGAGCGTCATTGAAGGGGCCGAAAACGAGGCCCGGGCAAAGGGGTACTTTCTGCTTTCGGCTTCTGCGCCGGATGAAATGGTGTTTGATGAGTTAATCCGTTCTCTGGTTGGTTCACGCCGGATTGATGGCTTGCTGGTAATGAACCCGTACATTGACAATCGAGCCGTGTTTATTCCTGAAAACTTCCCGGTGGTGGTGTTGGGGGCGGTAGCGCGCAACCTGGGCATGGGCTGGGTGGCGTTGGATGATACTGGTGCTGGTTGGGTGGCGACTCAACACTTGCTTCGGCTTGGACATCGTCACCTGGCGTGCATTACCGGGCCGCTGAACGAGGATTGCTCTCAAGAACGATTGAAGGGGTATCAACTGGCTTTGCAGGCTGAGGGGTTGATGCTTGACCCGACGTTGATTGGCGAGGGTGATTGGCAGGCTTCTTCTGCTTATCGTCAGGTGAGCGAATGGCTACAGCAGGAGCGCCCCTTTTCGGCGGTATTTGCCCACAACGACCGCATGGCAATTGGTACCATTCGCGCCTTGCATCAGGCTGGCTTGCGTGTGCCAGATGATGTTTCGGTAATTGGGGTAGATGATTTGCCCCTGGCTTCTTATTTTGATCCACCCCTGACCACAGTCCGTCAGGATATGACAGAGATTGGACGGGCTGCTGCTCAGGCGTTGATAGAGGCAGTGGAAAACCCCCTGGCGGTTAAACGTCAGGTACGTCTGCCGGTTGAACTGGTGGTGAGAGCTTCCACAGCTCCGTGTGTACATCGAGAGGAGGTGGTTTGACCATTATCAAGTAACCAATTTGTTTTGCCCTATCGTTTTCAATTTTTTCACACTTTTCTGGAGGAGCTAAGATGAATCGTAAGATGTTTACCGCTTTGTTCGCGGTGTTGGTAATTGCCAGTATGATGCTGGCGGCTTGTAACACCCAAACCCCAACTGCCGAAATGCCCAAAGAGGAAGTTTCGCTGCGTTGGCGCACCCGCCCGGATAACCAGGCTGAAATTGATGTCTACCAGAAAGTCAGCAATGACCTGGATGCCAGCCTGGCAAACATTAAATTGACCTACGAGCCCGGTGGCAGCGAAAGCGCCAGCTACCAGGACGTGCTGAAGACCGAAATCGCAGCCGGCACTGCTCCGGATGTGTTCTGGATTCCTGGTACCGATGTGGCCGATTTTGCCAAGCGTGGCCTGATCCTGGATTTGAACGAACTGGCAAAGGCCGAGAGCTTTGACACGAAGGCCTTCTATCCCGGCCCGATGGCGTTCTTGACCTACAACCCGACCAGCAAAAAATCCAACGAAGCGCTCTGGGGCCTGCCCCGCGATGTTTCGACCTTCGTCCTTTACCTGAACCTGGACTTGATCAACGAAGCTGGCGCACCCGATCCACGCGAACTGGCAAAGCAGGGTAAGTGGGACTGGGCTGCCTTCCTCGATGTTTCGCAGAAGGTGACTGCACTTGGCCCCGATATCTATGGCTATGGCGCCAATGCTTGGTGGGGTCCTTACGGCGTTTGGACCAATTCTGCTGGTGGTGGTTTCTTCAATGCAGACCGCTCGGCCTGCGCGATGGACACCGATGCTGCTCTGAAGGGCCTTGCTTTCCAGCAGAGCCTGTATCAGGAATACAAAGTGGCTGTGCCCTATGGCGAAGACAGCGAACCGCCCTTCATGGCTGGCAAAGTTGCCATGTTCCAAAATGGCCGCTGGGCGACCCCCGGTGTGCGCACCAATGCCAAGTTTAACTGGGACGTGGTGGAACTGCCTACCGGTGATTCTGGCATGGGCAACTGGCTGTTCTGGGGCGCCTATGTCGTGAATGCCAAGACCGAGCACCCCAAGGAAGCCTGGGAACTGGTCAAGGCCCTGACGATGGCTGACACGCAGGCCAAAATTTCGGCCCTGGGCACCAACATCCCCAGCCGTGTGAGCAAGGAAGCATTGGATGCCTTCTTGACCTTCACCCCGCCCGCCAACAATCAGGCCTTCCTGAACGGGATTGCCGATGCCAACAAGCCGACCGCCGAAGGTCCGCTGTGGGAAGGCAACTGGCCCGATTATGTGACGGTGATGGATGCGAAGGTGAACGCGCTGATGACCGGCACGCTGACGATCGAAGAATTCAAAAGCACCATCTGTGCTGAAGCCAACAAGGCGTTTGGCAAGTAAACTCGCTTTGTAAACAGGGCGGGGCTGCTTGGTGCATCGTTTCAGGCAGCCCCATCCCTTCTTTTTTTCTTGCGGGCATGACGGGAATGGGAGTACGGGTATGACCGGACAGAAACAAACTTCTTCTGATGCGCGAACCTGGTTGCTGCTGCGGATTGGTGCTGTGTGGCAGTTCTTGATGGCAACTGGGCTGGCTGTGGTGGCCGTTCTGGTCTGGGTGGGGATTCTGTTCCCGCAGGCTGGGCTGTTGGCGCGTTTGGCAGGCGGGGCGGCGCTGATGGCAATGGCAGTGGTCAGTGCCTGGGGGGCTGTGTTGATTTTCCGCCGAAACCGGCGCGGGCGCGTGATGGTCCTGATTGTGGATTATTTGCTGTTTGTGGCTTGTTTGGCAATTTCTTTGCAGCGTTTGGGCCTGTTTGTTGGCATTGATGGCCTGGCGGCTAATTTTGGACGTGGGTTGTTGCCTTTGCTTGGATTGTTTGTGGCTTATTTGATTGCAGCGCAGGCCGACCGCTTTCAGGGCAAGCCGGAGATTCAGGAACGGCTGCAAATGATTGGTCGTTGGGTGGCAATTGCGGCAGTGGCCTGGTTTTTGCTCAGTGTGGGGCTGCTTTCTGGGCTGTGGGTGATGGTGAAGAACCTGGTCGAGCCGCTGACCCTCCTGCTTGTGCTGCTGACGGTCATCTTGGGTTTCAGTGTCTGGGCAATTGGCCGTAGCCCGGCGGCGGTATTTTTGCGCACAACCAATGCGCAAACCGAGATGTTGGAAGGATATTTGTTCTTATCGCCTAATTTTTTGGGCTTTTTGTTTTTCTTTGCCGGGCCTTTGTTGCTTTCTTTGTATGTTAGTTTTACCGATTGGGATGCGTTTGGTAACAAGAATTGGATCGGGTTACAGAATTACGCCCGCATCTTTAATCTGGATGTCAAGCCGCTCGATTCTCCGACGCAGCCATTGACCGAGGTGATGGATTCGACCCAATATGATGAATTGACCCGTGTTCAATTGTTGGGCAAGAATTATGTGGTTGGCGCTGAGGATAAACTATTTTGGATTTCAATGCGGAACACGCTGGTGTTTTGTTTGCTGGCGGTGCCAATGAGCATGATACCGGCCCTCTTGCTGGCGAATGTGTTGAATAGCAAGATTCCGGGGATGAAGTTTTTCCGGGCTGTGTACTTTTTGCCGAGCGTTGCGGCAACTGTGGGTGTGGCGGTCATCTGGCAGTGGCTCTATAATGCCTCGGTTGGCTATATCAACTACGCCATTACACTGGTAATTCAGTTTCTAAATAACACGCTCAATCTGGCGGTCATTGATCCGCAAGTGCGCTGGATGTCGGATGCGAGCGTGGCGCTCCTGGCAATTGTGATTGTTTCGGCCTGGCAGACGATGGGCTTTAACACGGTTTTGTTCCTGGCTGGGCTGCAAAACATTCCCAAAGAATTGTATGAGGCGGCGATTGTGGATGGGGCCGGGCGCTGGATGAAATTCTGGAAGATTACATTGCCGTTGCTGGCACCCACAACCTTCTATGTTGTGACAACAACCACCATTCAGGCTTTGCAGGTGTTTGAGCAGGTGTTTGTGATGACCAATCCTCCAGGTTCCCCCAATAACTCAACCCTGGTGTTGGTTTTGTATCTCTACCAAAACGGTTTTCAGCGCTTTAAACAGGGCTATGCTTCGGCGGTTGCCTGGGTGCTGTTCATTGTCATCTTTGTTGTGACGCTGCTGCAATTCCGCGCCCAACGCAAGACCGGCGCTTATGATGTATAAGGGAGTGTGAGAGATGCAAAAATCGTACAAACGCTCAAATTGGATTGCGAATGGCCTGGCCTATTTTGCGCTGACGGCCTTTGCTTTGATCATGCTGTTCCCTTTCCTGTACATGATCTTTACTTCGTTGAAGTTTCCCAAAGATACGTTTAATTACCCGCCCCGTTTGCTGCCACGACAACCAATTTTCGCTACGGTGTCGGGCTATGATGAGCCGAAAGCACTCTATTGGATTGAGATAAATGGTGAAGAGCGGCAGATGGCATTGGTTGAGGAAGGTATCAAGGTTGGTCTGTTTGCAGACCCCAAGCAACCCGATGTGACCTATCAGCGCCCATTGACCGACGTTCAACCAACGGGCGGCGCGGCAAACCCGCAAACGGTAACCTTCAACGGCAAGGAAGAGCCGCTGTATGATGTGGTGCTGGATGGGCAGACGGTGGCAATGGTGCAGGTGGGGCAGACGGCGGTGGGACGGTTTGTGGACCTGGAGGATACGAGCCTTTCAACCCTGGCGAATGTGCGCCTGAGCAAGCCGGTGGAGAAGCTGACCGCTCGCCCACAAAATTATACCGAGGTATTTGACCTGCAAAATATTGACCGCAGCCTGACCAATACATTATTGGTGACAATGTTGGTGGTAACAGGACAGTTGAGCACTTCGGTGCTGGGTGGCTATGCTTTTGCCCGGTTGCGCTTTCCGGGACGCAACCCGCTGTTTTTGGTTTATCTGGGAACGATCATGATCCCCTTTGTGGTTTTGATTATCCCGCTGTATCAGTTGATGGTGTTGATTGGCTGGGTAGACCGCCTTGCTGCGCTAATTATCCCGTGGATTTTCACCGCTTATGGAACGTTTATGATGCGACAATTCTTTATCACCGTGCCGCGCGAGATTGAAGAGGCAGCGCTGATGGATGGTGCCTCGCGGTTACAAATTTTGTGGCGCATCTTTTTGCCAGCAGCGGCGCCGGCCCTGGCAACACAGGCAACGTTTACTTTCCTGTATGCCTGGAATAGCTTCTTCTGGCCGCTGGTGGTAATCAACACCGGCAATTATAGCAACCATGTCCTCACCCTTTCGCTCAATATGCTGCGCGGACGGGCAGCGGATAGCCCCAACCTAGTGCTTGCCGGGGCGGCGATTTCCATCTTGCCGCCGATGATCCTCTTCATCCTCGGCCAACGTTTCTTCATCGAAAGTGCGATGAGCAGCGGGGTCAAAGGATAGGATATAATCAATGGGGACGGGGCAAAACCCGTCCCCATTTTCAAGGTTGGTGGAGGAGACCATGCGTTTGCGAGCGTCGGGTGAATGGTTTTTGGATGAGCTTGGGCGGCGGGTTTTGCTGCGTGGGGTGAATTTGGGCGGCAGTTCAAAGATGCCAACACACCCGAATGGGGCAACGCACCTGCCAACCGATTATGCCGGTCATCGTTCCGTTTCATTTATCGGGCGGCCTTTTCCATTGCAGGAGGCGGATGAGCATTACCGCCGCTTGCGGCAGTGGGGATTCAACGTGTTGCGCTTTCTGACGACATGGGAGGCAATTGAACACGCTGGGCCTGGGCAATATGATGAAGAATATCTCGATTATCTTTACGCAGTGGTTAAAAAAGCGGATGAGTATGGGTTTGTTGTTTTCATTGACCCGCATCAGGATGTGTGGAGCCGCATGACGGGCGGGGACGGTGCGCCGGGGTGGACGTTGGAACTGGCTGGCTTCGCAATTGACCGGATTGACCCATCGGACGCAGCAATTACCATGGCGGGGCGTTATCCCAACTATCCGCAAATGATTTGGTTTTCCAACTATGACCGCCTGGCGTGTGCAACAATGTTCACGCTCTTCTTTGGCGGCAATCGCTTTGCACCGCAGGCGCGCATGGAGGGAGAACCGGCCCAAGAGTTTTTGCAGCGCCATTACATTGCGGCAATGGAGCAGGTGGCTGAACGCATGGCAGGCCTGCCGCACGTTTTGGGCTATGATACGCTCAATGAGCCGGGGGCCGGGTACATTGGCCTGGAAAACCTGGACGAAGTGCGCCTGAACACGCCCGGCGCACCGCTGATGACGCCCTTTCAGGCAATGGTGACCGGATCTGGCTTTCCCCTGGTCACACGTCAAACCTTGCGGCATGGCAGCGACACACTGACCGATCAGCCCGTGACGCTCAACCCACAGGCCCTTTCGGCCTGGCTTTCGCCAGAGGCTGACATTTGGCGGCAGCATGGGGTTTGGGATGTGGATGAGGCTGGCCGGCCGTATTTGCTGCGCCCTGATTATTTTGCTGGGACGCGCTTCTTTGCCGATTGTATGCAACCATTTGTGGCGCGCTTTGCACAAGCCATGCGGCGGCATGACCCGGATGCGTTGATCTTTATTGAAGGGGTGCCAGGGGTGCCAGAGGCGATGCAGGCTCCAGCTGGTGTGCCGTTGGTAAATGCCAGTCATTGGTACGATGAGTGGACGTTGTTTAACAAGCATTATGACCCGGCCTTTAGTGCCAACTGGCGTGAGTCACAAATTATTCTTGGGGAACATGCGGTGCGGCAGAGCTTTTTGGAGCAGCTACGCCGGATTAAGAGCATGTCGCAACAGTCGCTGGGCGGCGTGCCAACCCTGATTGGCGAATTTGGCTTGCCCTTTGACCTGGATGGCGGTCTGGCCTATCGCAACGGTGAGTATGGCCTTCATTTGCAGGCTTTACATACCTATTACGCTTTGTTGGATGAGCTGTGGCTTCATGCAACGCATTGGAATTACACGGCGGATAATTGCAACGCCTGGGGAGATGGCTGGAATCAGGAAGATTTTTCCATTTTCAGCCCCGATCAACAAACCGATCCGGATGATCTCAATAGTGGGGCGCGAGCTTTGACAGGTTTTTGCCGACCGCGTTTGTTGGCCTGTGCCGGGCTGCCCATGGAACAGACGTTTGATGCCCAAAGCGGTGAATTTGTGCTGGTGATTGGTGCTGAGCCGCGCCCCAATTTGCCGACCGATGTATTTGTGCCGCAGTCTTCCTATCCACAAGGCTTTGATGTGTGGATATCGGGTGGCAGCACGCGCTATGATGAGCAAATGCAGGTGCTACACTGGCAGGGGATGAAGATGGGTGTGCATGAGTTGAAAATTCGACGGCGCACCTGATGCGCTGTTGGTTATCTTACTTTAATGAGGAGTTGCAATGCAGCTAGGGGTTTGTTACTACCCGGAACATTGGCCTGAAGAGCGTTGGGCGCAAGATGCGCGCTTGATGAAACAGGCCGGGTTGGAGATTGTACGAATTGCTGAGTTTGCCTGGGCCAAAATGGAGCCGCAGGCGGATGTCTATGATTGGGCCTGGCTCGATCGGGCGATAGAGACACTATCTTCCGCAGGGCTGAAGGTGGTGCTTGGCACGCCAACGGCAACCCCGCCCGCCTGGCTTGTTCGGGCGCAGCCCGATATTTTGCCAGTGGATGCACAGGGGCGCCGGCGCGAGTTTGGCTCGCGGCGGCATTATTGTTCCAATCATCCGCTTTACCGCTTGCAGTGTGAGAAGATTGCCCGGGCAATGGGCGAGCGCTATGGTCAGCATCCGGCAGTCATTGCCTGGCAGATTGATAACGAATTCGGCTGTCATGATACGGCACGCTGCTATTGTGCGCATTGCGCTGCTGCTTTTCGGCGTTGGTTGCAGCGCCGCTATGGCTCGTTGCAAGCGCTGAACGAGGCCTGGGGAGCGGTTTTTTGGAGTCAGATGTATACCGACTGGGAGCAAATTTTCCCCCCTAGCCAGACGGTGACAGAGGCTAATCCTTCGCAGGTGCTGGATTATGAGCGTTTTTCATCGGATGCGGTGGTGGAGTTTCAACAGGTGCAATTGGATGTGTTGCGACCATTGGCGCCCGGGCGGCGCATGACGACCAATTTCATGGGCGATTTTCCTGACCTGGATTATTACAACCTGGCGCGCCCGCTCGACCTGGCAACCTGGGATTCCTACCCGACTGGTTTTGCCGAGGTGAATAGCGCCTATGCATACCCGGAATGGGAGCAGCGCCCAGACTATGCATATGATGTGGGCGACCCCTACATTACCGGTTTTTGCCATGCCATTACACATGGGCTAAAGCGCGCCCCGTTTTGGGTGATGGAACAACAGTGTGGGCATGTGAATTGGGCAACCTACAATCCTGGCGTTCGTCCGGCGGCTGTGCGGCTGTGGACATGGCATGCAGCGTTGAGCGGAGCTGAAGCAGTGGTCTATTTTCGCTGGCGTGCCTGCCGTTTTGCCCAGGAGCAGCATCACTCAGGCTTGCTGAATCATGATGCTTCGCCGGCAATCGGGTTGGATGCGGTGCAAGAGCTGCGTGATGAATTGAGCGATTTGCCATCTGTGAAGGAACGGGCGAAAATTGCTTTGTTGTATTCGTATGATGATTTGTGGGCTTTTCAGCTTCAGCCGCATCGCAAGGGCTTTGATTACCGTCGCCTGTGCTTTGGCTGGTGGCGGGCTTTGCAGCGCCTGGGATTGGACGCCGATTTGTTGCCGTATGATGCTGACCTGACGGGCTATGAACTGATTTTGGCTCCGGGCGCATTTCTTAGCTCGCCGCAGCAGGCGCAGGCGCTGGAAAAGGCAGTGCGCAGTGGGGCGACATTGGTGCTTGGTGTGCGGTCGGGCTTTAAATCAATTTCTAATGTGGTGACGGATGAGCCGCTGCCCGGTTTGTTGCGCCCGCTGGTTGGGGCAACGGTTACGGCATGGCATCCGCTGCCGCCGCAGGTGAGGATGGACTTGTGCGGCAGCAGCGTTGCAGGGCAGGCGGCGGTGTGGGCCGAGGCATTGCACCCGGATTTGGGAACGCAGGTACATGCGCGTTATTGCAGCGGCGCTTTCTCCGGCGCTGCGGCTCTGACGGAACATGCCCTGGGTGCCGGGCGGGTGTTCTACCTGGGCTGGTATGCTAGCTTTGCGCAGCTGGAACACTGGCTGCGGCAATGGGCGACCGAGTTGGCGTTGAACGTCTTGAACCTGCCGGATGGGGTGTTGGTGGGGCAACGTCAGGGGGCCTGGGTGGTGCTGAATTTTAACGAGACAGTTCGCACTGTGATGTTGGATGGGCAGCCGATTGAGGTTGCGGGTTGTGGTGTGAAAAAACTGGCACAAAGGAGTTGAGAAGATGGTCAATTTTGATCAACCGCATCGGCGGTTTAATCCATTAAACGGGCAGTGGGTGCTGGTTTCACCGCACCGCGCCCGGCGTCCCTGGCTTGGACAGGTGGAAAAGACGACGGTCGAGCAGATTCCCGCCTATGACCCGAACTGCACACTGTGCCCCGGAAACCTGCGTGTGACGGGGGCGCGCAATGATGCCTACAGCAGCACGTTTGTGTTTGATAATGACTTCCCGGCTTTACTGCGCGCCGATGAAACCGAACCCGGCAATGAGCAGCCCAACCCTTTGTTTATGGCGGAGCAGGAGACGGGCATTTGTCGGGTGGTGTGTTTTTCGCCCCGTCACGATTTGACGCTGCCGCAGCTCACGCTATCAGAGGTGGAAGCGGTGCTGCGCACCTGGAGTGAACAAACAGCGCAGTTGAGTGCGTTCGATGAAATTGGGTATGTGCAGGTGTTTGAGAACAAAGGGGCAATGATGGGCTGCTCCAACCCGCATCCGCACAGCCAAATTTGGGCGACCGGGCATGTGCCGAGTGAACCGGCAGCCGAGGCCGACCGGCAGGAGGCCTATTTGCGACAGACGGGACGCTGTTTGTTGTGTGATGTGTTGCGCGCCGAGCAGGCCGATGGGCGGCGGGTTGTGGCGGCCAATCAACACTTCACCGCATTGGTGCCGTTTTGGGCGGTTTGGCCGTTTGAGATATTGGTGATTGCACACCGACACATGGGCAGCCTGCCGGAGTTGAATGATGTTGAGCGTATGGCGTTGGCCGATGTGCTGCGTCAGGTGACTATTCGCTACGATAATTTGTTTGAAAGTTCGTTCCCTTATTCGATGGGCTTTCACCAAATACCGTGCGATGGTGGTCAATATCCAGGCTGGCATTTTCATCTGCACTTTTACCCGCCATTGCTGCGCTCGGCAACTGTGCGCAAGTTTATGGTGGGGTTTGAAATGTTGGGTATGCCACAGCGCGACCTGACGCCCGAAACGGCTGCTGAGCGGTTGCGCGCTTTGCGCTCGGAGCATTATCGCGGCTGAGCGCCGGCTTCGCGGGTGAGTGGAAATTGGCCTTCCATCAGGCGGCGGTGGAGGGGAATGGCTTGAAGGAAGGTGTTTTGCAGGAGTGAGTCGAGGTTTTTGGCTTGCTCCTGCAAGTGTTGTTGGGCCAGCGCCAGGGTAGATGCAGCCCGCGGGTCACCAAGCAGGTGCAGGGCATCGGCACAGGCGGATACAATCCATTGTACGGGCAGTTGATAATCAAACCTCTGGCAGCGCGGCAAGGCAGTTTCGAGTGCCTGAAGGGCGGCTGTGGTGTTGCCCAGGCGTGCCAGGGCCAGAATTTGCCCGGCCTTGTGCCTGGGCAGCCCCAATGCATCGGAATCACTCAGCTTTTCTGCTTCGGCGTAAGCGAGAAGTGCGGCCTGGAAATTGCCTTCGCAACAATGCAGGTTTCCAATCATCCAGTGTGTGTTGGGTAAGATTTCGGCGTTGCTGCTTGGGTAGACGTTGGAAATCAGTTCTTGTGCTTTTTGGCGTTCTTGCGGCAAGTTTTCGGCATACCAGGCCAGTTTCATCTCGGTGTAATTGATTTCGACGAGGCCATTGGTGTCATTGTGTTGAGTAAAGAAGCTTTGTGCCTGACGCAGCAGGGCTGCTGCCTGGTCAAAACGCCCCAACTGGAGCAGCAGGTTGGCCGATCCATTGCAGGCCCAGGCAACGCCACGTAAGTCGTTCATGTCCTGACAGTATTGCAGCCATTCTTCCGCGCTGGCAAGTGCTGCGGAATACAGGCCCATTTGATGCTGCGTGGAACTGAGGTTGCCCAGAGCAACAATGATGCCATAGGAGTGTTCAATGCGGCGGGCAAGTGCTAAAGAACGCGCAAAATTTTCTGCCCCTTGCGTATGATTGCCAATTTCTGTTTCGATGATGCCAAGATTGTTCAGGCTTAACATCTCGGTCATTGGATCGCCAATTTGTTGGCTGAGATGCACAGCGCGCATCATGTATTGCCGGGCGGGCTCTCTTTTTTGTTGACCGTTCAACACTACCCCCATGCTCATTGTACACATGGCCTCCCCCCGCTGGTCGCCGAGTTCGCGAAAGATGATCAGGGCGCGTTCCTGATATTGTTCAGCCTCTGTCAGTTCGTTCGTTTTCCAAAGGGTATTGCCAATGCCGCGCAGGCTGCGGGCTTCCTGATTGGGCAAGCGCAGCCGCTGTGCCAGGTCGAGGGCATATTGATATTCCTGCTGTGCTTTGGGGTGGTTTTCACATCGCATGGCTATCAGACCAAGCAGGAGATGTGCATCAACGCGAATGCGGCTGAGCGGGTTAGACTGCGTCAGGCGTAGGCTGCGCTGGGTTAATTGTTCTGCTTCTTGATAGTTGCCCATCACCTGCACATATTGCGCGCACAGAAGGCAAACCTCTGCCCGTAGCTCATCCTGGTCCAGTTGTTCGGCCAATTGTCCCAGGGCTTCCAGGTCGGCAGATTCTTCGGCACGTTTTCCCAGAAATTCGTAGAGATGGACGCGCGTGACAAGATTGTTGTAACGCGCTTGCAAGGCCGTGGGTGGAAATAGTTCCAACGCCCGGCTGAGCAAGCGCAGGGCATCTTGATTGGCAAACTGAGCGGCTGCCCGTTGCCCGGCGCGGTGATACCATTCGGCTGCACGGGTAAAATTTTCGGCCTGCTCAAAATGACTGGCGATGAGGGCTGCATATTCATCGGCACGACTGCTGTTTTGGGTGATCAGCCAGGCAGCCGTCTGCTCGTGATAGATGCGGCGCTGGCGTTTTAGCACCTGAGCATAGGTGACTTCCTGCAGGATGTGATGTTTGAAGACGTATTCCTGAGTGTGGGCAAAGGTTGAGGTCAGGCGGGGAAAAACCAGTTCCCGCATCTGAAGCGATTTGAGCAGGTCTTTCACCTTGCCCGTCTGACTGAGTTCGGCAGATTCTCCTTCACCGTGCAGTTCGAACAGCAGCGATTCCCAGAATACCCGACCGGCAACAGCCGCTTTTTGCAACAGTTCGCGTTCGGGGCGTGGCAAGGCATCGAGACGGGCTTCCAAGACGCCGGTGAGGGTCTGCGGGATGCGTAGATCTATCAGCCGCCGGGCCTCAATCCGCCAGTTCAGGTCGCCTGGCACAATAACACTGTCGTCAATCATCATTTTGATCAGTTCTTCAATGTAGAAAGGATTGCCATCGGAGCGGCTGATGATCAGTTCAGTCAGGACATCGGGAATTTCGGGCACTTTACGCAGAATTTCGTGCACCAGGCGACGGGACTGGGTGGGGTTGAGTGGTTGAAGGGAGATTCGGGTGTGTGCTGGAAGGTTTTCACCCCAGCCGGGCAGGCGCTCAAACAGGCTGGGGCGTGCCAGGCAGACCAAAAAGAGGGGGTGAACCAAAAGGGCTTCGGCCAGGGTTTGCAGCAGGGCGAGCGAGTTTTGGTCGGCCCAGTGAATATTATCCACAAAGATGGTGATGGCCCGTTGCTGACAGCTGGTGCTGAAAAATTCCAGAATGCTGCGCTGGCCGCGTTCGCGAATTTGCTGAGCATCGTTGAGAATTTTGCCAATGATGGGACTGTTGGAAAGATCGTAGCCAATCAGAGCGCCAATCAAGTGCGCTTTTTCCGTCTTGTTGCCGCTCACAAATTCTCCCAGGCCGGCTTCCAGCTTGCGCAGAATATCGTCTGGGCTGTCGCTGTCCTGAATCATGAAACGATTTTCGAACATATCGCGGATCAGGCCATAGGGAATGTCTTGAGTTTGGGGCGTGCTGCGACCTTCAAAGAAACGGAA
The DNA here is from genome assembly GCA_964453115.1 of uncultured Anaerolinea sp. Lineage (GTDB taxonomy): Bacteria > Chloroflexota > Anaerolineae > Anaerolineales > Anaerolineaceae > JAIWNK01. The sequence continues at coordinate 76,236 of CAYVRT010000005.1, read as the reverse complement.
TGGTTCACTGCTGAATTCCATTTGATTGCGCAAATCGTCCATCAGTCGGCTTTTACCGGCACCTGCTTCGCCGATGACGCTGATGATGCGCATGGAGCGTTGCGATAGCACCTCTGTCCATTGCTGCCAGAGGAGGGCCAGTTCTTGTTCCTGGCCGATTGTGGCAGTTTCAATGCCCTCTACGCCGCGCGTAGGGATTCGGAAGGCGCGTGGCTTGGCGCTTAGCACCAGATAGGCACGAACCGTTTCGCTTTTGCCTTTCAGGCTGAGCGCTTCTAATTTGCGAACGTTGAAGACGCCCTGCACATGCCGGTACGTGTCGTGAGAGACGATCACCCCGCCAACCGGAGCGGCATGTTCCAGCCGGCTGGCGATATTAACGGCGTCGCCCATGGCGGTGAATTCGCCCTGTGTGCCAACGCGCCCCAGCACAACCGGGCCAGTGTGCAGGCCAACGCGAATTTTGAGCAAGGCGGCCTGTTCTTCGGGCAGGTGCATTTGTTTTGCCATGGCTTCGGCGGCAGTTTGCATTTCCAGTGCGGCCAGGATGGCGCGCTCAGGGTCATCTTCTTTGGAGGTTTCGCTGCCCCAGAGTGCCATCAGAGCATCGCCAATGTGTTTGTCAATTCGTCCACCGTGATCCAGGACGATTCGATCCAGATTTTGCCAAAGCTCATTCATGATGTTGTTCAGGTCTTCAGCATCGAGCTGTTCGGCAGAAGTGGTAAAGCTGGAGACATCGGCAAACAGGATGGTGACTTGTTTGCGCTGCTGCTCGGTGGTTGATTGCAATGCTGCAAGTTTCTCGCGCAAGGGGGCCAGGGCAGTTTCAACCACGGCATTGCCCAGCAAGGCGCGTTGTGCTTCAATGCTGCGGATGGTTTGCTCCAGCTTTTGACGTTCGTCCATGAGTGCCTCGTGGTCGGTCAGGGGGTGGGTGGGATGGATAATAGATTGAGCAAATGGCGGTGGGCTGGCATGGCAAGGTAAAGACGACGCAGACGGTCATCGGCAATGCGGGCAGCGCGTTCGTTCAGCCACAGGCCAACCTGAGCCAGCAAAGCACTGGCGCGGGTGGGGCTGTTTGGCTGCAAGGTCTGGATGCAGGCAAGATAAATGCCAAAGGGATCTTCGTTGCTGAAGATGACGATTGGGGGCGGCAGCGCCATAACTTCTTCGGTCAGGTCAAGCGCATCATGGGTGTTGTTTTGGAGGTTGGCAATGTTCACCAGTCCGGCCAGGGGTTCGGCGGTGCGCGCCATGTGGCTCAGTTCACGGCGCAGCATGAGGGCGTGTTCGTATGAATTTTGGGCTTCGAGCAAGTTTTTCAGCGCAAGGTAGATGTGGCCGCACTGGGTGAAGATGCTTGCCAACAGGTTGCGGTCATTGCTGGGTTGAGAGAGCTCGAGGGCCCGCTGGTTGAAATCCAGTGCAGCGCTCAGGTCGTTGCGCCGGTAGGCCCAGAGGCCGAGGGCGGCGAGTGCCTCGGCTTCTCCGCTGCGATTGCCAATTTGGGCATGCAGGCTATGGGCGCGCTGCAAGTAGTTGAGTGCTTCATCGCTTGCGCCATAATGATCGTATAACATGCCCAGGTTGCAGAGCGACATTGCCTCGCCCAGACGGTCGCCGGTTGCCTGGCACAAGAGCAATGAGCGCTGATAGAGCCCGCGTCCGAGGGTGTATTCTCCCTGCCGGCTGGAAATTTCGCCCAGGTTGCCAAGCGCGTAGGCTTCACACTGGCGGTGACCGATGGCATTGCTATCTTGAATGGCTTGCTGAAGCAGGGTTTGGGCCTGGGACAGTTCCCCCTGATAGTAATAGGCCAGCCCAATATCGTTCAAAACCCAGCATTCACTCCAGCGGTCGCCCAATTGTTGCGAGACAGAGCGCGAGCGCTGATAGGCCAGGATGGCTTCATCATACAGGCCCTGATCCAGCAGCAGATTGCCAAGAATGCGCAGCGTGGCCGCTTCTACGCGCTGAAGGTTGTGGTAACGGCTGAGGCGCAATGCCTGTTGCAATTGCAGGTGGGCATTGGCGTAATCGCCCTGGCGGGTGAGCGTTTCCCCCCAGATGAGGAAGGCTTTGGCTTGTTGCGCGCCGCTGGCTGTTTGGCGGGTGAGGGCGATGGCGCGTTGTGCGTTGAGGATGGCGTTTGGGTAATCGCCGGTATCACTGGCAAAACGAGCCTGGAAGATGGCTGCCTCGGCAAGGGGAACAGGTTGCCCGCGCCCGGGCGAGGAGTGGGCTTGCAGGGCTTCGGCGGCGGCTTGCAGGGCTTGCAGGCAGGCCTGTTGACTGGAGCGTTCGGCACGCTGCTCATGTTGACGAGCCTGGGCGCGCAACAATTCGTAACGGGTTTGGAGGTCATCGGGTGCGGTGAGGGCCAGGGCGCGTTCCAGCAGGCGCAGGGTTTCATCTCCGGCGTATTGCCGGGCGGCGCGCTCAGCCGCACGTTGATACCATTGGGCAGCCAGAGCCGATTCTTCGGCACGCTCAAAATGATCGGCAATGATGGCGGCAATTGTGTCGGCCCATTCGGTGCTGTTTTGAACCAACCAGGTGGCAACTTGTTTATGGTCGCTGCGGCGCTGTCGTTTTAAGAGCGATTCATAGGCAACTTCGTGCAGAATGGCGCTTTGGAAGCTGTACTCATGTCCGCCGGGCAGGGGCGAAGATGGGTTGAGGGTTAACAAGCCGCGACGGCGCAATTGTGTCAGCTGTGCGGCAATTTGTTCAGCGCTCCGCTCGGGGAGCAGGGTGGCAAGCGGCAGATCCCAAAAAGTGCGACCAATGATGGCGGCTTTTTGTAACAACAAGCGTTCCTCGTTGGAAAGACCATCCAGCCGGGCTTGAACAACGCCGGTGAGCGAGGTTGGCAAACGCACTTGCAAGAGGCGTTCGGGGACGAGCTGCCAGGCATCTTCTGTGCAGAGGATGACGCCATCTTCAATCAGGACCCGCACCATCTCAGCGATGTAGAAAGGGTTGCCATCGGCGCGGCTGATGATAAGCTCGGTGAGGGCCTGGGGTGGGTTGGGCAGGCGGCGCAAAATTTCATTCACCAGGCGGCGGCTTTGGTCTTTGTTAAGGGGTTGCAGGGTGAGGTGGGTGACGCCCGGCCAATCGGGGTGCTTTTCAAACAGCTGTGGGCGGCAGGTGAGGATGAACAGGACAGGCAGGTTTTGGGCTGCTTGCACCAATACGTCGAGGAGCTCCAGCGATTCGCGGTCAGCCCATTCCAGGTCTTCGAGCAGGAAGAGGGTTTTGGTTTCTTGGCTGATGGTTTGCAACCACTGGGTGAGATAATAATAGGCGCGGTCGCGAATCTGGCGTGGCGAATCGAGCAGGCCGTTGAGCAGCGGGCTGTTGGAGAAATCGAACCCCAGAAGCTGACCAATGATGGTGGTTTTTTCGGGGGCTGGGCCACCAAAGGTCTGGATGAGCATGGCCTCTAATTTTTGGGCGGCCAGGGGGCTGCTATCTCCTTCTTGCACCTGGCAGAGGGTGGAGAATGCCTCGTGGAACAGGGCATAGGGGGTGTGGGCCGTTTGAGAACTGGCGCGGGCTTGCAAGAGGTGAAATTCTTCGTTGCGCAGGTCGAGCCAGGTTTGCAGGTCAAAGAGGAGGCGCGATTTGCCCAGACCGCTTTCGGCGCTGATCAGGATGGCGCGGGTGACTGGTGCTGTGCTGAGCGTGAGCCATGCGTTTTGCAGCTTGGCAATTTCGGCATCACGGCCCAGCGTGGGCGGTTCAATGCCTTCGATGGCGGGCGATGGCAAGCGGAAGGCATGTGGGCGGCGGCTGGTGACGCGATAAGTGGATACCATTTCGGCCCGGCCTGGCAGGGTTAGCGCACCGGCGGGCATTAGTTCGAACATGCCGCGCACCAGGCGATAGGTGTCGTGTGAGATGAGGACGCCGCCAATTGGAGCGCGGCGCTGCACCTGGTCGGCAAGCAGCATGGCTTCGCCGGTTGCTTGCAGTTCGTTATTAAGGATGTGGATCAGCACCGGGCCGGTGTGCAGGCCAATCCGCAGCTTGATGCGCTCGGTTTGGCTGGCCTGTAGCTGCAAGGCAGCCATCAGGGCCCGTTCGGCATCGTCTTCTTGGGCAGTTTCGGCGCCCCACAGGGCAATGACGGCATCGCCAACGTGCCGGTAGATCAGGCCGCCATGCTGAATCAATTGTTGATCCAGCACCTTCCAGAGGTTGTTGACCAGGGTGCTGACATCTTCAGCATCCATTTGTTCACTGAGCGAAGTGAAACCGGAAATGTCGGCAATGAGGATGGTGATTTGTTTGCGTTGTTGGGTAGCGGGTTGCTGCCTGGCACGCAGGAGGGCAAGGCGCGCCTGCATCGGCTCCAGGGAAATTTCAACCACTTCATCGCCCAGCAAGGCGCGCTGCGCTTCGAGGGCTGAGATTGCTTGCTCAAGCTGCTCGATTTCGGTCATGGTTTTATTATAGCGTCAATCTTGCGGTTCAGGTCTTAAAAACCAGCTCTTCTTTGCCGGAGAGTTTGTCTTGCATGCGTTGAATGACAACATCCAGGGCCTGGGGTTGATGAACAAAGTCCAGATCATCGGAACGAATGGTAAGCACCGGGCAGAGGTCAAAGGATGCGAGCCATTCGGTGTAGTAACGGTCGAGCAGCGAAAGATAGTCGGGGCGAATGCCGCTTTCCATGCTGCGCCCGCGCTGTTGAATGCGATGCAGCAAAACCTGGGGCGGGGCCTTGAGGTAGATGAGCAAATTGGGGCGGGGCAGCTTTTCGGTGACGAGTTGGAAGAGGGTGCGGTAGGTTTGATAATCGCGTTCGTTCAGGTTGCCCATGTGGTGCAATGCACGCGCAAAGATGGCGGCATCTTCATAAATGCTGCGGTCGAGGATGGCTGAACGTGGGTCTTCGGCCATTTCTTGGTGTTGGTGGGCGCGGTGTCCGAGGAAGTACATTTGCAGGTGCATGGCCCAGGTTGCCATGTCGCAGTAGAAATCTGGCAGGTAGGGGTTATCAGCGACCGATTCATAGGCCGTGAGCCAGCCGAGGCGCTGCCCAACGCGTTCGGTTAGCGAGGTTTTGCCGGCACCAATATTGCCAGCAACCAGGACGAGATATTTGGTCATACAGCCTCCGTTAGAACCATTTGCGTTTTTTGAAGAACCACAGCATTCCAGCCGCAGTGAGAAAGAAGACGCCCCAAATCAGTGGATAGGCCCAGGGCTGATGCAATTCAGGCATAAATTCAAAATTCATCCCATACACCCCGGCGATGAAGGAAAGTGGCAGGAAGATGGTGGAAACAATGGTGAGGGCTTTCATCACTTCATTCAGGCGCAGGGAGGTGGAGTTGAGGTAAATATCCAGGTCACCGGCAACAATGTCGCGCAGCGATTCGGTCATATCCTGAATGCGCACCAGATGATCGTAAATGTCGCGAAAATAGATGCGGCTTTGTGGGTCAATTTGGGGGAACTCGTCGCGGCTCAGACGGTTGAGAACTTCGCGCTGTGGGGAAATGATGCGGCGTGTGGTCATGATGGCGTGCTTGAGTTGCAAGATGCGTTGCAGGGTGGTGGGGTTGGGGTGGGCCAGGACAATATCTTCCAGCGCGTCAATTTCATCTTCCACGCGGTCAATCAATGGCAAGTATTCATCTACAGCCTGGTCGAGGATGGCATAGCAAAGGTAGTCGCTGCCATTTTGGTAGAGCCGTTCATCGCGCTCCAGGCGCTGCCAGATATGCTCGCTGGGTGAGGGGATGGGGTCTTTGAAATAGGTTACCAGATAGTTCTTGCCCAGGAAGAGATTCAGTTCCGAGGTGTGCAATTCGTCTAAATTTTGCTGGCTGTGGACGGCATGAGCAATGATGAACAGGTAGTTGCGAAAGTCGTCAATTTTAGGCGTTTGGTAACCATCGCTGAGGCAATCTTCAATCGCAAGGGGATGGAAGCGAAAAAGGCCGCTGAGAACGGAGAGGGTTTCTTCGCGGCTGGGCTGTTCCAGGCTGACCCAGACAAAGCCAGGTTCTTGCAAACAGGCAGAGGCCGAGTGTAGCGAGAGATTGGTGTTAGGCGCGGCATTGGGAGGAAAGTGGGCAATGCGGATCATAAGAATCCTTGAGTGCGGGGGATGAACTAAGTATACCTGGATTTTGGTTGAGGAAGAAGGTGTGTTTGAAAATCAGTTATTGCGATAGATTTCACCTAAAAAGGAAAACTTGTTTAGACGAGAAAAAGACCTTTTTAAAATTGACAGCTCGTTTGGGGCCTTTAAAATGATTACATCTATCAAAAAATGGAGGTATAGATATGAAACGGTTGGTACGTGATGGATTGGTGTTTGTATTTGTGATTCTGGTTGCATTTTTGGTGTTCGCACCGGTCGTTTTTTCTGTTTTGCAGGGGGGCGGAGCTTCGCTTGGCACCGATCAGACCCAGGTGGTTGAAGGAACCGAAATGGTTGAGAAAACTCAGCCGCTCGTAGAGATTGATTCTTCCAAGACGGAGGTGGTGGAAGGCGGCGGCAATTAGCCCCGTAGTTTGAATCGTCTGGCTTCTGGCCCAGTTGCAAGCATTGCAGCTGGGCCAGATACGTTGAGGGAGGGCAAAATTAGGTGATACAAGGCAATCTCAGACTGTTGCGTTTCTGATACAATCAACCCAAACAAATCTTTTTTACAGGAGCGAAAAATGGGTATTGATTTGCACAGTTTGGTAGATTTGCTGCCAAAGACTTTTCTTCCTGAGCGGGCCGAGGGTGTGCAGGCAAGTTTGCAACTGCGCCTGACCGGTGAACAGGCTGGCGAGTGGGTGGTGACGATTGCCGACAAGAAATGCAGTGTGAAGGCCGGCAAGGTGGAAAACCCAACCCTGACGATTGAAGCCTCAACACAAGATGTGATGGAAGTCTTCACCGGCAAGGTGGACCCAATGAAGGCCTACATGCAGGGTAAGCTGCGGGTTAGCGGCAACTTGATGCAGGCGCCGCGCTTGCTTGGCCTGTTTAGTGCCGAAAAATTGCAACAGGGTTAGTATAGCCCCCAATCACCCAGGCCTTCTTCCATCATAGAAAAATCCCAGGGATCGAGGCTCAGGTCAATGATGACCGGCAGGCTAAGGGCTGTTTCGGCACGCCGGCGGGTCTCTTCAATGATGGCAGGGCCATAGGGACAAAATGGTGTGGTGAGGATCATGCGCAGGATGGCTTGATCCTCATCTATTTTTACGTTGCGAATCAACCCGAGTTGAATGATGTTGAGACCAAGTTCGGGGTCCAGCACTTCGCACAGGGCCTGACGCAGCGTAGCGCATTGTTCGGGGTGTGTAGTTTCCGATTCCCAAATGGCGGGATTGGTGCCGGGTTCAGCAGAGGTCATGAGGGTTTCTCCTGAGGGATGGGGATGGCGTAGGCGCATTGGCCATCGCCGCGCAAGATGCATTGCACTTTTTCTGCCGGGATGGAGAGGATGGTGGAGATTAGGCTCTGGTCCACCAGGCAGACTTCGGGGTGTTTTTGACCGATGTGGTAGTAAGGGCAACTGACTTCGCGAATGATGTAATGATCACTCGTTCGATCCCACTCAATGGCAAAGCCCTCCTCTGCCAACACGCGTTTGAGAAAGTCCAGCTTTTGTTCGAGAGATAGTTTTTCGACCTGTTGCGCATATTGGGTCGCCATGTTGGCTGCAAGCCTGGCAAACAGGTCGTGGATAGCTGCTTCAGGCAGAGATTCTTTGAGTTGATCGAGCAGACGATTGGTGAGGCGCAGGTAACGGGTGGGGAACTGTTCGCGCCCATGTTCGGTGAGCAGGTAAACCAGGCGCGGCCGGCCCACTCCATGCCGTTCTTCGCGTTCGGTCACCAGGCCATCGGCCTTGAGGTTGTTAAGGTGATGCCGGACGGAGATGGGGCTGATGCTGACAGCCTCGGCTAACTCTTGTATGGTGCAGCTGGGCTGATCGAGCAGGGTTTGTAAGATGCGGTCACGCGTGCTTTTCATGGAGAGAAGTATAACAAAGATATGGGTTTTCGTCAATATGTTATATATTTATATTAAATATTATTGACGCAAGGGGCGCGCTATGCTATAATGACGTTCGAAATATTCCGAAGGAGAAAACATCCATGTCTGAGTTGGAGATTCGCAATCTGCATGTTCAAATTGAGGGCAAGGAAATTTTGAAGGGCCTGACGCTTACCGTGCGGCAAGGTGAAGTTCATGCGATTATGGGGCCGAATGGCACTGGAAAATCTACCCTGGCTTACACCCTCATGGGGCATCCTGGCTACGAGGTGACGGAGGGGGAGGTGTGGTTCAAGGGGCGCAATGTGTTGGAGATGGAAGTGGATGAGCGTTCGCGCGCTGGGTTGTTCCTTGCCTTTCAATATCCGGTTGCTATTCCTGGCGTGACGGTGGCGAATTTTCTGCGCACGGCAGTGAATGCCCGGCGGCGGGCTGAAAACCCGGAAGATAAGGGCATTTCCATCGTTGAGTTCCGTAAATTGATGAAAGAACGCATGGCGGCCTTGAAGATGGATCCAGCCTTTGCCGGGCGCTATTTGAATGATGGCTTTTCAGGAGGCGAGAAGAAGCGCGCCGAAATTTTACAGATGGCTGTCCTGCGCCCTGAGATTGCCATTTTGGATGAAACCGATTCGGGGTTGGATATTGACGCATTGCGAATTGTTTCGGAAGGTGTGAACGCACTGCGTGGGGCGCAATTGGGCGTGTTGGTCATCACGCACTATCAGCGCATTCTCAATTACATTAAGCCGGACGTGGTGCATGTGATGATGGCTGGCCGGATTGTTGAATCGGGTGGGGCGGACCTGGCATTGCACCTGGAAGAGCACGGCTATGATTGGGTGCGAGAGAAGTTAGAGGCCGAAAGGTAAAATTTATGGAAACCCCTGTAGCACAGCCGGAGTTTTTGAGAGATTTGGGCGAGTATCGCTATGGCTTCAGCGACCCGGATATTTCGGTGTTTAAGACCCGTCCGGGGTTGGATGAAGAGGTGGTGCGGCAGATTTCACGTATGAAGGGCGAGCCAGAATGGATGCTGGAATTTCGCCTCAAGGCGTTGGCACATTTTCGTTCTCGACCTATGCCAACCTGGGGCGCTGATATTTCTGCGCTCGATTTAGAGAATATTTATTATTATGTTCGCCCATCAGAGGCGGCGGGGCGCACCTGGGATGAGGTGCCGGATACCATTAAGCAAACGTTTGACCGTTTGGGCATTCCGGAGGCCGAGCGTAAATTTCTGGCTGGGGTTGGAGCGCAATATGAATCGGAGATGGTTTATCACAGCATTCAGGAACATCTCGAAAAACAGGGCGTCATTTTCCTCAGCATCGAAGACGGGCTGCGGCAGCACCCCGACCTGTTCCGGGAGTATTTTGGCACGGCGGTGCCAATTGAGGATAATAAGTTTGCGGCTTTGAACAGCGCTGTTTGGTCAGGCGGCTCGTTTGTTTATGTGCCGCGCGGTGTGAAAGTGGATTTGCCGCTTCAGGCCTATTTCCGGTTGAATATTGCCAATATTGGGCAATTTGAGCGCTCGCTGATTATTGTGGATGAGGGGGCGCAGGTTCACTATGTGGAAGGCTGCACTGCCCCACAATATACAACCGATTCGTTTCACAGTGGTGTGATTGAAATCATTGTCAAGAAGGGCGCGCGCATGCGCTATACCACAATTCAGAACTGGTCTACAAATGTCTATAACCTGGTGACGCAACGCGCACTGGTATATGGCGGCGGGACAATGGAATGGGTGGATTGCAATCTTGGCTCGAAGGTGACGATGAAATACCCATCCTGCTATTTGTTGGAGCCGGGGGCACATGGTGAAATCCTTTCCATGGCCTTTGCCGGGCCTGGGCAGGCACAGGATGCTGGCGGCAAGGTGATTCATTTTGCGCCGGATACAAGTAGCAAGATTACCTCCAAATCCATCAGCAAAGGCGGCGGGCGTTCTTCGTATCGCGGTTTGCTCAAGGTGCATCCTGGGGCAGAGCGCTCGCGCTCGAATGTGGTTTGCGATGCACTCATCCTCGACCCGCAATCGCGTTCAGATACATATCCCTATATTGAGATTGATGAGCAGGATGTGACCATCGGTCACGAAGCGACGGTCTCCAAGGTGGGGGAAGAGCAACTTTTCTACCTGATGAGCCGTGGACTGAGCGAAGAAGAGGCAACGACGATGGTGGTTTCGGGCTTCATTGAGCCATTGGTCAAGGAATTGCCGATGGAATATGCAGTGGAAATGAACCGCCTGATTCAGTTGCAGATGTCGGGTTCGGTGGGCTAAACAAGGAGGCTGGCATGACGAATGAGACCCCGCAGGTGGTGACACGCACCCGCCGAACGGCTGCGGTGCAGGACTTTGGCTTTGAAGAGGCGCAGGTTCGCTGCGCCGGTTTGAGCGCTGCAATTGGCGAATATCGGCGGCGTTCCTGGCAGGTGTATCGCGAACTGCCGCTGCCAACAACGCAGATGGAGGCTTGGCGGCGGACAGATTTGCGCGGCTTGCAGGCCGCTTCGATGCGCCTGGCCGTGCCGCAGGCGGCACCCGTTGGGCCAGAAATTCCGGGCGCACTTTTGCAGCCAATGGCGGGCGATGAACATGCCGGACAATTGCTATTGCAGCCGCACCGTGTGGATGTGACGTTGTTGCCGAACCTGGTGCGTCAGGGGGTGGTGTTTACCGATTTGCGCACCGCCGAGGAGCGTTATCCGCATTTGCTGGAGCAGGCGCTTGGGCGAGTGGTGCGCCCTGAAGAAGGAAAATTCAGCGCCCTGGCTGGGGCACTGGCTCAAACGGGTGTGTTGCTGTATGTGCCGCGTGGGGTGCAGGTGGCGCAGCCGCTGCACAGCATTTTGTGGACGCCTGGGGTGGGGCTGGCGCATGTTTCCCATCTTCTGGTCTGGCTGGAAGAGGGAGCATCGGTAACCTACGTTCATGAGATGTCTTCTCCGACCGAGCCGGGCGGGCAAACATTCCATGCCGGGTTGGTGGAAATTTTTGTTGGCAAGGGTGCCAATTTGCGCTTTGTTGAAATGCAATCCTTGGGTGAGCATGTCTGGAACGTGACGCATGAGCGCGCACATGTCGAGCAGGATGGCACGCTGGATTGGGTGTTTGGTGCCATGGGGGGACGGTTGACCAAAAACTTCTCGGAGCTTGACCTGGCGGGACGGGGGGCAACGGGCAAGATGTCGGGCTTCTACTTTACAGATGGCGTGCAGCACCTCGATTACGACTCGCAGCAAAATCACCTGGTGCCAAACACAACGAGTGACTTGCTGTTCAAGGGTGCGTTGGTTGGGCAGAGCCGGGCCGTCTGGCAGGGCATGATTTATGTTGCGCCGGGCGCCAATAAGACGGATGGGTATCAGGCCAATCGGAACCTGGTTTTGAGCCGTAAGGCACGCGCCGATTCCATCCCCGGGCTGGAAATTTTGGCTGATGATGTGCGCTGCACGCATGGCGCAACGGTTGGAAAGGTAGACCCGGAGCAAGTGTTTTATTTGCAGGCGCGCGGCATCCCAGCGTTGGAGGCGCGCCGCCTGGTGGTGGAAGGCTTCTTTGACCCGATTATGCAACGCATCCCATTCGAGGGGGTGCGGCAGCGCTTTCAGCAAGCAATTCACCAGAAAATGCAGGCCTACACGGGCTAAATGTGGTAAAATATACTGTTCAATCATCTTTTCTCAGGAGAACCAGAATGCCATCTTCTCCCTTCATGCGCCCACCAGACCCTGAACATCATTTTGAGGTTGGGGATATCGTCGAGGTGTTTTGTGACCACGATAAAAGCGGTCAGCGTTTGCGCGGCTGGCTGAAGGGAATTGTGGTGCAGGTGGATAGTAAGATGGTGGCGGTGCAATTTCGCTCCAATGTCTTTTTGACGGATGGGTGGATGGTGCCGGACCACATCTTGTGGTATCCACAAAATTCGCCCCATTTGCGCATGCCAGAGCGCCGTTTGGGAAAAGACCTTCCGCGCGCAGAACTTTAACCATTCTGGGCAGGCCTGTAGGGGCTTGCCCTTTTTTTCAGGCAGGTGAATACGATGAATGTAGAACGCATTCGGACCGATTTTCCCATCCTCAGCCGGGAAGTGCGCCCAGGGGTGGGCCTGGTATATCTCGATTCGACGGCAACGGCTCAAAAGCCACTGTCAGTTCTGGAGGCAATGGAGCGTTTTTATCGTCGCTCGAATGCCAATATCCATCGCGGGGTGCATACCCTGGCCGAGGAAGCAACCGCCGATTATGAACAGGCGCGCCTGGATGTGGCGCATTTCATTGGCGCAGCCAGCCCGCGCGAAATCATCTTTACTCGCAATGCAACCGAGGCAATTAACCTGGTGGCACAAAGCTGGGGGCGTGCAAATTTACAGCCCGGCGATTTGTTGATTTTAACCGAGATGGAGCATCATTCCAACCTTGTGCCGTGGCAAATGTTGGCAACTGAACGCAGCTTGCGCCTGGAATTCATCTCTGTGACGGACGAGGGGTTGCTCGATCTGGATGTTTATCGCCGTTTGTTGGCGCAGTCGCCGCGCCTGGTGGCGTTTACACAGATGTCAAACGTGCTTGGCACCATTAATCCGGCGCAGGAGATGATTCAACTGGCACATGCTGCTGGGGCGCTCACCCTGGTGGATGGGGCGCAATCGGTGCCGCATTTGCCAGTGGATGTGCAGGCGTTGGGGGCCGATTTTTTGGTCTTCTCCGCACATAAGATGTGCGGCCCGACTGGCATTGGGGTGTTGTATGGCCGTCAGGCATTGTTGGAGGCCATGCCGCCCTTCCTGGGCGGTGGTGATATGATCCGCCGGGTCTATCTGCGCAATTTTGCAGCCAGTGAATTGCCGCATAAGTTCGAGGCCGGAACGCCGGCTGTCGCTGAGGCCATTGGCCTGGGGGCCGCAGTACGCTATTTGAAGGATTTGGGGATGGTGACTGTGCAAGAGCATGAACACGAACTGGTTCACTATGCCTTGCAGGCGCTGGCGCAGGTGCCAGGGCTGCGGGTGCTTGGCCCAGGCGCTGATTTGAAAGGTGCCGTGACGGCTTTCACGCTGGAAGGAATCCATCCGCATGATGTGGCGCAGATTCTGGATCGCGAGGGCATTGCTGTGCGCGCTGGCCATCACTGCGCCATGCCGCTCCACGACCGCTTCAAACTGCCGGCAACGACCCGGGCCAGTTTCTATCTCTACAATACCCCGGCGGAGGTAGATCGCCTGGTGCTGGGGCTGGATAAGGTTCGCAAGGTGTTTGGGTGATGCCAATGGACGATTTGTATCGGGAAGTGATTGTTGAACGCTATAAGAACCCGCAGTTTCGCGGTGAATTGAATCCACATGATATTTCCTTTGAAGATGAAAACCCCCTCTGCGGCGATCACATTCGGGTGGATTTGCGCCTGGGCGAAGATGGCCGGGTGTGCGAGGCGGCTTTTAGCGGCCATGGATGTGCCATTTCTCAGGCGGCTGCCGATTTGCTGCTTGAGACGGTGATTGGCAAGACGCTGGAAGAGATTAAGCAGCTGCGCAAGGATGATGTTCTGGAACTGTTGGGGATTGACCTGGGGCCGGTGCGCCTGAAATGTGCGCTCTTGTCGCTTAAGGTGCTAAAAGCGGGGGTCTATGGCCTTGGTGAGGCAAGTGATCAACTGGTGGAGGATTGATGAGCGAGGAGAACTTTGTGCGGTTGATGCCGTTGGCCGATTTGCCCGAGGGTGAACGTGTCTTTCTGGAGGTGGATGGGCAGGCGGTTGTCTTGCTAAATTTGGACGGCCAATTGCTGGCGGTTGGCGATCTTTGCACGCATGATCACGCCCCGCTCGGAGATGGTGAAGCGCAGGATGGGCAGATCATTTGTCCGCGCCATGGGGCGCGCTTTGACCTGCGCACTGGCAAGGCGCTCCGTTTACCGGCTGTTGCGCCCATTCCGGTCTATGCGGTGCGGGTGTCTGGCGATGGCTGGATTGAACTGGAACGCAAACCAGGGGAGTAAAGAATGCGCTTTTTGATTTCCGGCCTGATCAATGTTGAGACAACATTGCGCATTGAGGGTTTTCCGCTGGCCTATAACCCGGTCAATTACCCTTTCTTTGGGGTGCAGAGCCGTGTTTCGGGGGTGGGATATAACCTGGCCCGGGCGTTGTTGACACTGGGGCATGAGGTGCGCTTTCTGTCCTTGGTTGGGCAGGATAGTGCCTCTTTTTTGGTTCAGAATGCCCTGAGTCGGGATGGTATCCCGGCGCATGGGGTGCTGACAAGCCTGCGCGAGACACCGCAATCGGTCATCCTCTATGAGACGAGTGGACGGCGACAAATTCACACCGATTTGAAGGATGTGCAGGAGCAGATCTATCCGCCGGAGCGTTTCGCCGAGGCCTTACAGGGCTGCGATTGGGCTGCTTTGTGCAATATCAATTTTTCGCGTCCCATGTTGGAAGTGGCGGCACGTGCCGGTTTACCGATTGCAACCGATGTTCATGCCATTACGCGCCTTGAGGATGAGTATAATCAAGATTTTATGCGCGCGGCGCAGGTGTTGTTTATGAGTCACGAGAACTTGAGCCTCAGGCCGGAGGATTGGCTGCGGGCGATTGGGCAGCGCTTTGGCACGCCGGTGGCAGTTGTGGGGTTGGGCGCAGATGGGGCGTTGCTTGGGCTGCGCGGCGGGGCCGAGATTCGGCATGTGCCGTCTGTTTTCACCCGCCCGGTTGTCAACACCATTGGCGCTGGAGATGCGCTGTTTTCCGCTTTTTTGCATGGATATGCCCAAAGCGGTGATGCATGGCAGGCATTACGCCAGGCGGTGGTATTTGCCTCTTATAAAATTGGGGTTGCTTCGGCTGCGGAAGGATTTTTGGACGCTGAGGGATTGCGCCAATGGACGCAACGTTTGTATGCAAGTTGAGGAAACGATGGAATTTGCGATTCGAGAAATGACGATGGCCGATTATCCTGCCGTTTATGCGCTATGGAGTGCAACCGAGGGGATTGGTTTGAGTGATGCTGACGCGCCGGAGCAGATTGCTGCTTTTTTGCAACGTAACCCGGGGATGAGTTTTGTGGCGTTGGTGCAGGGTGAAGTGGCGGGGGCTGTTTTGGGTGGCACGGATGGGCGGCGCGGCTATTTGCATCATCTAGCCGTGCAGCCGGCACAGCGTGGGGCTGGCATGGGCCGGCAGCTGGTGGCGCGGGCCCTGGCAGCGCTGAAACAGGTTGGGGTGGATCGCTGTCACATTTTTGTGTATGCCGAAAATGCTGCTGGACGTGCCTTTTGGCAGAAGATGGGCTGGTACCTGCGTCAGGAATTGACGTTGATGTCCTACAACCTCAGTTGAGGCGTTGCACAACAGCAATCAGGCATAACATGACCCCGGCCAGGGCAAACAACCCGCAGAAGACAAGAATCAAGAGGGCGCGCTGACGACGAGGGTTCATCTAAAGCAGCATTACAACCCGGCGATGGCTGTGCAACTCGCGGTAGATGGTGTCAATTTGCTCGCGGCTTTGGGCGGTGAAGGTAATCGTCACTGCCAGGTACCGTCCGCCATTGCTGGGACGGGTGGTTGAGGCATTTTCGGGCAGGTCCGGAATATGCTTGCGAACGATGTTCAGGACAAATTGCTCAAAGGTTTCTGGCTCGCGCCCGATGGCCTTGAGCGGAAATTGGCAGGGGAATTGCAGTACTTCCATAGGGGCAAGTATCATGGAAGCGACGATGTTTGTCAAGAGATATAATGTGAGTATAATATATAAGAATAAGGAGTATGCGCTATGTCCGAAGCACTGGAACGAGGAATTGCCGCGGCGCAGGCCGGGCGCAAACAAGAAGCAATTGCCGCATTGCGCGATGCGATTGTGCAAGACCCGCGCAATGTGGACGCGTGGCTTTGGATAGCGCGTCTGTTGGATCAGCCGCAGCGCCGCCGAGAATGTTTGGAGCGTGTGTTGCAGTTGCAGCCTGGCCATGCAGAGGCGCAGGCGATGCTGACTGCATTGGACCGCCCGGCCAGCGCTGCGCCGCAGCCACCGACGAGTGAGCGCCCGCGCACCGGCCCACTGAGCTGGAAGACAGGCCAATTGCCGCCTTTGCCACAACAACCCTCATCAGAAGATCAGGCATGGATGGAACGCCTGGGGCTGGTGCCGCCTTCCGCTCCCCCCCCGCCGATTGTGCAGCCGCAGCCCAAGCCAGCTCCGCTGGTTGAGCCGAGTCCAAAACCGCAACCCGATCTGCGAGCTGAACTGTTGCCAAAACCAGCCCCTCAACCAGACCCAGAGCCAGCGCCCCAACAAGAGAAAGAGCAAACGCCACCCGTTGAGCAAGAGGAGGGTTGGCGCCGGTTAATGCGCCGGCGCGCTGGACGGCTGCCTTCCACGCTTGATGCAGAAGAGCGCAAGCAGCGTTTTCGCGTCTTTCTGGTGATTGCCAACGCGCTGCTCGTGCTGGTGGTGATTTACTTCACCTTCATTCGTCCTCCAGCAGGATCGCAGTTTGAATCGTTGGTGTTTCGGCCCACCCCGCTGCCCAGCCCAACCCTTCAGCCTACGGCGACGGGGCAGTTGCTGCCGCAGGCTACGCCGGATCGCCTGCGAACACAGGTGGCACAAGCTGTGTTTCAGCTAACCCAACCGGCAGATGGCGAATCGTTGCAGAAGGCGCAGCTTACCTTGCAGGCAGCAACGCAGTCAGCTGTAGATGCGCAGGCATTAAAGGACGTGGTGCGTCTGAACTGTGATGAAACAGTGCGGATTGCTTTGGAAAGCGGGGATTTGCGTGCTATCGAAGAGAAAGCAGGTCTGGCGGGCTGTGACCTTTCGGGGTTTGACCTCTCGGGGGTGGATTTGAGCCGGACAGTTTTGCAGGATGTTATTTTGAGCGGTACCCTTTTGGATGATGCCAATTTGAGTGCGGCAGATTTGCGCGGGGCGCAAATTGAAAATGCGCAGACGCGCAACACCGACCTTTCCTATGCGCTGTTGGAAAACGCAACCATTTGGATGACTGAGGATACCGAGTACCTTTTGGAAGGTGTGGATTTGCGCCGTGCCAATGTTGTGCTGCCACAGGAACTGGATTGGGTGCAGCAGCCGAACGCAGCCTGGAGCCCGGATGGTAATCAGCTTGCCATGCCGGTGCGCATGGGCGTGTTTCTTTTTAATTTGCAAACCGGGGCGGGGCGGCGTGCCGAACTGCCCTATTCGGCTGTGGACCTTGCCTGGAGCCCGGATGGAAAGCTGCTTGCTCTGGCTGAACAAGAGCGGGTGCATTTGCTCGATGCGGCGACTTTGCAAGAAGTGCAACTGGCTGTATTTTCACCTGTGCAGGTGCTGGGCGCAGGCTGGAACCCGACCGGTAATTTGTTGGGTGTGGCAACGGCAGAAGGGGTGGTCATCTATGACCCGGTTTTGCAAGGCATTGTGGCGCGCCTGCCAGAAGCATGTCGGGCTGATGTGCAAACAGTGCATGATGCCTGGTCTGTGGATGGCAGCCGTTTGTTCTGTGCCGGGGAAATCATTACGCTGTGGGATGTGCGTAGTGCGCAGCCGGTGCAGCAATTGAAGGCCGATTCACGCGGCGTGCTGGGGGTGGCCTGGAATGGCGATGGCGCATTTTTGGCTTTGCAGCGTCAGGGGACGGTGGAGGTATGGGATGTGGCGCTTGATCAGTCGAAGGGTGTGTTTGCGGCGCAGAGCATGGCCTGGAGCCCAACCCGACGCTTTTTGATGTTGGCTGCGCCGGATGGTTTTCAGCGTTGGGATGTGTTTTTGATGAGCTGGCAGCCCGGTTTGGGTTTCTTGAATGGGCGACGGGTGCTTGGCATTAGCCCGGATGGGGCCAGTTTTCTCTATGTTGGGGCGCAGTGGGTGACGATTTCACCGACGCGGCGGGCAATTTCCTATCCCTAGTTTTCAGGAGGTACCAGATGGCAACACAATGGATTCGGCACGTGCCAATTTTTAGCGGGCTTTCGGAACAGGAACTAGATTTCATTGCTCAGGCAATGCACATGGTTGAGTTTGCGGCCAATTCAATTATCTTCCGCGAGGATGATTCGGGCGATAGCCTTTACATTCTGGTGGAGGGACGGGTGGAAATTGTCAAATCTCTGGGTGCAAATGGCGAATATTTGATGGATGAGCGCGGCCCGGGAGATATTTTTGGCGAAATTAGCCTGTTTGACCCGGAGCGGCAGCGTACAGCCAGCGCCCGTTCGTTGACCGATTCGCGCATGTTGGTGATGACACATACGGATTTCAACGCGCTCTTGCAACGTAACCCCAACCTGGCAATGGCAATGTTGCGCGAATTGAGCTTGCGGATGCGCGATTCGGACCGCGCAATGATCCGTGATTTGCAAGAGAAGAATCGGCAACTCAGTCAGGCCTACCGTGAATTGCAGGCCGCACAAGCGCAATTGCTTAAAAAAGAAATTTTGGAACGCGAGTTGGAGGTGGCTCGGCGCATTCAGGAAAGCATTTTACCCGTTGGTATGCCGCGCCTGCCGGGGTTTGATTTTGGCGTTTATATGTCACCAGCGCAAGTTGTGGGCGGTGACTTTTACGACTTTATCCCCCTGGATGAGAACCGCTATGGTTTGGCGGTGGGCAATGTCTCCGATAAGGGCATTCCGGCGGCGATTTTGATGGCAGTGACCTTGACCCTGCTCCGAGCAGAGGCTGACCGCTATGAAACACCGCGCGATGTATTGTTGGGGGTGCATCGGCATTTGTGTGCCATGAACCGGGCCGGGGTGTTTGTGGCTGTTTTTTATGGCGTGCTGGATATTTCAAATCGGCGTTTTTCCTTCGCGCGGGCTGGCTATGACACACCGCTTTGGTTGCAGCGTGATGGCATGTTGGTGCGGTTGGGGATGGGCATGGCGCAGCCGCTTGGCACGTTGGAAGACCCGGCATTGGAAGAGCAATCCCTCGTCTTTCCACCAGGCAGCACATTGCTGTTAAAATCGGATGGGGTGACGGAAACTCGTAACGCTGAGGGCATGTTCTTTGGCTCGAAGCGCTTGCAGATGGTGGCGCGTTCACACCTGCAAGGTTCAGCACAGGCCTTGTGCGATGCAGTCTTTACTGCCCTGAGCGAGTTTCGCGGTAATATTGCGCAGTTTGAAGATATTACTCTGCTGGCAATCCGCTCTTTGGAGGGTAATTAGCGGCTGATGCCATCCCAGCCTGCCAGGCGGGCTGCCAGCCACCAAAAGGCCTGTCCTTTGAGACGGCAATTGAAGCCGTGACTGTGGGCACAGCCGTTATCCATTTCGGGCAGGTTCTGGCAGTCGGCAGGGTTGGTGCGGCACCAATCGTCACACCAGGGGCAATCGTCGCTTGGTTCGGCAACCGGCGTGCCATCAGGTTGCCAGCTTTCGATATCGGCAAAGTCGAACAGAATTTTTTGGTTCTGGCGCACATAATCACGGATGCGATCATTGTTGCGGTTGAGCATATCGGCATTCCAGCGGTCGGTATGCCCGGTCATATAAACGAAGCGTACGTCGGGGTAGCTGCGTTCCAGTTGCTGCATGGCGGAAAGGTACGCATCCACTGCGCCGGGGTCATCGGAGAGCTGACCGCACCAGGACCACATAAAGACATTCACATCGGCATTGGCCGGGTCATCCAGGTAGGTGCGCGCCGTCGCAAAGAAACTGCCTGGCTCCCAACTCCAGCTATCATCATAGGCCAGACGCAGGGCTGAGGCCTCGGGCTGGGGCAGGCTGCCCCAATCCCACACGAAGCGGTAACGGTTTTCATCCACTGTGGTGCGCAGGTAGTCCATGCCGGCCTCGACCTGGCTGCCATGCGATGTGTGACCGTAGAACAGAACAACCGTTTGGCGGGCAGCGGCCAGCCAGGAATCGGGGATGCGGCTCAGGTCGGTGGTGGTGTGGTCAATGATCATCGCACCATCGGCGGGGGCCGGCAGGGGAACGATTGCTGCCTGGGTGGGCGAGGTGGCTTCGGTGGACGGCGTTTCGGTGGCTGGAGCAGGTTGCGGGTTGGTGGGCTGGCTTTCGGGTGCTTCTGGGGTGGCGGGGGTGTTGGCACAGGCCAGGCTAAGGCTGAAGACAAGGAGGATTGCAACCAGAATTGGCAAAAAGGATTGATTTTTCACGAAATTTTCCTTGACACGAAAGATGATATTTATTGTATACTGATATTGAAAATGGAGGTGCCGGATGACTGAACAATCCAAAGGTACGTCTGCCGTCCAGGAGACGGAGCGCAAACCGAGCAGATCGGGCTGGCCTGTTGCGTTGCTTTCGATTCTGGTTGTGGTGGGCATTCCGTTTTTATGGTATCTTTTGCCTGCTGTGCAGGCGCCATTGATGTATCTGGCAATTTTGCTGGGTGTGATTGGGCTGTTTCCGGTTTCCTATCTGACGTATCGGGCTTTTGGCGAGCCTGTGCGCCGACAGCGCCTGAAGAACGATTTTCGCCTGCTGGGGCTGGTGGACGAAGCGGAACTGGAGGATACGGTTGAGAAACTGTATCGCGACACCTATAATCCCTTGCAATTTGTGGCCTACATTGCCTTGATTTTGGTTGTTTCCTTGACGATGCTTTTGCTTTACCGTTACCGCGCTGGTGTTGGGGTGGTGGATGCAGCAACGCTTTCGAGCATGTTCTATGCTTTCCTGGGGGCCTATGTGTTTGGCGTGCAGCAATTGGTGCGGCGTTACAGCACGATGGATATTCAGCCGCAGCTTTACAGCGCGGTGCTGATGCGCATGATTGTGGCTGTTGGGGTGGTGTTTGTGGCAGCAACCGTCATTACAGCCGGAGGGGGAGAAATTGCGGCGGATGACCCGGCACAGGCAGCCGGTTGGGCGGCGGTGCTGGCCTTTCTGATTGGTCTTTTCCCTTCTGAGGGGCTGCGCTGGATCAGCAAAAAGGCTGCGCTGGTTTTCACCAGCACACCCTTCGACCGGGCGAACGAATTGCCGGTTCGCACATTGCTGGGCATCAGCGCCTGGCACGAGGCGCGGTTGAATGAATTGGGAATTGACGATGCGCAAAACCTGGCAACGGTAGATTTGCGCAAGCTGCTGCTGACGACGCAGTTTGATACGCAGCAAATTGTTCACTGGGTGGATCAGGCGATTTTGCATTGCAAGGTGGGCAGCAAGATAGATCGCTACCGCGAAGCGGGGGTTGTGACGTTCCATGATTTGCGAATGGTGCTTGCCATGCCGGGAACACATTTGCAAAGCCTGGTCACTTTGCTGGGCGGAAACGATGCGGGTGACCTGGAACACCTGGGCGATTACTCGAATTATCCCAATTATGCCTATATTTTGGAATATTACACCCGCTCGCGACGGGTGGCGCGATTGCGGGCTGAGGAGGGCGAGGATCTGGTGCTGGGCGTTCAACAAGACCAGGCGGATGAAGAGGGCTATCGGCAGCGGGTGAAGTATGGTTGGATGTTGAAGTTGAGCCAGGAAACGGATACCGATGTTTTGATCAGTCTGGCAGATGCTTATTACCATTTGAGCCGTCTGGTTGCAGCAGAGAAGGAGGCCAATCAGGAATTGGCCCTGCAGATGGTGGAACGCGCTCTGGCGCTGGATTCGGATCTTGTGGATGGCTATTACTGGCGTAGCCTGGTGCGGTTGGAGCAGGGAAAGTGGGATGAGGTGGTGAAGGATGCAAGCGAGGTGCTGCGCCTGGGCAATGAGCGCGAGATGCGCTTGCTGGCGGCCCATAATCGTGGTTTGGCCTATTCCATGATGGGCTATTTCGACCTGGCGTTGAAAGATTTTGACCGGGTGTTGGCCGAAGAAGACCGGCAGGCTGAGACCTATTTGTGGCGCGGAATTACGTATAATGCTCTATCGAAGTTTGAAGCGGCGGTGCAGGATTTTCGCTTTGCCTATTTGCTGGGGCAGGACAATGCAACGCTGTGGTCGGTGTGGGGGGCGGCCTTGATTGGGCTGAACCGCTCTGAAGAAGCGGTGGAAAAACTCTCGCGCGCAATTCAATTGGAGGCTGATAATTTCCTGGCTTATACCCGGCGTGGCTATGCCTACATGCAGCGTGGAAATGATTTCTATGCTCAGGCGCGGCGCGATTTTGAGACAGCTGTTGATCTAAATGGTCAGTATTTTGAGGCATGGGCTAACTTGGGCTATTTGGAACTACGTGCCGAAAACTGGCAAAAAGCAGCTGAATGTTGTGAAAAAGCAATCTCTTTGAACAGTTACTGGCTCTCCTGGTTCCACCTGGCAAAGGCTTATCAGAAGCTGGGACGTGATGAGGAGGCGCGTGATGCCTATCAGAAGGTGATTGAACTGGCACCGCCGGGTGCGCTGGAGGCAAAGGAAGCACAGGCACGGGTGGAAGAGCTTTCGCAAGGCCCAACGGATATGCCTGCTGGGTCAGCGGAAGAAGCATAAAGATTTTCTTGAAAAGGAGTGAGGAATGAAAGAATCTCGCAAGAAGACCAATAAACCGAAGCCAAAGGCTGGAGATGTTCAAATTGGCAGTATGGGGGATGTACATGGAGATCAGGTATTTGGCGATAAGATTGATCAGCGTCGCCAATCGGTGATTGACACAGGTGGCGGGGCCTACATTGGCGGCAATGTCAGTGTCGGCGGCGGCACCTTCATCGGGCGCGACCAAATTAACACCTCGCACCGCAGCGGGTTGGATGCGGATGAGGTAGCAAAGCTGTTTGTGGCGGTTCGACAACAGGTGGATCGTTCGTCGCAAGTAGACGAATTTATGCGCCCGCTCGTAACTCAGCAGGTGCAGCAGATTGAGACAATTGTGATGGCAGATATGCCTGAAGCGAAAAAGCAGGCTGAGTTGGAGCCATTTGCAATGCGGCTGGCCAAGATGGCGCCGGATATTTTGGAAGTGGTGCTAACCACTCTTGCCAATCCGATCATTGGGTTAACAACCGTCGCGCAAAAGATTCGGCAACGCGCCCAACAGGGCGGCTGAGATTCAGGCTTGTTTGGAAAGGGCGGTGCGCTGGGCTGCGGGCGGGGCAATCAACCCCATCCGCCACAGGCCCAGCGCATAGCCGCCGCCGGCCAGGGCCAGGCCAGCGGCCAGGTCCAGCACGTAGTGTTGGCGGGTGAAGAGGGTCGAAAGCAGCACCATCAGGAGAATTGCCCACCAGACCGGACGCAGGCGCGGTTTCCAACGTGACCAGTAGAAGGTGAGCAGGGCAGTGATGTAGGCATGGCCGCTTGGCAGTGCATTGTAGACATTATCTGAACTGTAGAGGAAGCGGATGGGGGCCATGGCGGGGTCACTGGCTGAAATTTCTGGGCGCACCACATAGGTGGGAAAGAATGTGAAACAGAATATACCAACAAGGATGATGCAGCTTAGCGAAATTAAAAAGGCGCGGTAGAGGCGGTCGGGCATGGAAATGGCGGCCCAGATGGGGGCTGCTGCCCAAAGCACCAGGGTGAGCAGGTAAGGCACCGTCCACCAGGGAATGAGCGGGATGAGGTCATCCAGGCCAGCAATCTGGGGCGCAATGCCGCCGCTTTGCAGCCGGTTGAGTGGTAGGTAGAGCGCCTGAATGATCCAGGGCAGAAGGCCCAGACCAAAACGGGCGACCAGTGAAAGGGGACGTTGTGGAGATAAATTTTTCATGGCGGCAATTGTAACACGAAAGAAAGCAGCCCCCTGCGAGAGGGGGCTGCTCGGTGTTTCGAAAACGGTGCCGATTTAGTAATCGGGCATCTGCGGAGCCGCAGCCGGTTTGTCCTTTTCGGGGACATCGGTAATCAGGGCTTCGGTCGTCAGAATCATGGCTGCAATCGAGGCGGCATTTTCCAGCGCGCCGCGGGTCACTTTGGCGGGGTCAATTACGCCACCCTTGACCATATCCATGTATTCATCGCTCAGCACATCGTAACCAATGTGGGCGTTCTTCTTGGATTTCTGCGTCTGGCGGACGTTTTCAACAATCACGGAGCCGTCTTTGCCAGCGTTTTCAGCAATCTTGCGCATGGGAATTTCGAGGGCGCGGCGGACGATGTTGACACCAATCTGCTCGTCTTCGTTTTCCATCTTGATCTTTTCGACGGCGGCAACGGCATTGATCAGCGCTACACCACCACCAGGGACGATGCCTTCTTCCACTGCGGCGCGGGTGGCCGAGAGGGCGTCTTCGACGCGATGCTTCTTTTCCTTCAATTCGGTTTCGGTTGCAGCACCAACGCGGATGATGGCAACACCACCGCTCAACTTGGCCAGGCGTTCCTGGAGCTTTTCGCGGTCATAGTCGCTCGTGCTCTTATCAATTTCGACGCGGATCTGTTCAACGCGGGCGCGAATGGCTTTCTCATCGCCCTTGCCACCGATGACGGTCGTATTATCTTTGTCGGCAACAATCTTTTCGGCACGGCCAAGGTCGGCAATCGTGGCGGTTTCGAGCTTGCGGCCCATTTCGTCGGAGATGACGGTGGCGCCGGTCAGGACGGCAATATCCTGCAGCATGGCCTTGCGGCGATCGCCAAAGCCCGGGGCCTTGACGGCCAGGACGTTCAGCATGCCACGCAGGCGGTTGAGCACCAGGGTAGCCAGTGCTTCGCCATCCACGTCTTCAGCGATGATGACCAGTTCGCGTTTGCCAATCTGGACCAGTTTTTCCAACAGGGGGACGATGTCGGCGGCAGCCGAAATCTTGCGATCGTAGATCAGCAGATAAGGCTCGGCAATGACCGCTTCCATGTGGTCGGCATCGGTGATGAAGTAGGGCGAAATGTAACCGCGATCAAACTGCATCCCTTCGACGTATTCTTTTTCGAATTCAAGACCCTTGGATTCTTCAACGGTGATGACGCCATCTTTGCCAACTTTTTCCATCACTTCGGCAATCAATTCGCCAATGGCGCGATCCTGAGCCGAGATGGTGGCAACATTGGCAATATCTTCCTTGGTGGTGATTTCAATTGCCTGGCTGCGAATGGCCTCGGCCACGGCGCGCGAGGCAGCTTCGATGCCGCGCTTGAGCAGCATGGGGTTGGCGCCGGCGGCCAGGTTCTTCAGGCCTTCGGTGACAATGGCGTGCGCCAGAACGGTGGAGGTGGTGGTGCCATCACCGGCGATGTCATTCGTCTTGGTGGCGGCTTCCTTGAGCAGCTGTGCGCCCATATTCTCAAATGGGTCTTCCAGTTCAATTTCTTTGGCAACGGTCACGCCATCATGGGTGATGGTCGGCGAACCGAACTTGCGGTCGAGGGCCACATTGCGGCCTTTGGGGCCGAGGGTGGTGGCAACGGCAGCAGCGACGACATCAATACCAACCTTCAGCTTGCGGCGTGCTTCTTCAGCAAAAACGAGTTGTTTGGCTCCCATTGTTAAAATCTCCTTTTGGAAAAATGGATGATGTGATTACTTGGTTTCGACAATGGCGAGCAGGTCGCTCTCGCGCAGGATGAGCAGCTTCTTGCCATCAATTTTGATTTCGGTGCCAGCGTATTTGGCAAACAGGACGGTGTCGCCTTCCTTGACATCCATCGCGATGCGCTTGCCGTCTTCGTCGCGGTCGCCAGGGCCAATGGAAAGAACAAGACCCTTTTGCGGCTTTTCTTTGGCCGTTTCGGGCAGAACGATACCACTTGCGGTCACTTCATCTTGTTCGATGGGTTCGACCACCACACGGCTACCAAGGGGTTTCAAATGCATAGTCATACTTTCCTCCTGTTCCAGGAATGGTTTTTTGAATTTTTAGCACTCGCTTGTTTTGAGTGCTAAAGCAATGCGTATGATACTCGCCTTGAAGACAGAAGTCAAGGGATAAACCGTAGCTCTTATAAAGTTCTGATAGGATGTTAACGGCTGTAGCCGAATCCGGCGCAGATTTCTTCGCTCGGTTCGATAATTTGCAAGATAATTGGGTCGTTGCTGAAGGCGGCGCGAACTTCGCTGAGGACTTTCATTGCTTCGCCGCAGTAGCCATTGCTTTCGCGATGCATTCCAGCCAGTACCGAGCCGTAGGTGTAGTAATAGACGACGGTATTGCTGTTGAGCTGCATGCCCTGAATGGTGATGGATGGGTCGGTTTGCGGGTCGCAGCGGCGCACCTCGCAGCTGATGGTGGCATCGCAGCCGCGCACGGCGCACTCCAGGGCTGGAATGGCGCCCTCATAGTTCCGTGCCTTGAAGTAAACAATCCCCAACTGCCCGTAGACATCCGGCGTTTGCGGTTCAATTTCCAGTGCTTTGCGCACATTCAACGATGCGGCGAAAAAATCGCCG
Organism: uncultured Anaerolinea sp.; assembly: GCA_964453115.1. Taxonomy (GTDB): domain Bacteria; phylum Chloroflexota; class Anaerolineae; order Anaerolineales; family Anaerolineaceae; genus JAIWNK01. The sequence continues at coordinate 49,947 of CAYVRT010000005.1, read as the reverse complement.
GTTTGGCTATAGGTTTTGCCAATTGCCAGGTAGGGGATGGGGTCGAGGACGCCAAGCTGTTTGTTGATGTTGACGGCTTTGGTGAAGCTTTCCAGCGCCCGGTCATATTGCTTGAGGTGACGTAAGTTGACGCCCATGTCAATGTAGAGGAAGGTCAGGTTGGGGGTAAGTTCAATGGCGCGCTCATATTCTTGAATGGCGCCATTGTAATTGGTCATTGATTCCTGAACATAGGCATTAACCCGGTGTACATCCATCAGGTTGGGGTTGCGATCGAGAGCCTGACGGATGTATTGTTCGGCCTGGGTGAGTTTTTGCTGGTCGGCGAGAATTTCGGCGTAATAGGCCAGGGCCAGGGCATTGGTGTTATCCAGTTGTAGGGCGCGGGTGGCTTCGGCTTCGGCTTCGGCAATCAGTCGGGCAGCGCGCTCGCCAACATAGACGGGCTGACCGTACCAATCCAGCACCAGAGCGCGCACAGCGTGGGCGTAGCTATCCTCCGGGTTGGCTGCAACAGCCTGGTCGGCAGAGGCAAGCGCTTCTTCGAGGCGTTGTTTGCGTTGGGTATCGTTGGTGAGCAGGCGCGAGGAATAGACCTGGACGCGCGCCAGGTCTGCCCACAGGTGGGCATCATTCGGTTGCAGGTTGGCAGCAAATTGATAGGCGGCAATTGCCTGGTTCAGGTTGCCAGCCTGGAAGTGTGTGGCAGCTTCGAGGGCATAGGAATCGAGCGTGCGAGTTGGGGTGGGGGTTGGATCAAAGGGAGAGACAATCACCCCGTTATCCCATTCGCGGTAAATGAACAGGAACCCTAGCAACAGGAAGAGCAGGAGCAGGACGCGGTAGGGGTTGGATTGGGAACGGGTGCGGCGAAAGAGAGTGCGACCATCAGAAGGTAATTCAATCATGGGTTTTCGGGGGTTGCGTCAGGGGTGGGGGTTGTTTCGCCCACCAGGCTGGCGCAGATATTGAGCATTTCTTGGGCGTTGTATTGTGCGATTTCATCGCGCGGTAGGTTAATTTGTAAGGCCTGGGCGACTTGAATGGCCTCTGTGCATTCGCCATTGGCGGCCAGGGCCAGGCCATAATTGTAGTAGTATTGGGCGACAATGCCGTAATCAATTGGCAGGCCCTTGACGACAATCTCATCGCTGGTTTTGCCGCCGCGCACAGCCAGGCGTAGCTCTTCGATGGCGCGCGGAAGCTCAAAGTTGCGCCGCAGCACGATGCCCAGGTTGCCATGCAAGTAGGGATCATCGGGGGCGTTTTTGATTGCTTCTTCACCGTACTGGATGGATTTGGCATACTCGCCGGCCAGGAAGTAGGTGCGCGAGAGGTAGGTCTTGGGCAGCGGGTTGGTTGGGTCGAGCGGGATGGCAAGGTTAAACTGCTCGATGGCTTTTGCGTAATCGGGTTCGGGCAGGGAGCGGTAGCTGCGCCCCAGGGCAAGGTGTAAATCTGCAATGTAGGGGGCAAGGTTGATGGCGGCTTCGTATTCCTGGACGGCTTCTTCAATGTTATTGGTGTTTTCGAGGACGATGCCGCGCGCTCGATGGGCTTCGAGTGTGTTGGGGCCGAGTTCCTGGGCTTTTTTGGAATATTCGATTGCCTTATCGAGCGTGTTCAGGTCTCCTTTGCCTTCCAGTTGTTGGAGCATGAGCATTTCGGAGTAATAGGCATAGGGGGTTGGGTTGCCGGGGTCGAGTTGAATGGCCTGTTTGAGAGAGGATTCGGCTTCCAGATAGTCACCGATGAAGGCCTTGGCCCAGCCGCGCAGCGCCAGCGCCTGGGCATTGTTGGGGTTGAGCAGCAGGGCGTTCTCGGCGTTGATAATGGCTTCTTCATATTGGGCGGCGTAGATTTGCAACCGGGCAAGCGTGACGTAGGCCGAGATGTTTTTGGGGTCGGCCCGGACGGCTTGTTGATAGGCAACAATCGCTTGCGGAATTTTTGCCTGGGCGACCAGCGCTTGTGCGTCATTGATGTAGGATTCGGGCGAGCGGGTGGCGGTGGGGGTGGGGACGAAGAGCGGCGGGGTTTGGGGGACAACCACCTGATTGAAGTAAATGGCTGCACCCACCAGCACGACCAGGATGAAAATGCGCAGAGGGTTGGCGCGCTTGCGTTTGCGTGTGAGATCGAATTTACTACCACGTAAGTACATTTTATTTATCTTACCATGCTTGCGGATGGTTATCAAGGAAGGTGACAATGCGAGTATAATTAACCAATGCGTTTTGATATTTTCACACTTTTTCCACAGGTTTGTGAACCCTATTTGCAGGCCAGTATGCTGGGCCGGGCACGCCAGAATGGGTTGATTGAGGTGGGGCTGCACGATATTCGTGCCTGGACGACCGACCGTCATCATGTTACCGATGATGCCCCATATGGCGGCGGCGGTGGGATGGTGATGAAGGCTGAGCCGGTCTTTGCGGCAATTGAAGGGGTGCTTGGCTGCCCTCCTGCTTGCCCGGTGATTCTGCTCACGCCGCAGGGTAAGACATTTACCCAGGCCGATGCGACGCGGCTTTCACGTTTGTCGCATGTGGCGCTGCTTTGCGGGCATTATGAGGGAATTGACGAACGGATTCGTGAGCATTTGGTGACGGAAGAAATTTCAACTGGTGATTATGTGCTGACCGGTGGTGAATTGCCAGCCTTGATGGTGTTGGATGCGGTGAGCCGTTTGATTCCGGGTGTTTTGGGCGACCCGGACGGTGCTCAGGATGATTCGTTTGCTTCAGGGTTGTTGGAGTATCCACACTACACCCGCCCGGTCCTGTTTCGCGATTGGGCTGTGCCGCAGGTCTTGCTTTCTGGCAACCATGCCCAAATTGCGCGTTGGCGGCGCGAGCAGGCCTTGCTGCGTACCTGGCAACGTCGCCCCGATTTGCTGGAAAAACTGGAACTGAGTGAGAAAGACCGGCTTTTTTTGCGGCGTTTGGCCGCGGAAGAAGCCGCCTTAAAATCCACCCTCATTGATGAAGGAGACATAGATGAATAAACGTCGTTTCCCGTGGGCATCCACCTTCCTGGTTGGGTTTGGTTTTTTGGGCATTAGCCTGATCTGGCCAATCTTCAATCAATATGTGCCACTGTTCTTGCAAGCGGGTAACCCCGAGTTCAACGCGCAATTGCTGGCTGAGGGGCGCAAAATTCCGGATATTGTGGGGTTTGGCCTGGCGCCGGCGCTGGCGATGTTCATTATGACCTGGGATAATATCATTAACCTGTTTGTGCAGCCCTGGGTGGGAGAACGCAGTGACCGCACCTGGAATCGCTTTGGGCGGCGCAAACCCTGGATTTTGTTAGGCATGCCGATTGCTGTGCTGGGGTTTATTGCCATTCCCATGGCACAATCGGTGCTGGCGATTGCCGTTTTTATTTTGATTACCAATTTTGGCATGGCACTTTTTCGCTCGCCAACCATTTCCTGGCTGGGCGATTTGTTTACCGCTGAAGAGCGCAGCAAGGCAAATGGGGTGATTAACCTGATGGGCGGGGTGGGCGGTTTGCTGGCCTATTTGGGCGGTGGAGCGCTGTTCAATTCGCTTGGGCGGAATGCGCCCTTCCTGGCTGGGGCGATTGCGATGGTGGTGGCGCTGATGGTGGTGGTTTTGGTGGTGCGTGAGCCGCGCAAGATTGAAGTTGCTGGTCATGACCCCGAGCGTGACCCGAAGAAGGGTGTCATCCAAAACCTGAAGACAGTCTTCCAAAACCCGGATAAAAGTGGGGTGTTTGTGCTGTTGGGTATTTTGCTGTGGTTTATGTCTTTCAATGCGCTGGAAACGGGCCTTTCTTCGTTTGCTGTGTTCACACTGGGCATGGAGGCAGGCAAGGCCTCTATCTATTCCGCAACGGTCACTTTTTCGTTTTTGGCCTTTTCGGTGCCAGCCGGGTTGATTGCGGTGAAAATTGGCCGCCGCAAGACGATCCTGATTGGTCTGACCGGCCTGACCTTGCTGTTTGGGCTGGGATTTTTCATTGTTCAGAATGTGGCAACTTTTATTGGCGTTTTGGTGGTGACGGGCTTTTTCTGGGCAATGGTGAATGTCAATAGCCTGCCAATGGTATATGACTATGGCGATGAACGTCGAATTGGTGCCTACACCGGGCTGTATTATTTCTCGTCGCAGATGGCGGCGGTGTTGGGGCCAACACTGGGCGGTTTGCTGGTGCAGACGATGGGCAATCAGTATCGTTGGTTGTTTGCCTTTGGGGCATTGTTTATGGCCTTTGCCTGGGTTGCAATGACGCGGGTTAAGGAAAAACGGCTTGCCTGATAAAGACATTTGCAACCTTGCGCGCGTTGGGCAATGGTTGTATACTTTCAAGCAGGAGGCGCTGCGTGGCGTTTCCATCACCCCCTAAATTCTCTCAGGAGGAGAATCTGTATGAAGAAGTTGTCTGTTCTTTTGGTTGTGCTGGTGCTTGCCAGCATGGTGTTGACTGCCTGTAATGGCGGCAATGCCCCCGCTACCGAAACCAAGCTGAAGGTTTGCCAGGTCACCGATACCGGTGGTATTGATGACAAATCGTTCAATGCGACGGCCTGGAAGGGCGTTCAATTGGCAGTGGAGCAATTCGGTGTGGATGGTAAATATCTCGAGTCGCAAGAAGTTGCCGACTATGAGAAGAACATCAATGCCTTCATCGAAGAGAAGTGCGACCTGATCATCCCGGTTGGCTTCTTCCTGACCGATGCGACCAAGGCTGCGGCAGAGGCCAACCCCTCGGCCAAGTTCTCAATCGTGGATGTGTCCTATGACCCGCCCATCAACAACGTTCTGGGCCAGATCTTCCAGACGGATGAAGCTGCCTTCCTGGCTGGCTATGTGGCTGCTGGCACGACCAAGACCGGTAAGGTTGCTACCTTTGGTGGTTTCCCGATCCCGACGGTGACGGCCTTCATGGATGGCTTCGCCCGCGGTGTGGCGTACTACAATGAGAAGCACGGCACCAAGGTGGAAGTGATTGGCTGGGACATCAATGACCCCAACAAGGGCCTGTTCAGCTCCTCGTTTGACGATCAGGCGAAGGGCCGCGAACTCGGCATTTCGCTGATGGACGAAGGCGCCGACATCATCATGCCCGTTGCCGGCCCGGTGGGCCTTGGCACGGCGGCTGCGCTCAAGGAACGCGGCAATGCCTACGTCATCGGTGTGGATAGCGACTGGTTCCTCACCAGCCCCGACTATGCCGATATCGTTTTGACCTCGGTGCTGAAGAACATGGACGTGACCGTTCTGGATGCAGTGAAACAGGTCAAAGAAGGCACCTTCAAGGGTGGTGTGACCGTTGGTACGCTGAGCAATGGTGGTGTGGGCCTGGCCCCCTTCCATAGCATGGAGAGCATGGTTTCGGCTGAATTGAAGGCCGAACTCGAGCAGGTCAAGGCCGACATCATCGCCGGCAAGATCAAGACTCGCCCGTAAGCCGCACGTTGTTTGCATAAAAAACAGGGCTGTTCACAAGACAGCCCTGTTTTTTGTTTGCTTTTGGGTGACTAGATGGGGGAGATGAACCCGCGGGCGCGTGCCTCGCGCAGCGCCGATTGGATCATGATAAATTCTCCCAGGTTATCCATTGTCAACAGGCCAATCAATTGTCCATCGCGCAGGACGGGGACAGTGTGCAATGGGCTGCCTTGCAGGCGCTGTGCTACCTGATCGAGCATTTCGCTGTAACTGGCGGAGAAAAAATCGCGCTGCATGGCAGTTAGCACATTGGCTGTGCTGCCTTCCTTAGAGAGAACGGATAGTAATCCCTGACGGGTGAGAATGCCGACGACTTTTTCATCCTGGACGACTGGAAAATCTTGCTGCCAGCCAGAGAGAATGTATTCAACCGCAGTTGAAAGGCGATCGTAGGGCGAGAGGACGTGAAATTCGGTTAACATGGCGCGGCTGACAGGGATGCCGCCCAGGGCAGATTTGACCTGTACCATGCTGTTTTCCTGAGCGGCACCAATCCAGACGAAGAGGGCAACAAAGACCAGGAAGGGATTGGTGAACAGGCCAATAAAACCGAGCAGGAAGGCCAGCCCCTGACCGATGGTTGCGGCGGTTTGGGTGGCACGGGTATACTCCATCCGGCTGGCAAGCAGGGCGCGCAAGACGCGCCCGCCATCCATTGGGAAGGCCGGGATGAGGTTGAAAGCCACCAGGCTCAGGTTGACGAGCAGGAGCCGTTCAAAGAACGGGCCTTCGCTGACATTGAGGCTGGTGAGCGGGGCGAGCGAATTGGTGAGCAGGACGATGGGGAGCAAGAGAATGGCAATGACAACATTGACCGCTGGCCCAGCAAGCGCTACCCATAGTTCCTGACGCGGGTCTTCGGGCATGCGTTCCAGGCGCGCCACGCCGCCGATGGGGAGCAGGGTGATGTCGCGGGTGGGGATGCCATAGCGACGGGCAGTGAGGGCGTGACCAAATTCATGCAGCACAACGCACAGAAACAGCGCCAGGACAAACAAAATGCCATTCGCAACCGCCATCAGGTTGCGTTCAGCAATCCAGTAAGAAAATCCAATCCAACCAAGCAAGAGCAGGAAGGTGGTGTGAAGATACACATCAATGCCTGCAATGCGTGCAATTTTCCAAGACCATTTCATGGCGACCTCCTTTTTCTAGGTTAATGTTAATCGAAATTGAGCGGGCCGTCAAATGACGTTGTAAAAAGATTGTACAAAGATGCGCTTGCAAAACTGCAAAGCACATCGAATTGCACTTTTTGCAGACAAGCGGTATCATCAGAATATGAATTTGGGCGCGCTCAATTGGCTGCTGGCTACCCGGCGCGGCAAGGTGGGGCTGTTGGCAGGGAGCATTGGCTTTTATTTGCTGCTTTACGCGGTTTTGGAACGGCCAACCGGTGGCAGTGTGACGGCGTTTGCTCTCTTGCCTGTGATGGTGGCAGGTAGTTTATATGGACTGCGGGGCGGTTTGTTGGCTGGGCTGCTGGCCTTTTTGCTCAATTTGTTGCTGGCAAACTGGACAGGATTGATGACGATTGAGCAGGCGCTGGCACAAGGCGCGGTTTTTGGCGGGGGCGCGCTATTGCTGTTGGGTGGATGGGTGGGATGGATCTTTGATCAACGTCGGGCGATGGAGCGTGAGCTGAGGGCGCGGCGCAATGCGGAACGCTTGTTGCGCCTTGAGCAGCAGCGGCAGCGCACCATTACCGATCATTTGCATGACTTGGTTGGCTATACGGATGCGCAGGGACGCTATTTGTATGTCAGCCCCGCCGTTCAGGCAACGTTGGGCTATGCACCAGAAGCTGTGCTTGGCAAAACACCGTTCGATTTTGCGCACCCGGATGATCGGCAGCGGATGGAGCAGAGTTTTGCCCGACTGATGACAAGTGGCGTGTTGGGGCGTGAAGAGTTCCGTTTTCAGTGTGCGAATGGACAGGCTTTGTGGATGGAAGTGGTGGGGGCTGTCATTCCGGATGAGCGCGGACAGCCCGTTGAACTGATTTTTATGGCGCGCGATGTTCACCATCGGCATGTGGAAAATCAGGTTCTGCGTCAGAATGCGGCGATGGCCCGCGCGTTGCTGGATAGCCCCAATGATGCTGCCTTGCTGATTGATCGGCAGGGAAAGATTTTGGATGCCAATGAAGATGCGCAGCGCCGTTTGAAAATGCCCATCGAGCAATTGTTGGGGCGCAGTATTTACGATTTTTCGCTGCCGCATTTGAGCGAGGCGCGCCGCAAACGGGCAGAAGAGGTGATTCGTTCTCGCAAGGCGCAGCATATTGAAGAAACATATGGCAGTGCAACATTTGAGACCTCGGTTTACCCGGTTTTGGATGATGTGGGCGATGTGGCAAACCTGGCAGTTTTCATTCGCGATGTCACCCGTTACCGCAAAGCAGAGCAGGCGGAACGCGAGCGTTCGCAGCAATTGCGGCGGGCCAATGCCTTGCTGGCGGCATTGACGCAGGTGGCAACGCGCTGTGATAGTGTTATTGATGTGGATGAAATTTTGCGTGCCTTGGGGCGTGAATTGCAGGTCCTGGGCCTGCATTGCCTGGTGGCGTTGATTGACGCCGAAGAGGAACGTTTTATCAGCCGCTATTTGTCACTCGATGATCCAACGCTTTCGGCGTTGCATCGTTTGACTGGTTTTTCAATGGCTGATTTTTCGTTTCGCACTGATAACTTTGAACCTTATGAGCAATTGGCGCAGCAACACCTGGGGTGGTTTGCGGCAGATTTGAAAGCCTTGCTCACCCATGCCTTGCCAGGGCCTTCTTCTGAGCAGATGGAGCGCATTTTGGGGCTGGCGCAGATTAGCGAGCAAACACAAGGTGTTTTTGCGCCGCTCCTGGTGCAGGATCGCCTGTTGGGGCTGCTGGGGCTGTGGGGCGAGACATTGCAGGCGGATGATGTGCCGGCGGCGATGTTATTTGCCAGCCAGATTGCCAATGTGCTGGAGAAGGCGCGCTTGTATGCAGAAGTTCAGCGGCTTTCCATGACGGATGAATTGACCGGGCTTTATAACCGGCGTGGGTTGTTTGGCCTGGGACGGCGTGAACTGGAACGCGCTCAGCGCTTTCGGCGTCCCTTGGGTGTGCTGATGCTGGATGTGGATCATTTCAAGGAGATTAACGATACAAAAGGACATATTGCTGGTGATTTGGTTTTGGTGGAGGTTGCGGCCTGTTTGCGGCGGGTGGAGCGCGAGCTGGATGTGGCGGCGCGCTATGGTGGGGATGAATTTGTCCTTTTGCTGATTGAGACGGACGCGGAGGAAGGGGAGCAGGCGCGGCAGCGTTTGTTGAACGCTATCCAGGAATTGGAAGTTGTTTACGCGGGTGGGGTCATGCCGGTTAGCATCAGCTGCGGCCTGGCTGTGTTGGATGAAACCATCCCGGATTTGGAAATGCTGATTGACCGGGCGGATCAGGCGCTTTACCAGCACAAGCGGCGTTGGAAGGTGGACAGTTTTGAGCCGCCTGTGATACACTAGCGCAATGGCAGGTTCGGAACAAAGAGGCTGGGCAACGGCATGGATGGGCGTATTGTTGGCTTGTGCGTTGCTGCTTGGTTTGGAGGGCAGCGCACGTCGGCTGGCTTTGGGGGCGATGGGGCGACAATTGCCCTTTGCCCCGGCTTTGGGCGTTGGAAATCCACAATTGGAAGTGAAATGGCTGCGTTTGCAGGCCATGCAACAACAGGAAAAGGTGGATTGTGTGTTGATTGGCAGTTCAATGGTCAACGTGGGGCTGGATGCCGAACAGCTTTCGCGGGGGCTTGAGCAGGAAACAGGTGAGGACTGGCAATGCTTTAACCTGGGGCTTTCGACACTGACGGGCGAACCGGCCGGGGTGTTAGGGCGGTTGGCTGTGCGACAAACACAGCCGCGCTTGCTGGTTTATGGCCTCAGCGCGCGGGATTTCGGCGCACAGTTTGGTGAGCTGTCGCGCCCGCTTGATGATGCGCCCTGGGTGCGCTATCGCCTGGGTGAAGAAGTGTTTGGCGGCTGGCTGTTTGAGCATTCGTTTCTCTACCGCTATAACGTGGCTTTTAAGACCTGGTTGCGCCCTTCCAATCGTCCGGCAATGCAGGGTTATCAGACCCTGGTTGAGGTGGATGGCTTTTCGCCTTCTCGTGAAAATAACCCGGAGCCCTTGCCGGGGCAGCCGCTGATGGATGGATTTTTTATCAATCCGGCAGATTGGGAAGGGCTGGAAAAATTGGCGGCCTTGAATGGGCCACAATTGCGTCTCGTGGTGGTAGAAATGCCAGTGCAGGCTGAATTTTTGCCGCTTTATTTGGAAGGTGGCGAAGCAGCGTATGAGGAATTGTTTGTTCAGCCGCTCACAGAATATTTGGCCGGGCAGGGTATTCCATTGTTGCGCGGGCAGGTTGTGGCGGGTCAAATTCCGGCAGAGGGTTGGTATGATCAGCGGCATTTCAATGCCCTTGGGGCCAGGCTGTTTACTGCCTGGCTGGCTCAGGAACTGGCGCACCTGGAGGCGGACTAGGAAATGGACATCATTTCGCCGGTTTTTGCCTTGTTTGTTTTTCTGGTGCTGGTGGGAAATTTTCTTCTGCCGCAGACACTGCGCAAGCCCTGGTTATTGTTGGCCTCCTATGTTTTTCTTGGCAGTTGGAGCCTGTCGGCAGCGGCGTTGCTGGCCGGGTTGACGGTGGTGCATTTCTGGTGGGGGCGCAAATTGGTGCGCTCTGCACATCCAGCGCGTTGGCTTTGGGCCGGGCTTTTGCTGGATGGTGGGGCCTTTTGGCTGTTAAAACTGTTTACCAGTCCAATGCTGCGCACGCTGGCCGATAAGGCCGGTTGGGATTCGGCCTTAACCTGGATGATGCCGATTGGCTTTTCGTTTTATATTTTGCAACTGGCCGGTTATTTGTGGGATTTGCGCGCTGGAAGGCTCGCCACTTTGCCCGGTTTGCTCGATTTTTCGCTCTATTTGGCCTATTTTCCCAAACTGTTGGCGGGGCCGGTGGAGCGAGGGCGCGATTTTCTGGCTCGCTTGCAGCCTTTGCCGCGCCCTGGTTGGCTGGCAATTGGAGAGGGGTTGCAATGGTTGCTATTGGGCCTGTTGCGCAAGGTGGCAATCGCGGATACGTTGTTGTGGCTCTTCCCAGAGAACTTGTTTTTTGCACCGGCTCAGTTTTCGTTGGTGGAACGTGTGGGCTGGTTGATGGTGTTTGCCTTTCGGCTCTACAACGATTTTGCTGGCTATACGGATATGATGCGCGGCTTGAGTTTGTTAATTGGGCTACCGCTGGGTGAAAACTTTCGGCAGCCGTTTGCTGCGCGCACGCTGAGCGACTTTTGGAATCGCTGGCACATCAGCCTTTCGGCCTGGTTGCGTGACTTCATTTTCTATCCATTCAGCCGCAGCCTGGCGCGTCGTTCCGGGTGGGCGGGCTGGCCGCGTTTGGTGCTGCCTCCCTTGGTGACGATGACCTTGAGCGGGTTTTGGCATGGCGCTTCGCTGGCAATGCTGGCCTGGGGCGGGCTGCATGGGCTGTTGCTGGTGTTGGAGCAGGTGGGGCAGCGCTGGGCAGGGCGTGTGCCGCGCTGGGTGGGGTGGGTGTTGTTTTCGCCTTCGCTATTGCGCACACAGGTGCTGGTGGCGTTGTTGTGGGTTCCGTTTGCTGCTGGCGATTTGGGGTGGGGGCTGCGCTTTTGGCGCGCGTTGTTGCCACCTTACCCGGACTTGTTGCCCGGGCCGGGCTGGCTTTGGCCGTTGCTGCTGATGGTTGTTTCGCTGATGCTGGATTGGATGATGGCGAAACAAGTCTTTCTGCGCTGGCCGCGCCCGGTGCAGGTGCTGGCAATTGGGCTGGCGCTGGTGTTGGTGACCTTGTCTCTTGGCGGCGGTGTGGATGTTTCAGGCTTTGTTTACCAGGGTTTTTAGGGCTGTTCCTGATCCAGAATTCGCACATCGGGAAAATGTGTGGTTGGGAAGGAGAAATGAAGCTGCGTAAATTTCCAGCCTTCCGGTTGGTGGGCGACGACTGCCGTCAGGCGCAAAGGCCAGATGAAGGTTTCGCCGCGTTGTAATTCGTAGAGTGTGTTGGTGCCGCCCCGCAGCAGATAGTTTAATTTTTGTTCGGCTGGCAGGGGGGATGTTTCAATGAATTCTTTGGCATAGGTTAAGAACCAGGCGTAGTTTTCGCTGCCGATGTGTTGGGTAACGGTTGCCAATGCTGCAATCCACCCCACTTCACCGTAGCTTTGGATAGATAAGGTTTCAAAATCCAAACGCAAATCGCCCCACGATTGCCAATCACCGGCAATTAATTGTTGGGCTGTGGAGCGATTGGTGTACCATTCGTTTACGCCGGGGCGCAGACCGTTGGTGCCAATCATTTCGACCTGTGGGGTGAAAAGCTCCATAAAACAGTCAATTTGAGCGAGATTGCGTTGGGTGTAGCCTTCCTGGAAGGCCTGTAGAAGTTGGCGGATTTCTTGTTCGGCGGTCATTTGTTTTCTGGGGGGGAGGAAAGGTGTTCTTCGGGCAGTGCTGCCGTGAAGCGCAGGGTGCTGGCAACCAGTGCCAGGTTGAGCAACAGTTCTCCGGCTGAGCCAAGCAAAAAGCCAAACGAGACGGGCGGCATGCTGGCGAAGAACATGACAATTGCCGTGAGGCACAGCCAGGGCCAGCGGTGAACGCGCCACAAAGCTGCACCAACCACAATCAAGATTACATTGACGAAAATTGAGACGATGACGGAAAAGCTATGTGCCCAGGCGGGGTTTTGCCCGGCAATTGCTTTATAACGCAGGAGCCCATACGCCTCAATTGGCGTAAATTCCAGTAATAGAAAGGCTGCCATCCCGGCGAGCATGGCAGCCACGGTCAACAGCCAGGCCGCAGTGCGGCTGTTGACCCCGGCCCATTGCAGTTCGGCCCGCTCGGCAAGTAGAGCTGCAATGACAAAATAGAAGGGGGTTAGGGCGGCATGTGCCAGGTAGCGGCCATGATTGAGGGAGAGCAGCAGGTCGCTAATGCCCAGGGTGTTGCCCAGTGCAAGGGCTAGAGCATCATAGGCCAGGCCCAACAGGGTGAGGCTGAGCAAAAAGCGGGCGTTGTTGGGGCCGCGCGGGGTGCGGTAGAGCAACCCACCAGCCAGCAGCAGATACAAGAGGGCCAGCAAAGCATAGAAAAGGGTACCCATCACTTCATCCACGAGTACAAATCATACCACCATCCACAAAAAGTGTGGTGCCGTGAATGTAAGCGGCTTCATCGCTGGCAAGAAATAGCACGGCAGATGCAATATCATCCGGCTCTCCAATGCGTCGCATGGGGATTTTTTCGATGAATTGCTCTGCCTGGTCGGGGTCGCCGAGCATGTTTTGTGTTAATCCGGTTAGCACCATGCCGGGCCCTACGGCATTAACGTTGATATGATAGCCTGATACATCCACTGCAATACCCTGGGTCATCATTTTTGCGGCCCCTTTGCTGGTGTTGTAGATGCTTTGTCCCTGACCGGCGATGACGGACATGATGGAGGTGATGTTGACAATTTTGCCATAGTCCTTATCCATCATGGTGGGTAAAACGGCCCGGCTGAAGAAGAACATGCCGCGCACATTGATATCCATCACCCGGTCATATTCCTCGTTCGACATCATGGCGAAGGGGACAAATTGACCGGTGCCGGCGTTGTTGATTAAAATGTCAATTGTGCCGAACCGTTCCAGGGTAGAATTGACGCAGGCCAGCACTTGCTCTTCGCTGCGCACATCCACGATCATCACCAGGCATTCGCCGCCCAGCGCCTCAATTTTTTGGCGGGTTTCTTCCAGCCCGGCGGGGTTGACATCACAAATGGTGACCTGGGCGCTTTCTTGTGCCAGGCGCACTGCGCAAGCCTGTCCAATGCCAGAGGCAGCGCCTGTGACGATGGCGACTTTTTGGCGAAAGCGGTGACAGCGGCACGCGGGTTCATTATAGCAGTTGCTCATGGGGAAACTCCTTAATTGAGGTGAGATGAGATGGAATCAAAAATGGCTGAATTGATGTGTTGGGATGGCATTGGTTGAGCTTAGCAGCGGGTGGTTGGGGTGCGTTGTGAAGAACGATCCAGGGTAAACGCGGCAATGGCAAAGCTAATTTGTGCCAGCGAATTGATGCTTTGCTCAACCCATTGCATGTCCAGTGCCTGACTGCCGCTTGCCATCCCGGCCATGAGCAGGGTTAGGACTGCCGAGGTGATGAAGAGCGCTCCGCTGAGGGTAATTTTGCGTCGGAAGGAGAGGTAGGTGAGCAGGCCAAGCGCACCAAACTGACAGAGCGTCATGACGAGCAGGAAAGGAATCTTCCACGGGGCGATGAGCAAGATGGCAGGCAGGGGTGTGTTTTGCGGCGGGCGCTGTTGACGGGCAAGCAGGATGAGGGCTGTGACTGTGCCGAGAAAACCAATTGCCAGCAGGATAAATTGTGCTTCGCTGAGAATGTTGATTGTGTAGGGGCGTTGATGATATGCGTCCAATAGCTTGGCGGTAGCTTTCATCATTCCACCCACAAAAACAAGCAGTGCGCCAAGCATTGCCATTCGTCCACAGCGGCTGCCGCGCTCACGCAGCACCAGGCGGACGATGAAGTAGGCGCCAACCAGGTAGCCCAAATTGGGGATGAAATCCATCAATGCCATGCTGAGGGTGATGGGAGTCTCTTCCATTGCGGCCTCCAAAACAGGATTGGGGATACGAAAACCGGCGGGCAGCCAGGCCGCCCACCGGGGTGGAAACAAGCTCAGGCAGAAGGGTCGAGGATGAAGCGAAACCCATAGACCCATGCGCCACTATCCTCACGCTTGTGCTTGCGCAGCACCATGCGCACGCGCGCCCCCGGCTGCATTTCTGCCGGGTCGGCAACATCGCTTAGCTCGCTCATGATATGAATGCCGTCATCCAGACGGATGATGACCATGCAGCGCGGCAGATAGGTCTCGTAACCGGTAGCCGGGAAGCCAATATCATCCAGCGCAGCCGCGGCAATGCTGCCGGTTTGAGCGCAGGCATAGGGCTGCATGGTGCGTTCCTGGCAGTTGGGGCAGATGAGGCCGGTGCGGGGTGGAAAGAATTTTGCGCCGCAGGTGCTGCATTGGCTGCCTTCCAGACGGTAGCGCCCGGCTTTTGACCGAAACCAGACTGCGCTTGAGAAGGTATCCCAGCGGGCAAATAGTTCGGGGAATTCGTTGCTCATCTTACCACCTCCGTTGCACAATACCGCAGACATCGAGCGAGTGATGGCTGCCATAGGCGGTGCTGACGCCGACTTGGGCGTTGGCAACCTGTCGTTCACCGCACTCGCCAAGTAATTGCCAGTAATTTTCTAACACGCCGGCCAGAAAATCGGATCCGGCAGAGCCATGCCCAAAAGCTACCCCGCCACCATAGGTGTTGACTGGACAGGCGCTTTGCAGCGCCAGGCCATTTTGCAGGATATATTGCTTGCATTCTCCAATCGGGCAGATGCCGAGAGCTTCAACCGCCATCATGCCTTCATAGGCGGTCAGGTCGTGGATTTGGGCAACATTAATTTGCTGTGGAGTAATGCCTGCCAGTGCATAGGCTTCTTCGGCGGCAATCTTCAGGCCGGGCAGTTCGCCCAGGTCGAATTCACGCATGCCATCTACCGGATAATTGAAGAAGTTGCCGATGTAGGGTGGTCGGTAGGCATAGGCGACATTGAATTCCGCTGGGCGATTGGTGTAGCGGGCGGCTACATCCTCGCCAGCAAGCAGGATGCAGCTTGCCACACCGCCGCGGTTGGTTGCCTGCCGGTCGCGCTCGGCCTCTTCGGTATCAGACATTAATTCTTCCAGAACCGGCATGGGTTTGCCATAGGTGGCTGCGAGGGGGTTACGCTGTGCGTACCAGTGGCATTGATAGGCCCAGCGGGCGGCATCTTGAATGGTGACGCCATATTTTTGTTTGTAATAGGCATCGCGCACCTGTCCATAGTTGAGGTGCGTCAAGCCGAGCATGTAATCGTAATCTACGTAATTGCCGAGAGAAGACATGGCTTCCATGGCATCATAATTGTCAGAGCGGGCAAATCCAAGCACCAGGGCCAGGTCGCAGCGCCCAGAAGCGATTGAATTCCAGGCTGTGTAAGCAGCTACGCCTTGGCCGGCACAGGCACTGGAGACCATGACAACCGGTTTGGGTAAGACGCCCAGGGCGTCGGCCATTTGTGGGCCGATGGAGGAATCCACAATGGTGCGGTCGTTGTAGGCTGCGGCTACCATATCCACATCTCGGGCTCTGGCGCCAATTTGTTGCAGGCTGTTCCAGAAAACTTCTGTCACCAGTTGCCGCCAGGTCCAATTCATTGACGGAAACGGGGCGGTGATGCTTCCGGCTACCATCATGACACGACGAGAGATTTTTGCCATCGCGCGGCCTCCTAGTAGTAGTTGCTGAGTTGATTGGATGGGCGGAGGAGCTTGAACTCATATTTGAGCATTGTGGCATAGTTGACCATGATTTTGTCGTCGAGTAGCTCCATGACGGTTTCAGTTGTTGGTCGGCGCTCGGGCAGGGTGGGAGCGGTGAGTAGTGACCAGGCATCGCAGCCGGCGCCGCTGCCATAGTCAAGGACGCCAATCCGCTCATCACTTTCGGCCCAATCGAGGATGTGTGCCAGAGAAAGCAGAACACTGGCTGCCCCGCAATCGCCAATTTGTGGGGTCAGGACGTAGGGCAATACTTGCATCATCTCCAGTTCCAATTTCCCCATCACCATCAGAGGGCGGATGCCGGTCTTTTGCGGGACGGCGAATTTGCTAAAATCGGCTGGGGTGAGGCCGGTTTGGCGGAAGAGTGCTTGTCCGGCAGGGATGATTTGAGCGAGTAGGCCCCAGTTGGCAACCCAGCCATAGAAGCCTGCGCCCGGTTGAATGTAGCGCTCGCCTTCGATGCGAAAGTAATCGTTTTGGTCAAAGCTATGGGCAGCCCAGGCCTCAAAGCGGGCGATGAGGTTATCGCGCCCGATGACGAAGGCAACAGCCCCTGCCGAAGCAACATATTCCAGTATCATGCCGGGGGCGGTGTGGCGATTGAGGGTGTCGGCGCCAATTGCGAGTGCGTATTCCACCTGCCCGGTTTCAACCAGGGCTGCTGCCAGACGAATGGCCGTGCTGCCCGATTTATCGGCGCATTGAACATCGGTGGCAAGGGTGTGTGGTGAAAGGCCAAGGGCATCAATCAGAATGGTGGCAGCGGCTTTGGTGGCATAGGGGCTGGTGCCGCTGCCAAGCAAAACGGCCCCAATTCGTTGCGGGTCAACCCCGCTCCGTGCAATGGCGGTGCGTGCAGCAGCTGCGGCCAGTGTCAGGGTATCTTCTTCTGGTCCCAACACAGCGCGCTCGCCGATGCTCATCTTGTCGAACAGGTCGCGGGCAACGTTCTTCCACTGCTCCCAAATCTCAAGCGCCGCAATGCGGTGACGGGGCAAGGCAACCCCATATGAAACAATACCAGTGTTCAAGAGCAACCTCCAAAGGTGCAGCGGGATACTTTATTTCTTGGGAATGCGCCAGATGCCGGAGAAGGCAATGCTATCCATCATCGGGCCTTTCATTTTGAGTAGTTTGGCGTTGACCAGTTTCATGGGAGGAACCTCGCCAGTAAACATTTGTACAATATGTTCACTGTTGCCGGTGATGGTCAGTTTGGGCGGTTTTGTTTCACCTTCTTCAACGCTTGCAATGCCATCTTGAATGGTGAGTGTCCATTTGCCTGGTTCTTGACCCACAAGGTCGAAGAGGATGACGCGGTTCCAGCCTTTTGCTTTTTCGGGGATAAAGAGGGTGGGAAGGCTGAGCATGACTTCACGAATGGTAGACATAGGGGGAGATCCTTTCTGAAAATGGGGTTGAGGTTATGATTCGCCGAACACTTTTTCCTGCACGGTGAGGATGCGTGCCATGTCATCAGCAGGAACCGTGGTCAACTCAAAGATGCATTCTTTGCCATCCATAGCGAACGATTGAATGCGTTGATAGGAAGGGGAAACCATGGGGGGCATGGAGATCATCATGGTGGCTGCGCCATGCACTTCGCAATAGCGGCAAATGCCGTAGCCCAGGCTATGCGTGGGGAGACCTTCCCAGACGGTGATGCTGTTGAAGATGCCAGCCAGTTCGCAGTTTTTGAGGATGCTGGTGCGGATGGTGGCCTCGCCTTCCTGCCGTTCACCGCCGCTTTGATACCATTGGTCGGCAAACATGCCGCGCAATCCCAGCTCCATCAAGTCACCGATATCCTCAAAGCCGGCCTGCGGGAGGGCCGTGGCATAGAAGACGCGGCTGATCTCCCACATAAAATCTTCGGCTGTGGCGTCCACAGCTGCCTGCAAGGCGGGTTGTCCCTGTCGTTGAACGAGTGCCGCGGCAAGAACTGCGCCCTGAATCAGGTAGCGGTTATAGTTGGCAACGCTGCGCAGGCAGCCGAGCAGCCAGGCTTCCAATAGTTCGGCAGAGAACTGTCCATTTGTCAGGGCTGCTTCGCTGACTTGTTGCCGGGTGCGCATGGCTTCGGCCCAGGCCTCTGGCAGTGCAAGGCCGGTTTGTATCATGGCCTCGAAACATTCCATTGGCAGGATGGAATGACGCTGGATCAGTGTGCGCATGTCGTCCAGGTAATGGTGCAAATATAGCTCGCTTTTTGCCTGGATTTGGGGATCGTTGAGCAGTTCGGCCTGTCCTGAACCCTTGAGAAGAAACTTCAACCGTGTGGGCATTTCATGCTCAACACTTGCCCAGTAGGCCGCCATCACGCGCAGGCCAGGATAAATGTCGCCATCGGGCAGGTCTTCGCCGCGGTAGAGGGTTTCAAATTGACCTTGCTGCCACAATTGGCGAGCGTGGGCAAGGTTTGCCGCCCATTTGTGATTGTGAAATTCGCTGTAATTCATGCCATCTCCTTGAGTTAGAGTTCGCTTTGCAACAACACACCATGCCGACCATCCAGGACATCATCACGCAGGGTGGTGGGGGGGGTGGTGACCAGCAAGAGGAGGGCGGATTGCTCGTCGCTGGCGTTTCGAATGCGGTGCCCAGGGAAGCCATAGTAATAGGCCGAATCGCCGGTTTGTAAGATCAGTTGTTCGCCCTTTTCCGAGAGTAAACGGATGCTGCCCTCCAGGACGAAGAGAAACATATCGCCATCCAATGAGCGAAATTCACTGTCGCCATATCCAGGGCCAATGCGGATTAGGAGCGGTTCCATGCGCGCACCGCTGCGATATGAAAGCAGCATGAAGGCGGAACGACGGTCTGTGATTGGCCCTAATTTTTGCTGTACCTGGGCGGCTCTTGTCACCAGACTGGTATCTTCCTGTACATTTTGGAATAGATTGACCAGGCGCACCTGATAGTAGCGGGCCAGGATTTCCAGGTTATCTACACTGATGGACACCTTGTCGCGCTCGACAAGGGAAAGAAAGGAGATGGAAAGCCCTGTCTCTTCGGCAACTTGTTTTAACGTCAGGTTGCGCAGTTGGCGCAGTTCCCGCAGGCGTTCACCGAGCAAAGCCATAGCAGCACCTGTTTTCACTATCATGAAAAAATTTTCATTCATCATAATAGGTTTTTCATAAAATGTCAATAAGGTTCGGAATTTTCGCTTGGTGAAAATTTGCGGCGGGCGTATAATGGAACGGAAGGAGTGAAGCAATGAAGATTCGTGTCTGTGAGGAACAAGATTTGGGGCGGGTTGCTGCCTTGTTGCACCAATTGCAAGAGGTGGCGGAGCTGGCTGCGCCATTGAATGGTGAACGAATTGGTCAATTGTTTGTCCGAATGCAAGCTGCGCCGCAGCTGTATTTGAACCTGGTGTGTGAGGTGGATGGGCGGGTGGAGGGGTTTCTTTCAATGGTGTTTTATTTGACGCTCTTCCATCACGGCGGCACGGCATTGATTAACGAGTTGGTGGTGGAGCGCACACAGCGCGGGCGTGGCCTGGGGCAGGCATTGATTGAACGGGCTGTTCAGGAGGCCCATCAGCGCGGGATGGATGAAATTGAAGTTGGAACGGAACAGGAGAACTTGGCCGCGCAGGCTTTTTATCGCAAGATGGGCTTTGATGAGGCCTATGTTTTGCTGGGGATGGAGTTTGATGATTAATGCACTACCCGCCGGGGGAGCGAAGCCCGGCGGGAGAGCGAGAGGAGAAATAGAGGTAAGAAGTTTCCTCTAAACCGGCAACAGTACATGGAACTGACTGCCGGGCAATTTTTCTTCATCTTGTTGGCTGCTTTCAACCCACACTTGCCCACCATGTGCCTGAATGATGCCGCGCACAATCGAGAGCCCTAGCCCTGGGCCGCCACCTTTGAATTTGGTTTTTCCGCTTGAGTGGAGTAATACTTCGCCAATTTTGTAGAATTTGGTGAAAATTAATTCGTGGTT
Source organism: uncultured Anaerolinea sp. (assembly GCA_964453115.1). Lineage (GTDB taxonomy): Bacteria > Chloroflexota > Anaerolineae > Anaerolineales > Anaerolineaceae > JAIWNK01. Next base: position 30,029 of record CAYVRT010000005.1, on the reverse strand, counting down.
GGCCGGGTCAATGCCAATGCCTGTATCACGAATGACGATTTCAATCGCGTCGCACTGTAAACGGTTTTGGTTGGCGAGTAGCAATTGGCCACTGATTTGCACTTGCCCGCCATTGGGTGTGTATTTGATGGCGTTTACCATCAGGTGATAGAAAACTTTTTTGAGCGTTTCGCCATCGCCCTGGATGAGGGGCAGGGATTGCAAGGCCGAATCCATGCTGAACTGAATCTGGCGTTGTTGCGCATCTGCGGCAAGTTCTTGCCACACTTCAGTCAACAGGTTGCCCAGGCCAAGCGGTTCGCAATTCAGGCGCAGATCGTTGGCTTCAATACGGGCGGTTTCAATCATGTTGCTAACAATGCCTTGCACACGTTCAAAACCGGAGCGGATGCCCTGGGCATATTGGTGCATTCGGGCATCGCTGCTCTTCTCGGCATAAATTTGCAACATCTGCACATAGCCGCCGATGATCGTCAGAGGGGTGCGCAGCTCATGAGAGGCGATTTGGATAAAATCGGATTTGGCACGATCCATGCGTTCCAATTGGGCATAGGCTAGCTGCAAGCTGGCGGTGCGCTCCTGAACCAGGCTTTCCAATTCTTGATTGAAGATGCGCATTTGCTCGTGCGATTGGGCGTTTTGCAGGGCAATGGCAGCCTGGCTGGCAAAGGTTTTGGCAAGGTCAAGCTCTTCAGGGCCATAGATTTGCGGGTCGAGGCTGGCAAGGGTGAGGATGCCGAGGAATTGATCATTTTGGATGAGTGGCAGTCCCATCCAGCCGCGCATGCCCGGTGTGCGTTCGATTTGAATGGCATCGGGACACTCGCGCAGGTCATCCAGGAGGATGGGCTGACGGGAGAGGAAAAGATTTTGGTAAACCAGGCTTTCGCTCAGCTTGTAGGATTGGTTTTCTTCGTCGTTATAGACCGAAAACCCGCTCCGGGCAGCATATTCCAGGCAACCATTTTTGAGCATCAGGACACTGCACTGATCGCAGGGCAGGATATTTGCCATGTGTTCCAGCACGAGGTGCAATACTTTGTGCGGGTCGAGTGTGCTGGAAAGTGCCTGTCCAATTTCGATTTGTTGTCGAATGAGTTTGTTGGCGTTTTCGAGCAGTGCGCTTTGTGAAAGGAGCAGGACATGCAAATCTATCAGGCGCAGGCCTTGCTCTGGGAAGGATACGAGCAGAGGTTCGTAGCGCAGTTCGGCAGGGCGGCTGAGCGCCATTTGTACGGCCTGATGAATGGGCGTGTGGGCGGGGATGATTTCGGGGCGGAAGGTTAGCTTCTTGAGCAGGGTTAGAACGGGACGTTTGAGGAATACTTCGGTGCCATAGGGGCGAGAGAGCCATTCAAAGCATTTTTGACGAGATATGACGCCGGTGAAGTGTGTATCCTGGTAGATGAGGGCGCCGGGGAGTTCGGGGTGTTTTTCAAACGCGCTGACGATGACCATTGTTGGCAAGTCGTGGGCTACGTAGAAATCGTAGCTTGGCAGTTGTCCAATTGTATTGGCGGCTGTGTTCCAGCCTTTGGGCGCTGCGGCATGAATGCCAAAGCTGTTCCATGGGCGCATCAGGCTGGGGGCAATTGGGTCTAAAAGGGTCATTACCAGTACTCACAGTGCAGTAAAAAGTTTAATTACACTACGATCCCAAGTATAGAGGATGTGTGTTAAACGGATTTTCGGTTTGGGTTAACGGATTGTTTAAATTGGGTAAACCAGCCGTCTAGAAGAAGGGCGAAGTCGCCGGCAAGAAGGTGAGCAAGATCAGGTTGGCGGCGGTGAGCAGGCTAAGGGTGATGATGGCTGCCTGGGAGCGCATTGAAAAGCGCCATGTTTCCATATCAGCAGATAGCCAGAAACTGAACAGGCCAACCAGACAGGTGACGATGACGGCATAGAGAATTTCGGTCAGGTCGTTGGGCATGAGGGTGCCGCGGATGGATGGCACAATGTGCCAGATGGTGAAAATCATCCAGCAACTCAAGGTGGCAATCAGCAAGCGCGCCATCCAAAACTGATGGCGGGCTTCGGCCTTGGGATAGTGTTTGCGGTTGAGCAACAGTTCAATGCCAGAAAACAACAGAAAGGCAAAGAAGCCAATTTTGAGATGCTGCAAGATGCTTTCGCTGGTGCCGCTGAAGATGGCCGTGATGGGAGAAGGTAGCCAATCATATAAAAAATGCAGCACTTGAAAAAGGAGCAGATAGGAGATGGTTTTGAGCCAGATGTTGTGCAGCATGGGGCCTCCTGAAAAGTTTTTAATGATTGTAGCATGGTTTTCGAATGGGAAGGGCGGGGGGAAGCCAGGTTGGGTGAGATCCAAAGTGTGAATATGGGGGCATGGGTTGACAAATTGGGCGGGAAAAGCGATAATCCTTCTACATGGTGCCAACAATGAGGATTCCTGAAGCATTCCGAGATCGTTTTTTATATCATTTTACCCCGTTGGAAAATTTGCCAAGCATTTTAGCGCATGGCCTGCTTTCGGCACATGAGCAAAAGCGGCTTGGCCTGCCGCAGCGTTCACTGGTTTGGGCTGCGATCCAATCGCATCGTGAGACGTTGCAGGTGCCGGTTGGGGTGGGGGGTTATGTGCAGGAGTATGTACCGCTCTATTTTTGCAAGCTCTCGCCGATGTTGCTGGCAATTATCAGCAATAAGGTGGTGGATGAACAGGCTGTAATCCACTTTGAATTTCCGATTTCAGTGTTGGAACAATTAACGATGGTTTTTACGGATGCGGCGACGATGCCAAATGTGCAGCCTTCGTTTTACACACAGCTGAACGAACTGATGCATTTGAACTGGGAAGCAATTGATTCTCCCGCCTGGCGGATGCCGAACCCGGAACTGCGCCATGCGCGTTTGGCCGAGGCATTGATTCACCTGCAGGTGCCGGTTGAACTGGCAACGCGCATCATTGTTTGGGATCACCGGGTGGAGCGACAAGTGCAGGCGATGTATGAAGATTTTCACTGCGCGCCGCCGCGCATTGAGATTGACCCGGGCGCCTATTTTGTCTACCGCTCTGAGATGGAAGTGCGCCCGGCAATCAGTGGGCCAACACAGATTTATCACGCCTTTCAACGCACCGTGGCACGTTTGCGAAGCGGGTTACAACAACGATCTGCAGCGCCACACTTTACCGATTTGCGCGCCTTGCGCGATGCACTGCGCCAGGACTTTTGCGCCCTGCCCGAAACGGCAGAATTGTATGGGCTGGAAACAGACAACAAGGCTCATTTTGAGGATGTTGGCTCGCACACGCGGCGGGTGGTGGCAGAATTGCGAAAGACGCGCGAGTATCAATTGTTTTCGGATGAGGATCAGGTGTTGTTGGAATTAACTGCTTTTCTGCACGATATTGGCAAGGGACCCAAGAGCCGCTGGGCTGAATTTGGTGGGCGACAGCAGGTGGATGCTGATCATCCCATCCGCGCTTTGCCAATGCTGGAACGTATCTTCACCCAGGAAGTGGCACAGGTGCGGCTCGAGGATGCGCTGCTGATTAGCAAGCTGATTTGTTATCACGATCTGGTGGGGGGGATTTTATACAGCGGTCGGCGTTTGTCTGAATTATTGAATGTGATTACCAGCGAACGTGAACTGGATATGCTGATTGGGTTGGGTAAAGCTGATTCAACCGCCATTAATCCAGCCTGGATGCGCGAAGAACTGCGCATGCGATTGCGCGAGGCTGTGATGCATGAACTGAACCGCCCCAAGACCCTTCATCCCTTTTCGTGAGGACGGCCAATTTCTTCCGCTGGAATGAAGGTGATGGAATGCTGTGAGGCCTGCGTCAGGTCGGCATAGGGGCCGCGATATTCGGGCGGCAGCCAGCGTGCCATTTGGTACATGATCTCGGTTGTGGCTTCTTGGATGCGTTGTCGGTTCATTGCCAGGCCGTTCTGATGGAGGCGAAATGGTTCGCCAACGCGCACATGACATTCGGTGCGGCGCAGACGGCGCAGGTTGGGCCAGAACTTTTCCACACCATAATAGATGAGCGGTAGAATGGGCGCCCCGCTGCGGTAGGCAAGCAATGCCACACCATCGTGACCGGTTTGCAGAACACCTGTGCCACTGCGGGTACCCTCGGGGGCAATGGCAATGATTTTGTTTTCTTGGAGGGCAAGAATGGCTTTTTGGAAAGCGCTCCGGTCGGCTTCGCCGCGCTGGATGGGGATGCCTCCCCACAGGTTAAACAATAGTCCAAAGAATGGGTTGCGCCAATTTTCGGTTTTGACCAGCGCAACAATCGGGTGCGATTCCATGTGCGAGAAGGCAATCGGGGCATCCAGAAAGTTGATGTGGTTGAAGACCAGCAGCAACGGGCCGCGTTGGGGGATTCGTTCAAATTCATGAATATCAAGATCCAAGGCCAGTCTCAGGGCACGGCGCAGCATGGCATTGACCAGCCGGGTGATGTTATGTTTGAGGGGCATCGCTTTTGAGAAAGGAAATGATTAATTCAACCTGTTTAGGGAAAATTTCAATTGTCAGGCTTTGCCCGGCAGTGCAGATGGTTTCGCCATCGCAATGGGCGGGGATGCTGCCTTGCAAGGCCGTGACTTTGATATGATGGCTGCGTGCCATGGTGATGTCGGGGCTGCGCATTTGTGTGCCATTCATAAAGCGCGGGATGGTGGTCAGTACACGCCATTTTGACATTTGGCGGGCAATGCACAAATCGAAGCTGCCATCATTGGGCTTGCTTTCGGGGGCCATCAGGAACCCGCCGCCCATGCGCCGCCCGTTCATGATTGAAATTAGCAGGCTGGCCTGGACGAAGAGCCGGTCGTCCAGTTCAATTTGCAAAATGGGGGCGTGGGCGTAGAGATACATGGTGCGCAAGGCCGAGAGGGCGTAATTGGCAAAGCCCCTTACCCAGGTCATTTTGGCGGCCTCAAAACCAACAACCGCATCAAATCCAATCCCAACGCCATTGCCGAAGAAACGTCCGTGCGGAAAATCGCCGCCTATGCAGCGTCCAACATCAATGAAGTGGCGCTTTTCGGCGACGAGCGCCAGGCAGCTTGTAACCAGGTCGGTGGGAATGCCCATGCTGAAAGCAAAATCATTGCCGCGCCCAGTAGGAATGACGCCCAGGCAGGCCGGGCCATCACCCTTGAGGTGGGTTTTCATCAGGCCGTTAATCGCTTCATTCACAGTGCCATCCCCGCCAATTACAACAATGGCGTTAAAGCCTTCACTGGCCGAAACCTCAGCCAATTCCATGGCGTGTAGGGGGCGTTCGGTGCGCACCAATTCAAAATCTACTCGCAAGTCTTTGAGCATTTGCTCAACGATTGGGATGCTGCGAGCGCCTTCGCCATGATTGGATACCGGGTTGGCAATCACTTTGTAACGTAACATAAATTGATTATACACCAACATGCCAAAACAAGCCCCTTTGCGCCCAAACAAAAATCCCTCCCCCTGAGGGGAGGGATGAAATTGGCTGGTTGGGCGGTCGGCTAGGCGCCTTGGACGGTAATTTTGCGGCTCTTGGCTGGCCCGGCCTTGGGCAGTCGCAGCGTGAGAACGCCATTTTGAACCGTTGCTTCAATTTTCTCCTGGTCAATGGCATTCGAGAGAACGAAGCGGCGCTCCAGGTCACCATACCCATATTCGCCATATACCAGGGATAACCCTTCAAAGGTTTCCTCCAGCGGATAGGCTGTAATTGTGAGGACGTTTTTCTCCAGCGTAATTTCAACGTTTTGTTGGTGGACACCTGGCACATCGGCGATGATGTACATGGCATCCTCGGTTTCGTAGATGTCGGATGCCGGGATATAGACACGCCGATCGCGGGTTCGCTCCGAGTCGCCGTAGGGTTCAGGTGATGCTTTCTTGACTTGTTCCAGTTCGTTGGACATGGTACACCTCCAAAAAATTTGATGAGCTTGGGATCTACGAGACGCGCACCGCAATTTTGCGCGGCTTATCTTGTTCGGCCCGCGGCAGCACAATGCGCAGGACGCCATTTTCGAGTGCGGCTTCGACCTTTTCCATGTCTACCGGGTAGAGCAGGGAGAGGCTGCGGGTGAATTTGCCATGGCCGCATTCCTGGCGATGATAGCGGGCGCCTTCTGGCAGTTGTGGGGCTTTGCGTTCGCCGCTGATGGTGAGCGTTTGGCCAACAACATTGATTTCCAGGTCTTCCAGGCCGATGCCGGGCAGCTCGGCGGTGACAATTTGTTTTTCATCGCTGGCCCAGACGTTAATGGCGGGGAAGCAAGGCGTGGATTGGCTGCGGCTAAAGGCAGCATTGAACAGGCGATTCATTTCGTTTTGCACTCGTTCAGCCTCAAGCCATGGGTTTGGTACAATTCGACGGATCATCATCATACACCTCCAAACGGGTAAGAAATATTGTTTTTGATGCTTGTATCTTACCCCGTTTGTGTTAGGATTTTGATAGAGCGATGTAGGAAAAATATTAGAGGAGGCAACGATGCGAATTTTGTTGACCGGTTTTGAACCATTTGGGGGGAGTGCTCTGAACCCTTCGCAGCAGGTTGTGGAGCAACTGGCTGGGAAAACGACGGTACAGGGTCTTGTTTTGCCGGTGGATGGGCAACAGGCGCCGCAGGTTTTGTTGCGGGCTGTGGATTCTTTCAGGCCACAGGCGGTAGTATGTCTGGGCGAGGCGAGCCGACGGGCGGTGATTTCGATTGAGCGGGTGGCGATTAATTTGCTTGATTATCGGATTGCGGATAACACCGGGCAGATTGTGACCGATTTGCCGGTTGTGCCGGGTGGCCCGGCGGCTCATTTTGTCACTTTGCCCGTCCGTGAAATGCTGCGGGCCGTGCAGGTGGCCGGAGTGCCGGCGGAGCTTTCGCTTTCGGCCGGGGCGTATCTTTGCAATCAGGTATTGTATACGGTTTTGCATCACCTGGCAGGTAGCTCGGTTTTGGCGGGTTTTGTGCATTTGCCGGCCTTGCCCGAACAGGTTGCAGCAGGGAGCGAGAGGATGCCGAGCATGAGCCTGGAAGCCGATTTGCGCGCCGTGCGGGCGATTCTGGCTGTGATTGAGCAGGCGGCTAATTCGGCGATTTGAATGGCGCACAACGGACCCGTTGTGCTATAATGATGGCATGCGTTTTCTCATTACCGGTGCAGCCGGTTTTTTGGGTTCGGCATTGGCGAGATTTCTGGTGCGGGAGGGACATGTGGTGCGTGGGGTAGATGATTTATCTACCGGCGACCCTTCTGTTCTCCCACCCGAAGTACATTTTACGCGCGGCGATGTGAACGACCGTCCACGATTGTGGACCTTGCTTCAGGATGTGGATTGTGTGTATCATCTGGCTGCGCGCGTACTGGTGCCGGAATCGGTCCTTTACCCGCGTGAATATAACGAAGTGAATGTGGGCGGCACGGTGTGCCTGATGGAAGCGATGCGCGATGTGGGTGTGCGGCGAGTGGTGTTTGTCTCGTCTGGTGCGGTGTATGGCAATCAGGCGGTGCAGCCGGTCAATGAAACACAAACCCCCAGTCCCCGCTCACCTTATGCAGTTTCCAAGCTGGCTGCTGAGCATTACGTCCATACAATTGGCGCCTTGTGGGGGATCGAGACGGTTTCGCTACGTGTCTTCAATGCTTATGGTCCAGGGCAGCATATTCCACCCGTTCACGCGCCCGTGATTCCCTATTTCCTGATTCAGGCCTTACAACAAGGTACGATTGTTATTCATGGGGATGGCAATCAAACCCGCGATTATGCCTATGTGGATGATGTGGTCTACGCGTTGATTGCTGCATCTACGGCGCCGAATGTTAATCAACGTGTGATCAATGTTGGCAGTGGACAGGAGACAAGTGTGCGGCAATTGGCACAAACTGTCATGGAAGTTACTGGTGGGCAGCCGCAAATTGTTACCAACCCGCGCAATGAAGGTGGAATCCCGCGTCTCTGTGCCGATTTGACCCTGGCGCGCACCCTGTTGGGGTATCAGCCTACCATTTCGCTGGAAAAAGGGCTGCGACTAACGCTGGAACGCGACCCGCGCTTTCGCAAAGAAGGCAGTTTAATTTCTTAAAACCTTTTATCGAGCAAGTATGAAAAATCGAATTGTACAAACAGTTGCTTTTGGGATGGCGCTGCTGCTGATTTTCTCCGCTTGTAATGGGTCGGGGCTTGAGCAGCAGCCTACTCATTCTGCCTTCGTGGCAGTTGATCCTTTGCTGCGTGAGGCCTATCAAACTTTGGGTGGAGAGATGCTATTTGGCCCGGCGTTGACCGGCCTGTTTCATTATCACAATTACGACTGTCAATATTTGGAAGCCGGCATGTTGTGCTATGATCCGCTGGATGCCAATCGGTTTAAGTTTATGCCGTTGGGCATTGCCTTGAACGTTCAGGATGCGCCGGATGCACCGGCTGGCGGGCAAGGGCTGGTGGTGGATGGTTATACCATTTACCCGGCCTTTGTTCCGTTGTATCAATCATTACAGGGCGCACGCTATGTGGGCAAGCCGCTGACGCAACCGCGCTTTGATTATCGCAAGCAGCGCGTGGAACAGTATTTTGAGAACCTGGGGTTTTATCAATTGATGAACGATGCGCAAGGTGAGGTGCATTTGCTGGCCTATGGGGTGTTTGCCTGCGATACGTATTGCCGTTATTCAGCGCGTTCGGGGAGTGAGGTGATTGCCAGTCAGGGTAGCGAAGATGAAATTTTCCTGGCGGGGATGAATGCATTCGGGTTGGATATTTTGGGGGTGCCTTTGACCCGTCCGATGGTGGGGCCCGATGGTTTGTTGCAACAGGTGTATGATGGGGCTGTTGTCTATTCGCCAACCGGAGACCCCAATCAGGTGGCGCTGCGCCCCATTGCCCGCTGGCTGGGCATGCCATCTGACCCGCCGCAGTCCCCTGGCATGAATGCACAAATGGTTTTTTATCCCACACAAGGTGAATTGGGTTATTACGTGCCGGTTGAGTTTGACCAGTTCCTTGCCCAACATGGCGGAGTGGCTTTTTCGGGGTTGCCCATCTCAAGCGTAGTCACGCTGGACCATTTTGAATATCGCCAGTGTTTTGAGAATTATTGCCTGGTCTACAATGGACGCGGCGCACCGGCCCTGCGTGTGCGTTTCCTGGCTTTGGGGGTGACGTATTTGCAGCAATTTCCTGCCCCGCCTGAGGTTTTGCTGCGTCCGCTCTATTCTCCAGACATGGTCTTGCTGACGGTGAGTGAGGAAAAGCCGCGCATTTCGGCGGGTGAAGTGCAGGTGATATATGTTCAGGTGGCGCAACGCTCCGGGTTGCAACCGATTGCTGGCGTAGGCGGCACGCTGATGGTTTCAACGACGGATGGGCGGCAGTTTTCATTGCCCCTTCCGTTAACCGATGCGCAAGGAGCCGCTCAGTTGATGATTGAGCCAATGACGGGGGCCCCCAATTCCACAATTGTGCATTATCAGGTATGTTTGAATTTGCCTTCACCGGAACCCATTTGCACCTGGGAAGATTATTACATCTGGAATTATAAATAAATTAGGGGCTGGCTTCTGCAAAGAGTTGGACGTTGGCAATTGCATTCAGTCCATAAAGCGTCATCTGGCAGGGAATGGTTTGCCCGGGTTGGAGTGGGGCGCTCCATTCCTGGCGGCGCAGCCCGGTAACCTGCCCATTCAAATCGTAGGCAATTGCCAGCAGCCAGATGCGACTGGTAGCGGATTGCGCATCTTCTGATAGATGCATGAAACAGGTGATAGCGGCACTGCGTGGGTCAGCAGGCTCAGCCATCCATTGCACTTCTTCCAGCACCAGGGGCAGGTGGCGCGTATCATTACCTTGTAGAGCGACGGCACTGGTCAGTTCAGCAGAGATTTGGTAGGGCTGGGAAATGGGGGCTGAAAAATAGGCTGCGAGGGGCAAGGCCGATTGGGGCGGAATGCCATCTAGCAACAGAGCGCTGGGCTGAAGTCGGTCTTCGGCAGCAGTGCGCAGTTGGAAAGTGGCGGTAATGGCTTCTACTCGCTGCTCAAATGGGTTTTCAATTAACCAGAAGCACCATAGTCCGCCGCCAGAATCAGGCTGGCAGACAGGTTGTTGGCTGAGCAGGGCAACCGGGGTGGGGGCGAGTGGGCGTTGGGTGGGTTGGCCTTTGGCGGGTGGCAGAATCAGCACTGTGCCAACCCGCATGGCGTTGGGGTTAACATCCGGGTTGAGGAGGCGCAGTTCTTCAACCGTGGTGCCATAGGCCAGGGAGATGCCGAATAAATCTTCGTTGAGGCGGACAGTGTGTGTGCGGGGTGTGGGGCTGGGCGAGGGCAGCGGGGTGAAGGTTGGGGCAGTGGCTGGGGTTGCCGTGGTGGTTTGAGCGGGGCTGTGGTAAGGGGTGCGAGCCAGGCTGGGCGAGGGCAGCGGCTGCTGGATGATGGGAGGTGTGTTTTGGCAGCCCATTAGCACAAGCAGTACAAAAACGATCAGCAAATGATAGGGTTTCATGTCTTGGATTATACCCTGTTCATCCAAGGTTGAAATGCGCTTGCAAACCGTAAAAAAATTTTTTATGGTATAGTTAACCCATGTCGCGAACTCCCAAGAAAACACCTTCTATCACCTCTCAGCCATCCTCTGCTGGGCGCACTGTGTCAGCAAAAAAGGATGGAGCGCGCCGTGAGCGCCCCAAAAAGTTGCTGCCGGAGGAAATGGACCCGGCGTTGCTGGAAGGCGATGCGCTTTCCAAAGAGGAACCGGATGAGCCTGCTTTGACGCGTTCCAGTGAGGAATGGGCGGAGCTTGCGCTGGATGACCCGCTCGAGATTTTGGAAGATCCCAACATGGCCGGGGAGCTTTCTGAAGACCCGGTGCGATTGTACTTGAAAGAAATTGGACTGATACACCTGCTGGATGCAGATAGCGAATTTCGGTTGGCGGCGCGCATTGAAGCCATGCGGCGTTTGCAAGCCTTGCAGCATCACTTAAGCCTGACAGCACCGACGCAAGATAGCGGTCATGCGTTGTATCAGGCTGTTTTGCAGGATTTGATTACGTCCTGGATTCGGTTGCAACAGGACATGGAACGCCTGGCGAAAGATCAGCCTGTGCCAGATTTACGTCTGATTCTATCGGAGGCGCAGCTTTCGCGCTTGCAGTGGCAGATGGACGCGCCTGCCTATTTGCGTAGCTTTTTGGACAATGGCCTGTGGGGCAAGGATGCCCTGTGGGATGAACTGGTACGCAATGCATTTACGTTGTTTCTGTGCCTGTATTTGCTCCCTTCTGAGATGGCGCAGGTGTTGGATGCTGTCTTGAGCCGGGGGGGGGATGAACTGCAACTGGATTTTTTGGTGCAGCGCCTGCCTGCTGAGGCGGTGTTGCAGACCGAGATAGAATTGGTGCGTCGGCGCTCTGAAGAAGCAAATCAGACTCTGATTCGTGCCAATTTGCGCCTGGTGGTGAGCATTGCCAAGCGCTATTTGGGGCGCGGCATTTCCTTCCTGGATTTGATTCAGGAGGGGAATTTGGGGCTGTTGCGGGCGGTGGCAAAATTTGACCCAACGCGGGGCTTCAAATTCAGCACCTATGCCACCTGGTGGATTCGGCAATCCATTAGCCGTTATATTGCTGAACAGGCGCGCACGATTCGCATCCCAGTGCATTTGTTTGAGGCCATTACACGTCTGCTGCGTGTGCAGCGCTCCCTGGTGCAAAAATTTGGCCGTGAGCCAACGATGGAAGAACTGGCTCTGGAGGTAGATTTGCTTCCGACAGAGGAGGTAGAAATGATCCGCAAGGCACAAGCGCAGGAGAAACCCGTGCCGCCGGATGTGCAGCGTCATTGGATCATTGCAGCCGCAAAAGTGCAGCGCATTTTGCAATCGGCAGAAGAGCCGGTTTCGTTGGAGCGCCCGGTTGGAGATGAGGAGAGCAGTCAGCTGGGGGATTTCATTGAAGACGATGAGGCGCTGGAGCCGATGGACGCAGCCGCGCGCGAGATGTTGCGCGAACAGGTGCAAAATGCTCTGGGGGCGCTCTCGGAACGCGAGCGACAGGTGCTGGAACTGCGCTTTGGGTTGATTGATGGCAAGGATCATACCCTGGAAGAAGTCAGTCGTTATTTTAATGTCACCCGCGAGCGAATTCGGCAAATTGAGGCCAAAGCGCTGCGCAAACTTCGTCATCCAACCCGCAGCCGTCATCTGCGTGAATATTTGAACTGATGGGAGAGTGAACTGTGGCGCTGCGAGTATTGGTGGTTCAGCAGGATATGCAGAATGCGCAGTCTCTGGTTCGATTCTTCAAAGACCGTGGGGATGAGGTATGGTCGGCCTGGGATTTGGGGCAAGCCGAGGCACTGGCTGAGCAGGTCAAGCCGCATTTGTTGTTCGTTGATTTGCATTATCCAGACAATACCTGGCTCGATTTTATCCGCCGCGTTCGGCGCATTTCGGAAGTGAAGGTGGTTGTGACCAGCCGTCACCCGGATGTGCAGCGGGAGATACAGGCCAAAGCGCAGGGGGTGCGCGTCTTTTTGCGGCAGCCCTATAAAATGGAGTGGATTCAACAAACGCTTGACCGACTGGAAGAGAAGACGCAAACGACGCAGCCAGTGGCCGCGAGCAGCGTTAGCCAGGCGCCCCGTGTGCGCACACCGGTGCGGTATAAGATTACGCTGCCTTACCTTGTGCTGGCTTTTGTGCTGGCTTTGGCGGCTGGTTATGTGGTCAGCCAGGTGTTGCTTGAGACGGCGCAGGAGCGCTTTTATAACCAACTGCTTGCCACACGGGTGCAGGCAGCCGATTGGATGGTGGGCGAGGAAGACCGGTTGTTGAGCAGCCTGCGTTTGATTGCCAACACGCAGGGCGTGGCTGAGCAATTGCAGGCGCGGGATGCAGATGGGCTGCGGGCACTCATTCTGCCGCTGGCATTGAATACAGATGAAGAGGCCATTGAAGTGCTGGATATGCAGGGCGCAAGTATCCTCTCGATGCGTCAGGTGCCGGGACAGGCTGTGGGCAATTATACGTTTAGCACGGGTGGGAGCGATTTTCAAACCTATCCGTTTGTGCAATTAACATTGCAGGGGGCAGTGGATGCACGCGGCGATAAATTTGCCGGTGTTGTGCAACCGCCCTGGGGAAATTATTTCTATGTTTCTGGCCCGGTGTTTGATCTTAACGGCCAACAGGTGGGCGTGGTGTTGGTGGGTAAGTCGCTGCCAACCCTGGCAGCGCAGATGAAGCAGCAAATGTTGGGGGATGTGACCCTTTATGATTTCAATGGGCAGCCAATGGCTTCGACGGTTTTTACGCCGCGCGAAGCTTATGCTGTGGCGAGCAGTCAGATATATGACCTGGTTGCCCGCCAAAATGAGGATAGCCTGACGCGCACCTGGCCGATTTCTACCTTGCAGTATACCGAATTGTTGGGGGTTTGGGAGGCGCGCGGTGGGATGGACCTGGGGTTGATGGGCGTTTCGCTTACGCAGACCTTCCTGATTCGTGCCAGCACGCTGACGAGGGTACAAATCTTTGTCGTGATTGTGGCGGGGGTGCTGCTGGTTGTTGTGGTGGGGGTATATTTGGCGAGCCTGATTACCAATCCGTTGCAACGCCTGGTGCGGGTTTCGCGCGAGGTGGCGCTTGGCAACCTGGAGGTGAAGGTGGATGTGAAGGGGGATGATGAGGTGGCGGTGCTGGCGCATTCCTTTAATTCAATGGTGGCCGGGTTGCAGGAAGGTTCAATGTACCGCGACTTGCTGGGGCGGACGGTTTCACCAGAGGTGCGCGAACAGCTGCGGCAAACATTTGGCTCGGGCAACCTGCGCCTGGAAGGTCAGGAGGCGGTTGCAACGGTTTTGATGACCGATATTCGCGGCTTTACCAGCCTTTCTGAAAAGGCTGACCCGGCCAAAATTTTTGAGTGGTTGAATGAGTATTTTGGTGTGCTGGTGCCAATCGTGGTGGCTCATGGTGGGGTGGTGAACAAGTTTGATGGCGATGCAATGCTGGCCTTCTTTGGCATTTTGCCGCGCATGACCAGCCCCAAACGCAGCGCTCAGGCCGCAGTTGAGACGGCGTTGGAGATGTTGACTGCAATTGAACAGCTAAACCAGGCGCGCCGACGACGCGGCGAGCCGCCGATGATTACCGGCGTTGGCATTCATACCGGGGTGGTGATGGCTGGTGGACTTGGCAGCCGAGACCGGTTGCATTACACAATCATTGGTGATACGGTGAACACAACTCAACGCATTGAGAGCCTGACCCGCGACCTGTGTGCAGGCAATGGGGTGTTGTTGAGCATTTATACGCTCGAGGCGTTGGGGGAATATGGACGCGATTTGCAAATTGAGGCGCTTGGCCCGCAGAAGATTCGCGGGCGCGAGGAAGAGTTGCTGGTCTATCGCCTCAATCCAGGTCAACAGACTTCTACCAGGCCTCCGAATCTGGCACTTTGAAAAGTGTTTGTAATTTGCTTTGTTCACCAATCACAGGTATACTGAAATGGTGAAAGGAAACAGGTTGTAGCAGTGAAGTGGATGGAACAGCGCGATCCTTATTGGCGGCTGATGGTACTTGTGGCTGTCTTGGCTGGCTTGTTAGCTCTGGGGTTGATTGTTTTAAACCCGGAACTGTGGCTGACGAGAGGGGCGCGCTTTTTGGGGTTTTCGGTTCAGTCGCCATTCGCAGCTGATTACAGCGCAGACCCTAAAGGGCAGCGGATGCAGGCAATGCAGGCCTGGTTTTTGCAGGATGTGTTGAACGATGCGGGAGGCGGGTTGCCAACAGACTGGTTCTTGACACCGGTGCCGACGGCCACCGGTCAGGCTGCTGCAACTCCCACCCTGTTGGTTTGGACTGTTACGCCAGATGGAATGACCGCAACGGTATCCCAGACGGCACCTGTGCTTGTCACCCTCACCCTGCCTGTGTTGCGCACGCCAACACGGACGCCAACGGGCTTTTTACCCAGCCATACCAATAGTCCTTTCATCACGCCAACCCGCACGCAGGCCGCAAGCGCGACACCACTGCTGCCAACGATTACACAGCCTTCCTTTCCAACGCCGACTTCTGGCTATTTGCCATCGCAGACGAATACACCGCTGCCGCCACCAACCAATACGCCTTCGTCGCCACCCACGCCAACTTCTGGCTATCCACCGCCACCCACGCCAACTTCTGGCTATCCGCCGCCCTCCACGCCTGAAGCAACCGCCACGCGGGCTTATCCCTAACGCTGAACGTTGAAAGAAATGGTGGAAGAAACGCCCTCGTTGCCAGCCAGGTCATAGGCGCGTACTTGCAACGTGTGTTCGCCGGGGGGGGCATCCCAGGGCAGGCTGAATGGTGGCTGGTTGAGCTGTCCAATCAGTTTTCCATCCATCCACCATTCAACATGCCGAATGCCAACACTTTCCTGTACATCAGCAAGCAGGGTCATTTGACGTTCATTGGCAGTAATGGATTGGGCGGTAGCGGGCGAAAGAATGGAGACCAGAGGCGCTGTGTTATCCACAGTGAGCTGGATGATGGCGTTTTCGGCCTGGGCATTTTGGCGAACGACCAGCAACCGCACGGCATACAGGCCATCTGGAACTTGGGTTGTGTCCCATTGGCCCAAAAGGCCTTCCTCAATCGGCGTGCTTTGCTCGCTGCCAATTTGTAACCAGGATTGTGGATTGATGCCTTGACCAACCTGGAGGCTGTAGGAGCGGAAACCCGGCCCACTTGCGGTGCCTTGCAGATCCAGTGTGCCGCTGGCATAGGCAAACAGTGCTGGACGGGTGAACTGCACTTGTGGATTGGGCGAGGGTGCAAGGATGGCGTCGTAGGATTGGGGCGGGCTGGGCAGGTTGGCGCTGCTTGCCCAGGCTTGTGCCTCGGGCGGCACAACCAGATAGGTGCGTTCTTCAACCAGGGCCGGTGGGGTGAAGATGGTTGCCAGGCGGTTTGTCTCGCGGTTGATGGTGTAGGTGCGGTAGAGGGTATCGGCGCTGACTGGCTCATTGCCGAGGATGAAGATTTCGTTGATGGTGTTGGGGCAGGCACGGGTGGGTAGCAGACCAGAGGTTTCGCATACTTCCAGGCTGACCAGGCCTTCCGGCTGTTGCCAGTCTTGGACGGGCAAGTTTTGGTGGCTGTGCAGCATCAGTGCGTGCCAGATTCCGGCGGGCAGGCGCACATCCAATGGCTGTGTTTCAGCCTGGGGCAACCCAACCCAAATGACCATGCTGCGCTGCGGGGTGTATCCGGCGGCCCAGACCTGGCTGCCATCGCTGCTGCGACCAATTTTGGCGCCTGCAGGGCGGCCAATTTCCAGCGCATTGGGAAAACCCAGGGTCGGCCAGCGGGCAGCTTCATCGCTGAGCATGTCGTGGACAAGGTGGGCAAGCGGTGGGCTGAGGACCGCAACCTGGGCGCGTGGCGGAGACTCAAGCAGAATATGGCCCTGGCTATCCTCAATGTGCAGGATGGTGATGGGTTGGGGGAGGGGGTGGGCGGTAGTTCGTTGGCCGCTGCGCTGACCCTGGCTGGCAAGAATGGCATATGCCTGCGACAAATCGAGCGGAGAGATTCGTTCACCGCCCGCCAGAACATTCTCGGGTTGGGGGGCTTGCGCCAGGTTGCCCAGCCCCAGGGCTTCCAGGCTGCGCCAGGTGTCTTTGCCGCCCAGTTGTTCTAGCAGTTGTTGAAAAGGAGCCAGGTAATCGTTTGCCAGGGCAGTGCGCAAGCGCAATGGGCCGTGGTAGCGGCCATCCAGATTGTCGGGCAGGGTTGGGGAAGGGTGGGGGATATCCCAGCTGAGGGTGGCCGGACTGAGGCCATGTGCAAAGGCCGAGATGCTGATGAAGGGTGTCAGGAGCGAGCCGGGGTCGTGCGGCAGCAGGGCTGCGCCCTCGCCTTGCAGGGTGGTATCACCAACGTACGCAAGCACTTCGCCACTGTTGGGGTCGAGGATGACCGCGCTGGCAGCTGCGCCATTGGGCCAGGTGTTGTTGCCCGTCAGGGTGGGCAGCAGCAAGGCGGCCTGACAGGTTTGCGGGCCGGGTTGAATGGCGGTTTTGCCCTGCATTCGGCGCAATTGTGCTTGTAAGCTGCAATAGACCTGGAGCTGTAAGTCGTAATCGAGCGTAGTTTGAACCTTGAGACCGCCGCGTTCCAGCCGTTGCCGCCCCAATTGTTGGGCAAGCTGCTGGATGACCAGGTTGGAGAAGGCGCGTGCTGGCACACGGGCAGGCGGGGGGGCGGGGCTGAAATTGGCTGGCTGATTGAATGCTTGCCAGTAATCTTCGCTGCTAATGACACCGCGTTCCAACAGGCGCATCAGCAGTTCCTGGCGATTTTGCATCGCTGCGGTTGGGGCATCAAGCGGGTTGAGTGCCGGGGCCTGCATGACAGCAATCAGCAGGGCAACATCGGCAATTTCAAGCTCGGTGGCGGGTTTGTCCAGGTAGAGCCGGGCGGCATTGTCGGCGCCATAGGTCAAGCGGCCAAAGGCGGCGCTGTTGAGATACCATTCCAGCACCTGTGGGCGGCCAAAGCGACTTGTGATTTGCGCAGCCAGAAGGCGCATGCGCAGGCTGCGTCGAAGCCCGGGCGCTTCATTTTCCAGCAACAGGTCATTAACCAACCGTTCGGCGATGGTATGCGGTTGGGGGTCGGTCAGGGCTTGCAAATCGAAGCCCGGGTTTTGCCAAAAATCGGGTTGTTCAAGGGCGATGACGGCATGGATTAACTTGGGGTCGTAGGCATTGGGCTGGTTCGGGTCTACGGTGAGAAAGCGACGCGGCAGGCCGGGGTTTTCGAGGCTGAGGAGCAGGTTTTCACCGCTTCGGTCATAGATGCGGGTGGGTTGTAGCATGAGACCAGTCTGACGGTCAAGGAGCAGGGGCAGCATGTCGAGCGATGGCAGGTCGCGCACGAGTTGGACATAGGCCAGGCTGGTGAAGATGAGGGCCGCGGCAAAGAACAGGCCCAGGATGGCGCCCAGGCCAAAGCCAAGGCGAACCAAACGGGGGTGACCAGTCTGGCGTTGATGGCGGCGGTGCAGCAGGAGTTTGAGTGGCAGCGGGCGCATAGCCAGGGGTAAAGATCAGGGAGTGGCCGGGCGCGGGGTTCGGGTGCGGGTTGGGGTGGGCGTCAGGCTGCTGCGCGGTGTGGGTGTGAAGGATGGCGTCAGGCTGGGGCGAGGTGTCCAGGTGGAGGTGTGCAGGCGGCTGAGGTGATCCTGTGCCTCGGTGCGCACCTCGGGCGGCATGGCATCTTCGGGCAGCTCAAGCAGGTTGATCCAGTCATAAATGGCGGCATCGGGGCGGTTGAGCTTTTCGGCGCTGAGGGCGCGTTCATAGAAGAAGAGGGCGCGTTCGCTGTCATCTTTTGCCAGGGCGCGGCTATCGCTGTATTGTTCGTAGGCATTGCCGTATTCGCCAAGTGCGTAATAGGCACGTGCCTGCCCCATGCTGGCCTCAAAAGAGCGCGGGTTCCAGTCCAAGGCCCAGCCATAATTTTTGAGCGCCAGATCGTACTTTTCCTGTTGCATGTAAACTTCGCCGCGCAGGAAGTAGACGTCATAGGCGGGTTTGATTTGGGCAGCTTTGTCGAGAGCAGCCAGGGCGCGGTCACTTTCTTCGTCGGCCAGGTAGGCCTGAGCAAGCAGCAGCCAGCTATCCGGGTCTGGATTGGTGGTGTAGGTGGTGTAGTAATAGAGCGGGTTGACCGCCTGACGGGGTTCTCCCAGGGCCATATGTGCCAGGGCCTGCAAGTAATAGGCTTCCAGCAGGGAGGGGTCGAGCGTCAGAGCAGCTGCGGCTTCATCCAGCGCGGCCTGATAGTCTTCTTCAATCATCAAAATTTGCGCCCGGGTGAGGGAGAGCAAGGGTGAGGCGGGCAGGTAGTTGGCAGCAGTTTCCAAATCGCTCAGGGCAGATTGGAGTTCGTTGTTTTGTGCCTTGAGGATGGCAAGCTCAAGGTAGGCTTCGCCCAGGTCGGGAGCCAGTTGAATGGCCTTTTCCAGGTCGCTGCGTGCTTCGCGCGGGCTGGGCGGGGTGCGCAGCATGTGAATGCGGGCGCGTCCCAGGTAGGAGGGGCCGTAGCCGGGGTCGGCAAGAATGGCTTTGTTATAGGATGCAAAGGCCAGGGTGGTTTCGCCCTGGTAGCGATATATTTCGCCAATCAGGTAATGCAAGTCGGCAGATTGTGGTTCCTGGGCAATGACCTGATTGAAATTTGTGATGGCTTTTTCCCATTCCTGACGTTGGAAGGCGCGCATGCCAATGCTGTAGGCTTCCATGCGAGCATGGGGGGTAAGCATGGGAATGGGGGATGGGGTAAAGGTGGGTTGGCCTTGCCAGGGTGGTGTGGGGCCAGCAGGGGTGGGCGTGCGCACAACGGGGCGGGCAGCATCGGGGGTGGGGGTGGCGCTGGCAAAAATGGTGATGACCGGTCGGGCAGCAGCTTTGGTGGCGGTTTGGCGGCGGGTGAGGCTGACGATGCCGGTGACAGCCAGCCCAAGTAGCACGACGAGCATGGCAATTGACCCGATGACGATGCCGATTTGACGTGCAGAACGGGCGGTAATCTTGGGTGCCTGTTCGCCGAACGGCACATTCCATTTGCGTGGCTGGGCGCGGTAGGGGGCTGCCAGGCTTTCATCAGGTGGCAGAACACCAAGCAGAATCAGCCCCCGTTTGGCATCGCTGTTGTTGGGGTCGAGTTCAAGGGCTTGTTTCAGACAGTAGATGCGTTCCTTGGTCGTTTCGACAACTGAACTCATCCACAGCCAGTAGCGTGCATCATACTGGTTCATGCGCAACAGGCGGGTGAACAGGTCACGCGCCCGGGCCGGTTCATTGTTTTGAATGGCCGCAAGGGCCTCCTGGAACATTTTCTCTTCAGCAGACATACTTTGAGTTTAGCACAGGCTGGGGTTGAGGACAAGAGATTTTGGCGGTGTTTTTTATTCCAGAATTTGCTGGCCGAGAGCCTGGTCGAGCCGTTCGCGCATTCTGGCATATTCCAGCACCATTTCTTGATAGAGGTTAAGCGTGTCCAACGCTTCTTGCGTTTGCAGTTCTTCCTGCAAGAAGCGCAATTGCTGCAAACTCTCGCGCACATGTAGCATGCGCAGTGTTTCGATGGAGCGCACCAATTCGCTGAGGATTTTTTCCTGGTTGGGTTCGCCATTCGGTAGAGGGGCAAGCAGTTCCTGGTACAGGGGTTGTAGAGCATCTGGGGTGTGCTGCTCGAAATAGGCAGAGGTTTCAAGTTCCTCCTGCTCAAGAGCGGCAAAGATGAGTTGAGCCAGGCTTTGATAGGGCCCAATTTCCAGTTCCTGGGGTGTGAAGCGTTGCAGGCCGGCGCGTTGCAGGGCGCGGTCGAGGCGATAGATGGCCTCCGGCTGGCGCAGGAGCAGGCGCAGGACGTGCGTTTCCAGGTCGCGGCTCAGGCGTTCGGGGGTTGCGGGGGGCTGTGTGGGTGTGCGGCTGGGGTGGGGGCGGGGGCTGGGGCGGCGGTGACCTGGGGTTGGGCTGCTGCTGGTTTGTGCCAGGGCGCGTTCGTCAATGCGCAGCAAGCGGGCCAGGCGCTGCCGATAGGCATCGCGCTCTACCGGATCGGGGACATCCTCAATCAGCGGTTGTATTTGGGCGACAATATCGCTCTTGGTTTTGGGGTCTTCCAGGTCGCGGTTGGCGGCCAGGGTTTCCATGACGTGAATGACGATTGGGCGCGCAGCCGCGAGAATATCCTGCCATTCTTTTGGATCGCGTAGCACAACTTCATCCGGATCCATGCCGGTCGGCAGGGTTGTGACGCGCAGATCGGCCTGCAGGCGCGCTTCGTGACGTAACAGGCCGCGCGCATCGAAGCTGAGTTCTTCGCTGCGGTCGAGAGTCTGCCGAGCAATTTCCAGGCCGCGCAGGGTGGCTTTTTCGCCTGCGGCATCGGCATCCAGGGCGAGAACAATGCGGCGGGTGAAGCGTTTCAGGAGGCGTAGCTGCTCTTCGGTCAGGGCGGTTCCCATTGGCGAGACGGTGTTGGTGAACCCGGCCTGATGCAAGGCAATGACATCCAGGTATCCTTCGACGATTACAACCTGGTCCTGGGCGCGAATGGATTTGCGCGCTGCATCCAGACCATAGAGCAGTCGGCCTTTATCAAACAGGGCTGTTTGTGGCGAGTTGAGGAATTTTGGCACATCGTCGGGGTCGAGGATGCGCGCCCCGAACCCGGTCATGCGTCCGAGAGCATCGCGAATGGGAAAGGTGATGCGGTTACGAAAACGGTCGTGATAGCCGCCAGTTTGTCGTTCGCTAATCAGGCCAACTTTGAGCAGGTCGTTTGCGGTGTAGCCCTTGGCAGTGAAGGAATCGAGCAGGTTTTGCCAGCCAGAGGGGGCGTAGCCCAGGCCAAAGGTTTCAATGGTGGCATCTGTTAGCCCGCGTTTGTGCAGGTAGGCGAGGGCGGTTTTCCCGGACGGTGTTTGCGTGAGGTGATAGCGGTAGTAGATGAGGGCTTCTTCGAGCAGGGTGTGTAAGCGGTCAAGGGCTTCCTCTTCGGCTTGCTTCTGCGGGGTGAGGGTCTCGAGCGTGACGCCAGCGCGCTCTGCCAGGTGACGCAGCGTTTCACCAAAATCCCAGCCTTCTTTTTTCATTACAAAGCGGAAGATGTCGCCACCTTCATTACATTGCCCAAAACAGCGCCAGGTGCCAGAATCGGGGAAGACGATGAAGGCTGGAGTACGTGAGTTGGGGTGAAAGGGACAAAAGCCGGAATAATTTTTGCCGGTTTTGCGCAGTTTGACCGTTTCGGAGACCAGGTCTACGATGTCTATGCGGGACTTGATTTCCTCAATTGCGTTCATGCTCTAAGTATAACAGATGCAGGCAAAGCTGCGCCTAAAAGATTTTCTGAGCATCTCTTGGCAGGGTGTGGATGTGATGCAAGGCTGTGCGCACCCGCTGAGCTTCTGCTGCGGGGTAAGGCAGCTTGAAATGTTCAGCAACTGCCAGGGCGCATTCGTGGAAGAGGTCGCTCATCGTCAGCAGGGCATGCCAGTTGTTCTCTTCCTCGGCATCGGCATACGTTTGTTGCAGGTGTGCCCAGAGCGGTTCAGTGAGCAGGTCGGGCAGATATTTGCCAAATATCCCCGGATTGCAAGAGAAATTGGTTTGAATGCCAGTTTGCCAGACCAGGATTTGCAAAAGCTGCGGGCGCAGCACCTGCTCTATGATGGCTTTGGCATAGGGTAGTTGCGCACGCCAAAGACCTTTGGCGGCATAGGGGCAGACCCACCAAAATTCATTGCAAGAATTGGCAAAAGTGTGGGCTGTTGGCGGCTGAGGGAGGTAATCTTGCTCGCTGGGCGGGGGCAGGGGTGGCAGCAGGTTGTCTTTATCGAGCAGGAGGATGGATAGACTATCGGGAGAGAATTGATGCAACTGTTCAATTGGGTAAAAGGTCAGGTCAATCCGGTTGCCATCACAGAACTGCATCAGGCAGGTGAAGCGACTGCAAGGGTCTTGTTCTTCGGTTGCAGACATGGCCTCGGGAATTTGCATGATCATGCGTTCGCCGAAGCGGTCGAGCCAGGCCAGGTTGTTTCGGAAGGTTTCAATTTTGTGGACAAAATAGATGATATCGAAATCCTGAAAGCAATCGCGCCGAACATGAGGATTGGCGCGCGAGCCATTGAGCAAAACGGCGCGGATACGGTCATCCGCGCGGGCGGTATCCAGAATGAGAGCATACATTGCTTGTTCGCTACGCATTCGATTCTCCATCAATTGGAAGGAATTCCCATCATTGTACTTCAGAAATACGACTATAATGAAGCTGGAATTTTAATTTTTTGGAGGTGTGGAATGACGGGTTTGCTGGTAGCGGCGGCGGTTTGTTATGCTTTGTTGGCGCTGTTGTGTTTGGCGTTTGGCTTGCTCTATTTGCTACGTCCAAAGTTCATGCCCTATCATGCGCAGGCACTGAAGCGCGAATGGCAGGAGCTGGATGGTGCGTTGCAAACATTGTTGATTGCTTTGATGCGTACGGCGGGTGGCGGATTGTTAGCAACCGGACTGGCGGTAGGATTTTTGTTGCCGTCTTTTTTGCAGGGTGAAACCTGGGCGCGCTATGTGCTGCCGCTGGTGGGCCTGACGGCTGTGTTGCCTTCTTTGTATGCGACACTGCTGGTCCGGCAGCGCACGGGGGCCAAGACGCCCGTTGCCGCAGGGGCCGCAGGGGCTGTGCTGACAGTGTTGGGGCTGGTGCTTTCGGTACTCTAGGTTTTATGGGTTGTATCCGCCATCGGGCGGGCCAGCTTCTCCAATTAGTGATATACAGTAGATTTTCTCTTCGCATGAGTAAAGCGATACCAATCCATTGTGTGCTTCATATGTCCAGCCCTGGATGGATGCATTGAAATAGTGTTGTACGCGCCACCAAACAACCCCTTCGGCACACACCGGGCCTTCACGCACGAAGAGCGGAGTACCTGGCTCAACATCGTATGAATAGGGCCCATAGTCCATGCCATTGGTTAGTGGGGCGCTGAAGCTGGGGGCTGAGTAGAGCCAGGCGTAGATGGGTTCTTCCAATCCGGTGGTTAAGACCATTTGCTCTTGTGCAGGAATTGGTGAGACGCATTCTTGTTGGGCAAGGCATTCGGTGATGGAGGAAGAAAGTTGAACGGTGCTGCCATCAATGGCTGTTTCGCTGTTGGCATATACAATTTGCCATTGATCCAGGATGATTTTTCGTTCAAAATCCTCGATGTTGGTCACGCGCACCCCTGAATCCCAACGGCAAAGGGCTTCGGCGACAATTGGATCGTCAGCGAAGGAGCGGTAATATTCCAATAGGCCAAATTGTATGTCGGTTAAGATGTAGCGGATACGATCTTCATCTGATAAGATTGGTTGGGTTGCTGTAGGCTGAGGTGGGGTGGTGGGGGTTGGCGGAAGCGAAGCAGTTGCATCGCTGGTTAGCACAACATCCATGCCGTTGATAAGTTGCCCATTTTCCCAATAAACAACTTTCCAACCGGCGCTGAAGATAATTTGCCGTTCAAATCGTTCCGGGTTGGCAACGCGCACCCCGGCATCCCACCGACGGATTGCCTCAGCAATGGCCTGGCTTTGGTCGGTGTATTGTCGGTAGTACTCAATTACGTTGCCAAGCTGTGCGTCGGCCAAAATGTAGCGGATTTGTGCTTCGATGCTTCCATCTGGAGCGACATCACTGCTCAGGACAACATCCTCGCAATGGACAATTCGCTCTGTTCCTCCATACACAATTTCCCAGCTTCCTTCGGGGAATTGGATGGCATTGAATTGATAAATGTTCAAGACGCGAATGCCATTGTTCCACAAGCTGACGGCTCGTTCAATTTCTTCCGTTTCGGAAAGGGAGCGACGATATTGTTGCTCGGCAGCTGCGCCGCCGAGTTGCAGGTCGAGAATGCCGTAGCGGATGCGATTTTCGGGGCTTTGTTGCTGGGTGTAGCCAATGGATTGATAGGGCGGGTAGCGGCGCGATGATGCTGAGGGTCGGTTAGCTGCCCATAACCAGATGGCAACGGCAATCAATGCCAGCATTCCAATGC
This sequence comes from uncultured Anaerolinea sp., assembly GCA_964453115.1. Classification (GTDB taxonomy): domain Bacteria; phylum Chloroflexota; class Anaerolineae; order Anaerolineales; family Anaerolineaceae; genus JAIWNK01. Next base: position 5,449 of record CAYVRT010000005.1, on the reverse strand, counting down.
TCCACAGGAAGGAAAGATTGCGCCTGCTAGGAGCGGTTTTGGCCTGGAGGGGCTGACCGCAGCCAGGACAATAATTTTCCTGGCTACTGTGCGTTCTGCCACACTGGGGACAAACATTGGCTTCGGCAGAATTTGCTTCAACTGGATGGCTGTGATGAGTCCACAGGATGATGGCAATCAGGAGGAGCAGGAACACTCCACCCATAAGCAACATAAGAATAAGAATAGTTTCTGATTCCATGGTGCGCTCCGTCCGATGAAATGTTTGAATGCTTTTTAGTATAGCACCGGTTAAAATTTGTGCAATGGGGATGGCGGGTTTTATCGCCCGATTGGGTCTATCTGATGTATAATCAGCGTGCAGGTCATCTCTACTTTTTCAAGTGAGGTAATTTCCATGTCTCGTTTCGATTGGATTCAGCAAGAGTTGTCGTCTTTGAAGGAGAGCGGTTTGTATAACCGCATTCGCACCTTGAGTTCGGCGCAGGGCGCCTGGCTGGTGGTGGATGGGAAGCGCGTGCTCAATTTCTGTTCGAATAACTATCTGGGGTTGGCGAATCATCCCCGGTTGGTGGCGGCAGCGCGCGAAATTGTTGACCGCTACGGGGTTGGGCCAGCTGCTGTGCGCTCGATTGCCGGGACGATGGATTTGCACCTGGAATTGGAACGCCGTTTGGCAAAATTTAAGGGTGCTGAGGCGGCCATTACCTTCCAATCTGGCTTTTGTGCCAATGTGGCGACTATCCCAGCGTTGGTTGGCAAGGAAGATGTCATCTTTTCCGATGAGTTGAATCATGCCAGCATCATTGATGGCTGCCGCATTTCGGGGGCGCGAATTGCGCGTTATGCCCATAACAATGTCTCCGATTTGGAACGGGTGATCAAGGAAAATGAGGGCACTTATCGCCGGGCGCTGATTATCACAGATGGTGTCTTTAGCATGGATGGAGACCTTGCGCCGCTGGATAAGATTTGCGAGGTGGCGAATGCATATGATATTTTGTTGATGGTGGATGATGCACACGGTGAGGGGGTAGTGGGTCGCGGTGGTCGTGGCATTGTGGATCATTTTGGGTTGCATGGCAAGGTGGATATTGAGGTTGGCACGCTTTCGAAGGCATTTGGGGTGATGGGCGGTGTGGCAGCTGGGAACGCAGTGGTGGTCGAATGGCTGCGGCAACGAGCGCGCCCCTTCCTGTTCTCCTCGGCGGTTACCCCGCCCGATGCGGCGGCCTGCATTGCGGCTGTGGATGTGCTGGAAGAATCGACTGAACTGGTGGACCGATTGTGGGAGAATGCCCGTTATTTTAAGGCTGAGATGAAACGGATGGGCTTTGATACGGGTGTGAGTGAGACGCCCATTACGCCCGTCATGCTGGGCGAGGCGCCGCTGGCACAGAGCTTTAGCCGGGCGTTGTTTGAAGAGAATGTGTTCGCCATGCCGTTGGGCTTCCCGACGGTTCCGCGCGGCAAAGCGCGCATCCGGGTGATGATTTCGGCAGCGCATACCCGCGAAGACCTGGACCAGGGTCTGGCGGCATTTGCGAGGGTGGGCAAGCAATTGGGTGTGGTTGCCTGAGGCAGAGCAAGCGCCGGATATGCCACAAAAGAAAAATACCCCTCCGACCAAACCTGCTACCTCGGCTCGACGTAACAGCAAGCCTTCGACACCGGTGCGGGAAAAACCGCCGCGCCCCAACAGCCGCCAAAGCAATAAGCCGGCTGCGCCGCGCAAGCCGGGGGTGCTGGATCGCTGGCAGGGACTTTCGCCCGAACGTAAGCTAGACCTGGTGGGTGGCGTGGTGGCCCTGATTGGGCTGCTGACCATCTTGAGCCTGCTTTCGGCCAACAATGCCGGGCTGCCTAAGGCGTGGGTGGATATGCTGAAGTATGTCACCGGTTGGGGGGTGTTTGTGCTGCCGCTGGCACTGCTGGTGGGCGGAATGTGGCTGGTGCTGCGGCGCGTTGAACGCTTGCCAAGGCTCTCGGCGGAGCGCTTGACCGGCATGGTGTTGTTGTATGTGGATATTTTGGGCTGGATGCATCTGTTGGGGGGACGCGGCCTGGAACTGGCAAAGGCAAAAGGGGGGGGCGGCTATGTGGGCTGGCTGATTGAGGCTGCGCTAACCGGGTTGGTGGGCGTTGGTGGGGCGGTTGTGGTTTTGCTTGCCATTTTGCTAGCAGGCATTATCTTTACTTTTGACCTTTCGCTAGCCGATTTTTTGCAGCTCTGGCGCCGAATGCGCACCATGGCCGAAGGGCAGTCGGCGGAGCGCAGCCCGGTTCCGATGCCGCCAGCAAGGGCGGAAGATTTGCCGCCCGATTTTCACCCCTTGCCTGGGCGCTCAACAACCCGTTCAACGCCTACCCCGCCCACCCCAACGCCGGCGGCCCGCCCGCCGCGCAGGCAGGCTGCACCCTCGCCGGATGTCACGCCGCTGCCGCCGGATGCCAAAAAGCCGCCCGTGACTGCCGAGCCAACGCCACCTGAGGAGGATCTTCCACAAGCGACCTGGAAACTGCCGGGTGTGGCTGAGATTTTAGACCCGCCAACCCCGACGGCTATTCAGGGCAATGTGGATCAGGAACGAGCACGCCTGATTGAAAGCACATTGCGATCGTTTGGCGCACCAGCACATGTGGTTGAAATTCATCAGGGCCCAACGGTGACACAGTTTGGGGTTGAGCCGGATTTTGTCGAAACACGCAATGGCAAGACGCGCGTGCGGGTGGGCAAGATTGTCTCGCTGGCCGATGACCTGGCCTTGGCCCTGGCTGCGCCGCGCATTCGCATTCAGGCGCCGGTGCCAGGTCGCAGCTATGTGGGCATTGAGGTGCCGAATGCCGAAATTAGCCGGGTGGTGCTGCGCGACGTGATGGAAAGCGATGCCTTTCAGCGCACGAAGTCGCCGCTGCGCCTGGCGCTTGGCAAGGATGTGGCTGGTAAGCCCATTTGTGCCGATTTGAGCGGGATGCCGCATCTCTTAATCGCTGGCACAACTGGCTCGGGAAAATCGGTATGTGTCAATTCCATTCTTTGCACGCTCCTGCTAACGCATAGTCCATCCGATTTGCGCCTGATTCTGGTAGACCCGAAGCGGGTGGAACTGACCGGTTATAACGGGCTGCCGCATTTGCTGGCGCCGGTGGTGGTGGATACGGAACGGGTGATGGGGGCGTTGCAATGGGTGCAGCGGGAAATGGACGCGCGGTATCATAAGTTTTCGGAGCAGGGCTGCCGCAACATTGTTGAATACAATCGCCGCTATCCCAGGCAGATGCTGCCTTACCTGGTGGTGGTGGTGGATGAACTGGCCGATTTGATGATGCAATCACCTGAAGAAACGGAGCGCAGCATCACGCGCCTGGCACAGCTGGCGCGCGCAACCGGCATTCACATGATTTTGGCAACACAACGTCCCTCGGTGGATGTGGTGACGGGGTTGATTAAGGCCAATTTCCCGGCCCGGATTGCGTTTGCAGTTGCTTCGGGAATTGATAGCCGGGTGATTCTCGATCAGCCGGGGGCCGAGCGCCTGTTGGGGCGGGGCGATATGCTCTTCCAGGCTCCTGATGCGCCGGCTCCGGTGCGTTTGCAAGGTGTTTACGTTTCGGATGCTGAAATTCAACGTCTGGTGGATACCTGGCGGGTGACGGCGATGAACGCTGCGGCACAGCCCGTGCCACTCAGTGAAGGGCGGGTGGATTCTTTGCCGGGCGGTGCGCCACTGCGTCAGGGCGCATTTTGGGAGGAAGAAGGGGACCCGAACGCAGATCCGCTGTTCGATGAGTCGGTGGCGTTGGTGCGCCGCGAGGGGCGGGCATCAACGACCATGTTACAGCGCCGGATGCGGATTGGGTATACGCGGGCGGCGCGCTTGATGGACGCGCTGGAGGAGAAGGGCATCATTGGTCCACCGCAGCCGCATTCGCAGGTGCGCGAGGTGCTGGATTATGGCGATGCAGCTCCGCCGCTGGAGGATTAGAATCAAAAGAGCGGACATCCCAGGATGTCCGCTCTTGCTTTTCAATTGAGAGGGAGCGGGGTTTAGAGGCCGGCGGCGGTGCGCAATTCGGCTGCTTTGTTGGTGCGTTCCCAGGTCAAATTCAGGTCATCGCGGCCAAAGTGACCATAGGAGGCTACCTGGCGGTAAATGGGGCGGCGCAGGTCCAGGTCGCGAATGATGGCGCCAGGGCGCAGGTCGAAGAGTTCCGTCACCAGGGCGGCGATTTTTTCATCATCAATCTTACCGGTGCCGAAGGTTTCGACATTGACGCTGAGCGGGCGGGCAACACCGATGGCATAGGCAACCTGAATTTCGCAGCGGCTGGCGAGCCCGGCAGCGACGATATTCTTGGCGACCCAACGGGCAGCATAGGCTCCGGAGCGGTCTACCTTGGTCGGGTCTTTGCCGCTGAAGGCGCCGCCGCCATGTCGGCCCATGCCGCCATAGGTGTCAACAATAATCTTGCGTCCGGTCACGCCGGCATCGCCCATCGGGCCGCCGATGACAAAACGACCGGTTGGGTTGACGAAGACCTTGAGCTGTTCATCTACCATTTCGGCGGGGATGATGGGCTTGATGACGTGTTCATAGACGGCCTCGCGAATATCTGCATGACTGATATCGGGGCTGTGTTGGGTGCTGATCAGCACGGTATCTACACGGGCGGGGACACCATGATGATATTCAACCGTCACCTGACTCTTGCCATCGGGCCGCAGCCAGGGCAGGCTACCTTGCTTGCGCAGCACAGAAAGGCGGCGGGTGAGGTTGTGGGCCAGGTAGATGGGCATGGGCATCAGGGCCGGGGTTTCATCGCAGGCATAGCCAAACATCATGCCCTGGTCACCGGCGCCAACGGCCTCAATTTGGGCCTCGGTCATTTGACCGGCTTTGGCTTCCAGAGCCTGGTCTACCCCCATGGCAATATCGCCCGATTGAGCGCAAATGGCGGATTGCACGGCGCAGGTATTGCCATCAAAACCCTTCGAGCTGTCGTCATAGCCAATTTCTTTGACGACTTTGCGCACCAGTTCATCGAAGTTGACGAAGGCGCGGGTTGTGATCTCGCCCAGCACCATCACAAAACCGGTTTTGGTGGCGGTTTCGCAGGCAACGCGCGAGAAGGGGTCTTGTTCCAGGCAGGCATCCAGCACGGCATCGCTAACCTGGTCGCAGAGCTTATCGGGGTGCCCTTCGGTTACCGATTCGGAGGTGAACAGGTAACGGGCAGATTGCATGAACGTATTGGTCATTGAAAAGGGTCTCCTTTTTGGAAATAAAATGCCCCATCCGGTTGCGGAGGGGCAAACACTGTTGCAGTGGCTCCTCTCATCTTCCAGATTCGCTGCCGGAATTGGCACCTTGACCCGCATGGGGTCAGGTTGTCGAGGCTTCACAGGGCCGGTCCCTCCGCCTCTCTGGATAAGAGCGCCGCACGGGGC
>CAYVRT010000004.1:0-157811 GCA_964453115.1 uncultured Anaerolinea sp. | reverse complement strand
CCCTCTCCGCCTTTGTTTTTAATCGCATAGACCACCCTGGTCACTCCAGGAGTGTGACATTCGAATCCCACCCTCTTTTTTCCCCAACCATCGCATTTGTTCTCATCCGTCCAGCAAACAAAAGCCCGGCTCAAGGCCGGGCTTTTTTCAACCTCTTTATGCTGAAACCGATTCGCCGGCCAGCATTCCTTCCAGCACAATCTCCAACGCCATCGTATGGCTGCACCGCCCACGGCTTTGAAAGAACGAACAATCACATTTCCACTCGCCGTTCTCATACCGAACGCGATGAGGGTTATTTTCCCCCTCCATTGTAACCGCAAAAGCCTCAAAACGAATGCGGCTGCGCTCCTGTGCATACCGCTTGGCCTTTTCAAGCTTGCCAATCATGCCGGAATCCAACATTGTGTTTCGCTCCTTTCAACCAGAAATACAAACAAAAAGACACGCGTCAACAGCGTGCCTTGCAAAAAGCCCTTGCGGGCCGTGAGAGACAATTGACCCTCGCATAGATTTATCATATACCGACTCGATGCGAAAGTCAACCGTTTTCAACCATCATTTTTTCTAACACCACACCATCTTCCCCACCAGCCTGATAATACCCATGCCATACATCCACCCGCTGATAGCCATGCTGTTCATACAAATGCAGCGCCTGAGAATTAAAAGCACGCACCGTTAAACGCACACGCGGCAGGCCCAAAGCTTTTTCACAGGCCAATAACAAAGCCGTTCCCACTCCCCGTCTGCGCTGTTCCGAAAAAACGCCGATGGTTGTAATCCACCCCACTCCCTGAAGCGGCTTTCGCTCGCCTGCCACAAACCCCAGCATTCCTCCCCGCTCATCAATTGCTTTCAAGCGCACAATTCCTGGAATAACCAATACCGCCACCAAATCTGGCAACGGCCAAGCGTCCAATGGAAAGCAATCCCGTTCCAGACGTTGAATACTTACCAAATCACGCAGACCGGCTGACACAACTTGAAAATCCGTCACCATCTCTCCTCAAGAGCAAAGGCGAGACCACAATATCCTTGTGGCCTCGCCCGTTTCAATCAGCTCAACCTTCCCAACACTAGCCTTGTTGGTTGCGAATGAAACCGCTCAACAAGCTGGTGAATTCCATCGGGAAGATAAACTTGGTCGAAGAACTCATAGACATATTCTTCAGCGTCTCAAAATATTGGAGCGTGATCGTCTTTTGGTCAATCATATTTGCCACGCCATAAATCTTCTCCAACGCCACCGAATAGCCTTCTGCTCGTAGCATCTGCGCCTGCCGTTCACCTTCGGCCCGCAAAATCGCCGACTGCCGTTCGCCTTCGGAGCGCAAAATGGCCGCCTGCTTTTCGCCTTCCGCCACATTTACCGCAGCTTCGCGTTGGCCGGTTGACTCAGTCACCAAAGCACGCCGGGTTCGTTCTGCCGAAAGCTGGCGATTCATTGCATCCTGCACATCCCGAGGCGGGATAATCTCGCGGATTTCAACGTTTGTGACCTTAACACCCCACTTCTCAGTCACCTCATCCAGACGAGTGCGCAACGCCGAGTTAATTTGCTCGCGCTCTGAAAGCACACCATCCAACATAATGCCGCCGATGACCGACCGCAATGTCGTCGTTGCAATACCTTGCGCAGCAAACTCAAAATTCCCCACCTGTAACACACTCTGCACCGGATCAAATACACGGTAGTACCACAAAAAATCAATCGAAATTGGAGCGTTATCCTTCGTAATCGAAGTTTGCGCCGGAATTTCGCGCACCTGTTCACGCAAATCTACCCACACTGCTCGGTCAACAAACGGAATCAGCAACACCAGGCCTGGCCCGCGCGAACCAACACAACGCCCCAGTCGAAAAACAACCAGGCGCTGATACTCTGGCACAACCTTCAATGCCGAAACAATCAAAATCAAAAATAGGACAACCGCTCCCCCAATCAAGCAAAAAATCAAAGCTGCACTACCACCATTCATTGCTTCCTCCATTCTGAAACAGTTTCAAAATCCGGGCCATTCCACAGCCCGGTTAGCCAACTAATTTTCGTGCGGATTGACCACCTCAACATAAACAACCAGCCCATCTCGGCGCACCACCTGCACGCGCGCCCCCAATGGAATAAATTGATCGCTGCGCGCTGTCCATTCTTCGCCGCCAATATAAACAGTTCCTTCGCCGCGAATATCTGTGCGCGCCTCACCCAATTGACCCTCCAGCCTTTCCCGTGCATTCAATGGCCTTAGCACCATCGCCTCAAGCGACTTTCGTCCCACAATCCACAAAAAGCCAATCGCTGAAGCCGACATAAACAACGCCAGAAAAGGATTAACAGCCGGCCCACCATTCGGGCCACGCATCAGGAACATGGAACCAATTACCAATGCCAGCAAAGAAACAACCAGTAGCCACCAACGTTTCCAGCGGCGCAAAGCCAGCACAAACGGCACCACCCCCACCACCAACAAAATTAACGCCCACCAGTTAATGGGTTGATTATAAATGCCAAAAGCAGCCAGCACCAACACAAACAATGCCCCTACCTCGAGCAAACCGGTGCCAGGAGCAAACAGCGCCAGCAACGCCAGCACAGAGCCTGTTACCAACAACACGTACGCAACATTTGGATCAATCAATGGGTTCATTGTCTACCTCTGAGCCGGGCAAAAAAGGCTCTCTATAATTATACACGATTCATCCCTGTTTGTACCCCACAACCGCCCCAAATCGCATTCACCCGCCCACATCCCGCCGACCAAACAACCAGAATGCCAATCCCAACCCAAACACCCCCACCCCCCCCAACCACACCAGCAAAGAAATCCATCTTGCCCCCACTCCAACAAACAGCACAACCTGAATCAAAATCAGCCCCAAACCAGCAACCCATCGCCCCGCCCAGGCCTTTCCGCTCCACAACCCAACACACAAGGCCACATTGGCCCAGGCCATACCCCACAGCAAAAGCGCCAATCCATTTTCCACCCCCAGCACTCCCCAACCCTGCCTCAGCAAAACCCAAACCCCAAGCGGCGCACTCCCAGCAGCACAAGCCACCATCCCGCCCACCATCAAAGCCAGCCAACGACCCAACAAAACTTGCCAGCGCGGATATGGATAGGACAGCAACAAGGCCAATTCCTCCCCCTCATCCAGCAACAAACCCGAAGCCCAAACAGCCGCCGGAAAACCGATTGCGAGCGGTAACAGAAAGCCGAATCCAAATGTTCGCGCCCATCCTGCAGGACTGCCAAAATCCATCACGTCCAATTTCGCCACCCCATCCAGCAATTGCAACAGAATGGGTTGTGCAAACCGGCCTTCATAAGCCACAACAACAGCCACACCCAAGCAAGTCATCCCCATCGCCCAAAGCCCCCAGGCACGCCAATGCCGCAGCCAAAATGAGGAAAACGCATCAGCCAGCATAAGCCCCAACACCATAGTAACTACGATAAACCTCTTCCAGAGTTGGCTGTTGACTGAGAATATCCATCACCCGAAACTGACTCGCCACTTTCAGCAGCGGATCAGGATCGCCATGCAATAGACAGCGCAACTTATTCTCCTCGAGCCATATTTGTTCCAAATTTGGCAAACCGCAAAACACATCCATTGAAACAGGGCCAGAAAAACGCATTTCCACCCGTCGCAAAGCACGTGACCTCAACTGCACCCCACGTTCCACCGCCAGCAAATGCCCCTGATGCAGCACGGCCACCTGATCACAAACACGCTCCATCTCACATAACACAGCAGAGGAAAACAAAACCGAGCGTCCCTGAAGGCGCGCCTCTCCCATCCAACGGAACAGCACATCCTGCGCATCCTGATCCAAAAAACGGGTTGGCTCATCCAAAATCACCAGGTCTGGCTCATGCATAAAAGCCTGCACCAATCCCAGTTTCTGAGTCTGGGTTGCATCCAGCTTTGCTGCGGGTATGCTCAAGTCCAGACCCAGACGCTGTGCCAGATGCTGCGCCATCTCCCAGGCCTGTTCACAACGCAGGCGCGCCAGCCCCTGGAGCAATGTACCGGCTGTGCCACTGCGCCCAAAACCAAATTCAGCTGGCAAATACCCCACCCGTCGCTGCACCATCGCTTTTTGATGGTGCACATCCAGCCCAAAAATAAGTGCGTGTCCACGAGTAGGTCGCATCAAATCCATCAGCAAGCGAATCAACGTGCTTTTTCCAGCACCTTGCGGCCCCAAAAGGCCATACACCTGCCCTGGCTCCACTCCAATTGTCAGGTCTTCCACTCCCCGGAAACGTCCAAAAAACTTCGTCAATTTTTCTGTGCGAACGACCAGATAACGCATCAGATCCTCCATTGATCAACCAAGGAATTCGGCGTTAAAAACGCCGGCTGGTCTCGGAAGAACCAGCCGGCGGGGAATGCGAAGCAGCAACTAGCTCTCGCAGTTGCGTCAATCAGGAATCGGCTGGATTCCTCCTCGATGGGCCTCTTCTCGCGCCGGAGCAAACCAATCCACTCGTTGAATGGATTGCATCACCTGCCCGCAGAACTGCCCCATATTATGAACGAACGAAGATAACCCATCTGGCCTCTGTCTTAGAGGCGCACTATCACCAGGGTTATCTGCTTCCTCCGACATCATAAAACACATCTCCTTGAACAAAAAAAGACCTGTTGGAAAAATTTCCAACCAACCAGTTTCATTGTATTCGTTCCCCCTTCGGCTGTCAAGATTCAAAACCTTGCACTTTTTTTGCACTCCCCCACACCAAAAACAGCTAAAATTTCAAACACATGGTTAAATCATGATACAATAAAATCAAATTCCTTCCTTTGAGGTGTTTTTTCATGACACAACCCATCCTGATAGCCGTTGCCTGGCCCTATGCCAACGCCCCCATTCATGTTGGCAACATCACTGGTAGCCACCTACCAGGCGATATTGTTGCCCGCTACCATCGTCTGCGCGGCAATCAGGTACTGATGGTTTCTGGCACCGACTCGCACGGCACCCCCGTCACACTCCGGGCAGATGCCGAGGGGCAAACCGTTGAACAAGTCTATAAACGTTTCCATGAAGATTTCATCCGGCTCTACCAACGTCTTGGCATCCAATACGACCTGTTCACCACCACCCATACCCAAAACCACTTTCAAGTAGCACAAACCATCTTCGAAGCCCTGCAACACAACGGCTACCTCTACACAGAAACACGCCCACAATGGTATTCCCCAACCAGCAAACGCTTCCTGCCCGACCGTTACGTTGAAGGCACCTGCTACATCTGTGGCGATACAGGCGCACGCTCCGATCAATGTGACAAATGTGGCAACGTACTGGAACCCGAAAAACTACTCAACCCTCGCTCCAAAGTTGATGGCTCCACCCCAGAATTGCGCCCCACCGAACATTATTACCTTGATCTCTCCAAATTGGAGCCAGCCGTTGCCGATTTTTTGCGGCAACGCAAATCGTACTGGCGCGAAACCGTCACCGGTCAATCGCTTGGGCAAATTGAAAGTGAAGGGCTCAAACCCCGCGCCATTACGCGCGACCTGGATTGGGGCGTCCCTGTTCCTCTCCCCGGATGGGAAGGAAAATGCCTCTATGTCTGGTTTGAGGCTGTAATTGGCTATCTCTCCGCTTCCATCGAGTGGGCAGCTCTCAGCAATCAACCCGAAGCATGGAAAACCTGGTGGACAAACCCCGAAGCCCGGTCGTTCTACTTCATTGGCAAGGATAATATCTTCTTCCACGCCGCTTTCTGGCCCGCACAATTAATGGGCGTTGGCACACAATTCATGCAATTATACGCCGAAGAAACCGCTCCCCTCACCCTGCCCCACAACGTACCAGCCAACATGTTCATGAATCTCGAAGGGCAAAAAATTTCTGGCAGCCGCAACTGGGCCGTTTGGGGGCAGGATTTTCTGGACCGTTACGACCCCGACTCTTTGCGCTACTATCTAACCGTCAACATGCCCGAAATGCGCGATACCGATTGGGACTGGAGCGAATTTGTCAGTCGCAATAACGACGAACTGGTCGCCATCTGGGGCAACCTTGCCAATCGTGTTCTATCCTTCTGCTACAAAAACTGGGATGGTTGCATCCCCGACCCCGGACAATTGACCGAAACGGACCATGAATTGCTCCAAAAAGTGGAAGCCGGGTTTGAAACCGTTGCTGCTGAAATGGATGTAGTGCGTTTGCGTGCCGCCTTGGCCGAGGCAATGCGCCTGGCAACCGAAGTGAATCGCTATCTGGATACCACTGCTCCATGGAAACAGATCAAAACCGACCGCCAGGCCGCCGGACGCGCCATTTACGTTGCCCTAAACGCCATCAATTCGCTCAAAATTCTGCTCGCTCCCTTCCTGCCCTTCACTGCCGAGAAATTGCACCGTTTGCTCGGCTATCAAGACGATCTGTTTGGGCGTCCAACAACCCAAACCGTACAAGACACGCTTGGTGAACATATCGTTTTAAGATATGATTCACACACCGCAAACGGAGAATGGAAAACCAGCACATTACAGCCCGGTCAAAGACTGCTCGAACCTCAACCGCTGTTCCGCAAGCTCGACCCCCTTCTTGTTGATGAGGAGCGCGCCCGACTAGGGCAACCTTCTTAATTTTTTTGAGGAGAAGAAAAAATGTCTCGCACGTCTTTTCGTATCGTCATTGCCATTGCCATTTTGGCCCTGGCCGTCCTCAGTTGCGGCGCCCCCGCCACGCCCACCGCTGCGCCCCAGCCAACCAGCCAACAACAGCCGGTGAATCCCAGCAGCCCAACCGAACCGCCAGCCCCCACTGAACCGCCCGTTGACGAGGTACCCGTTGTCCCCAGCGGACTAGCCAACGCAACCCTGACTCTGTCTGACTTGCCCGCAGGATTTCAGGAATTCTCCGAACAAGACCTGAAAGACATGGGCATGGACAGCGAAACCCTGGCCTCTAGTTTCAAGGATACGCTCAAGAAAGCCACGCCACAGAGCTTCAAAGCATTCATGAACACCGATCCAGAAAGTTTTGAAATGGTCATGGCATTCGTCCTGGCACCGCTCACCACACTGGAAAAAGCCTCCTTTGACATCTACCTGGCTGACCCGGCCGGTGCAGCCAAAGACTTTGGCGAGGGAGCAGGCAGCAGCGAGGTCCAAATCATCCAAATGGAGAAAATTGGTGATTCCTCAGTTGGGTTGACCTTTACCTCGGGCGAAGGCGACTTTGTGCTGCGCGCCGATGTTGTTATTTCGCGCAACAAGAACGCGGTTGTTGTTACCATGGTCTTCTATCTGGATGGCAAAACGCCGCCCTTCACAGTTCAACAAGCTGCTGAAATTATGAATCAGCGCGTGGGCGACGCTCAAAAGTAAATCTGCATCCGCTCATCATCCACAGCCCGCCTCACAGCGGGCTGTTTTTTTCACCTCCTACAGACCCTATTCAGCCAGGCATATTCCCGTATAATTAACCTAACCTTCTAATAACAAGGATAGTTCTCATGTCGCACTCTCCTTCTACCCCCTGGCACACCCAAGACACACAAACTGTCATCACCGCCCTGCAAAGCAGCCCACAAGGCCTCGAATCGGCTATTGCAGTGCAGCGCTTCGTCGAATATGGCCCCAACCAATTAAAAGAACAAGGCGGCAAACGCCCTCTGCGCATCCTCTGGGAACAATTCATTAACCCCATGGTGCTGCTATTGATTGGCGCAGCGCTCATTTCTTTGTTGCTCGGAAAATATATTGATTCAGGAGCGGTGATGACCATCGTCATCCTCAATGCCATTCTCGGTTTCGTCCAAGAATATCGCGCCGAGCGCGCCATGGCTGCCCTGAAACGCCTCTCCAGCCCCATGGTGCGTGTAATGCGCAGCGGCATCCTTCAGGAACTGCCTTCAGCCCAACTTGTTCCCGGCGACATCATCCAGGTCGAGGCTGGCAACACCATCCCCGCCGACGCACGCCTTCTGGAATCGGCCAACCTGCGCGTGCAAGAAGCTGCCCTCACCGGCGAATCGCAACCCATAGAAAAAGACCCCGCCCCGCTTGAAAACCCCACCGCCCCCATCGCAGATCGGCACAATATGCTCTTCATGGGCACCGCAGTCACCTATGGGCGTGCCACAGCGATTGTTACTGCCACAGGCATGCAAACCGAGCTCGGGCGGATCGCCGAACTCATTCAAACCGTCGAATCGGAACCAACGCCACTCCAACGTCGCATCGGTCAGTTAGGGCGCAGTCTGGCGCTCGCCGTCCTGCTAATTGTTGCCGTCACCTTTGGTGTGGGGCTGCTACGCGGCGAAGAGGCCGTTCTCATGTTCCAAACAGCCATCTCCATGGCCGTTGCCGCCGTTCCAGAAGGTTTGCCCGCCGTTGTCACCATTGTCTTAGCCTTTGGCGCACAACGCATGCTAAAACGCAAAGCCCTCATTCGAAAACTCCCCGCCGTCGAAACCCTTGGATCCGTCACGGTCATCTGTTCTGATAAAACCGGCACGCTGACCGAAAACCGCATGACCGTCACCATCCTCGATGTTGCCGGCCACACCCTCGACCTGGAAGAAGTCCTCAGCCATGGACGCCCCGTCTTACCCCTCAGCACCCCAACCATCGTTCCCCAATGGGATAGCCACGCGTTGCTGCTCACAGCAGGCGCATTATGCAACGACGCCTCGCTACAATGTTTGCCCGAAGATTGTGGCGAAATCCGCGTTTTGGGTGACCCCACCGAAGGAGCGCTTGTCATTGCCGCTCAGCGGCTTGGCCTCAACAAGGACCAATTGCAAAACCATTACCCGCGCCTGGCCGAAGTTCCCTTCAGCTCAGAACGCCGTCGGATGAGCACTCTGCACAGCCTTGCAGTTCAAAGCGAAACGCTCAACACCCCGGCGACAACCCTGTTCGAACAATCCCCCTATATTCTTTTCGTCAAAGGCGGTGTAGATAGCCTCTTGGAAGTCACCAGCGCCGTATGGGAAGACGGAAAAATTCAACCGCTCAATTCTGCCTGGCGTGAACGCATCGAAGCCGCCAACCAGACCCTGGCAAAGCAAGGTTTGCGTGTTCTGGGCATTGCCTTTCGTCCCTTCACCCAAATGCCGGCCACCCCACTCAACGAAGCGATCGAACAAGACCTTGTTCTGGTTGGGCTGGTTGGCATGATGGACCCGCCGCGTGCCGAGGTCAAACAAGCTGTTCAAACATGCCTGCAAGCCGGCATCCGACCGGTTATGATTACCGGCGATCAGCCGCTCACTGCATTGCAGATCGCGCGCATGCTCGATATCGTTCGCGAGCCAGAAGCCCGCGTTGTCACCGGACAGGAACTCAACAATCTTTCACCCGCCGAACTACGGGACCTGGTTGGCAAAGTTTCCATCTATGCCCGAGTCTCCCCAGAACACAAACTGCGTATCGTTGAAGCCTTGCAGCAACGCGGCGAAATTGCCGCCATGACTGGCGATGGGGTGAACGATGCCCCAGCCCTGCGCAAAAGCAACATTGGCGTTGCAATGGGCATCACCGGCACCGATGTCTCAAAGGAAGCCGCCAGCATGGTCATTCTGGATGACAACTTCGCCACCATTGTGAATGCCATTGAAGAAGGGCGGCGCGTGTATGAAAACGTGCGAAAATTCATCCGCTATACGCTGGGCAGCAATGCTGGCGAAATCCTGGTCGCATTCCTTGCACCACTACTCGGCATGCCGCTCCCCCTGACCCCCCTCATGATTCTGTGGATGAATCTCGTCACCGATGGCTTTCCTGGTCTGGCACTAACCACCGAAGCCGCTGAACCAGATATTATGCGCCGCAGTCCGGTCCGCCCCAACGAAAGCATCTTTGGGCGTGGTGTTGGCAGTTACATCTTCCGGATCGGAATCGTCATGGGAATCATTGCACTGGCCTTTGGTTATCTCACCTGGCAAAGCGGAAACCCCAACTGGGACACCATGCTCTTCACCCTGCTCATCCTCATGCAGGCTGGCCATGCGCTTGCCATTCGCTCCGATCGCCTATCCCTGTTCCAACAAAGCATCCGCAGCAACCCATCCATCTTTGCCGCCGTATTGCTCACCATCCTCCTGCAACTAGCCGCCATCTACTGGCCGCCACTGCAAAAACTGTTTGGCACCACACCTCTCAGCGCCAGCGAATTTTTCCTCACCTTGCTCGTCAGCACCAGCGTCTTTGCCTGGGTAGAGATTGAAAAATGGGTGCGACGGAATAAAAACTAACGCCCCGATTTACCCAGTTGCTGATATACAGACAGCGTCTCCTTGATAACAAAACGGCTGTCAAACTTTTCAACCACACGCTGACGACCAGCAATGCCCATGCGTTGACACAAATCGGGTTGCTCAGCTAACTGGCACAAAGCACATCCCAAGGCATCGGGGTCTCCAGGTGGCACCAGTAAGCCCGTCTGGCCAGGATCAATTACCTCACGACATCCCGGCACATCCGTCGTCACAATTGGACGTGCGCAAGCCGCAGCCTCCAACAAAACAGTTGGCATACCTTCTCCAGATGATGGAAGGCACACGATTCGCGCCTGCTGATAAACCGAACGCATATCTTGCTGAAACCCCCACCATTCCACTACACCTTCAGCCGTCCAATCATGCAGCTGTGAAACAGAAATACTGGCCGGATTTCCATCATCCACATCTCCCACCAGTGCCACGCGCACTTTGCAACCCGACAGGCGCATCTTACGCGCCGCTTCCACCAACGTCCCCACCCCCTTATCCCACAACATGCGCGCTGGCAAAACAATCAGAGCAATGCCATCGGTCTGTGGGGCAGGAACAAAATAATCCGTATCCACTCCAACACCACGAATGACAAACGCCTGGTCCGGGTTTAAAACCCGGCGCCGGACAAACAATTCCAAATCATCTGAATTCTCAAAAATCACCCGCAAACGTGAAGAAGCAAAAGCAAGCCGATAGAATTGCCAAATTACACCCTGTAATAAACGAAACCGCACCCCACCCTGCAAAAACAAATATCCCAGCCCTGTAATGGAATTAACCACCGCCAGATTACGATGAAATCTTGCAAGCAAAGACCCATAAAGCACCGGTTTAATGGTAAAGAAATGAGCAAGTTGTGGCTTTTCCTGCAACAAAATCTGGCTTAAGTCTTGCAAAGCTCGTCCCTCACGCCAAAGCGAGGTAATCCGTCGGTCAAAATTCCACACCCGCCACTCAAATCCAAAACGTATCAATTCGTCCACATAGGGCCCGGCTGGAGAAACCAACAAAACCTGATATCCGGCATCACGGGCTGCTCTGGCGAGTTGCAAACGAAAATTATACAAATACCAATCTGTATTTGCGACAAGCAATAGTTTAGCTGGTAATTGCTTCATAAAAAGCCTGCAACCTCTTTTTCATTTGTTCCCAGCCATATTGTTCCTCATAAGCTCGACGCGCATTTTTCCCCAACAGCAAGCGTCTATCTACGTCATGAGCCAAACACATTAACGCCTCTTCCAATGCCTGTTCATCCCCATAAGGAACAACGACACCACAATCATACGTCTCAATGATTTGATCCACGTTGGTGTTGCGCGCCACGATTACCGGCTTTCCAAGCATCATCGCCTCAAACACCTTGTTAGGGCTAGAATAGCGATGGTTGGGAATTAAGGGATCATAAGTAGCAAACAAAACATCGGCTTTTCTACTCAGTTCCAAGGCTCTTTCATACGATACTCGACCATGCCAGGCCACATTTGGCATGGACCGCACCAGTTCAACAATCCGTTCTTCATCCCCTCCAAATCCAGCCAGCTCCAACCGCCAATCCAAATGTCGCTGAAGTACGTGGAACATTTCTAGCAAGCCGCGCTCCATCTGTAACAGCCCAACATAGGCCAGCGAAAGCCCACCCCGTTGTTCCTCTTCCACACCATGCCCTTCCATTGAAACAATCTCTGGACTGTTGTAAATCACCTCCAACCGTTGCGGTCTGGCACCAGCGATCTGCATTCTTCTCGCATCATCCACCAAAATAACCCCATCTGCACGGCCAATGCTCCACAAATCCACCGCTCGAATAAGCTTCACAATCCACTGTGGGGTTGAGCGCAAATGATCCGCATAAAAATCGAAAATATCATACACCAGATATTTGCCAAAAAATGTTTTGCACCACAAAGCCGGTAGGATGGTATCAAAATCACAGGCATGAATGACATCAAATTCCCACCGATTTCGAATCAACCAACGCCACAACTGCCATTGCCAACGAAGCAATTGTGGTAAATTTCCAAGTCCACGTCCATAGCCAGCCTGAAGTGGAATACGTATACATTCAAAACCCAATTTTTCATCCCGTTGCGGCAAACTCCCTGAGCGATCCCACCCCAAAGCAGACACACTGTATCCAGCCTGTTGCAAGGCGCGTGCCTCTTTCTCAACGCGCGGGTCTGGTGCGATGGGATTAGAACGAAGGATCAAAACCCGTTTTTTCATTGATCTCTGCTTGCCAATTTCCTTTCAATGCAAGCTACTAAATCGCCCACATTCGCAAAAGACAAACTCTCTTTCATGCTGAATTCAATCCCAAAGCGTAATTCAATTGCCATCATTAAATTAACATGTGACAAAGAATCCCATCCTTCAATATCATCCGAAGTCATCTCTGGCTTTAATTCAATTTGATCATCCTCAAAGGTTTCACAAAAAACCTGCCGCAATGTTTCGCAAATTGTTTCATTCATCGCTATTCCTCCATTGTAGATAAATCACCAGGGTCAACACCTTGATACCAAGCTTTCAACACGCGTCTTAAAATTTTACCACTCTTATTTTTAGGAATTTTATCAACCACTCGAAATTCCTGCGGAATCGCCACCGACGAAACGCGGTTCGAAACGGTCACACGACAATTCAGTTCAAGCTCTTTGCTCCAGGACACGCCCTTGCGCACACACACAAAAGCCAAAATCCGTTCATGCAAAATTGGATCAGGCACACCAATCACTGCAACATCAGCAATATCCGGCACCTCCAACAAAGCACTTTCAATCTCAAATGGACCAACCAGATGCCCGGCAGTATTAATCACATCATCCGCACGACCAACATACCAAAAATATCCATCGGCATCTCGCCAGGCCAAATCACCCGTCAAATAATATTCCCCAATAAATTTCTCCTCATACAAAGAGCGCTTGTTCAAATAATCCCGAAACATAGATCCCCAATTTACCCGAAAGCACAAAAGTCCTTGCTCACCAACAGGCAACCGGTTGCACTGACGGTCCAAAATATTCGCTTCAATATACGAAAGCGGCTTGCCCATCGAACCAGGGCGCACTTGCATACCCTGCCGGTTTGCAACCATAATGCTGCCCGTTTCTGACTGGAAAAAAGTATCCCAAATTTGCTTTCCCAACACACGCATTCCCCAATGATAAATTTCAGGGTTCAATGGCTCACCCACACAATAAATGCGTTCCAACGCTCGATAATCAAACCGGGTAAATAATTGTTCTTCTTCCTGCATCAACATTCGCAAAGCAGTCGGCGCCGTATACCAAACATTCACACCGAATGACTGTAAAACGTTCAACCAACGCTCCGCCTGATACGTTCCCCCAAACTGCACCTGATCTACCGTCTTATAGAATGGCGCAATCACCCCATAAACAATCCCTGTAATCCAGGCTGGATCCGCAGTACACCAATATCGTTCCCCTTCACGAACATCCATCACCTCTTCAAAAGAATGCACCATTGTCTCCAATGCGCCATGCACATGCACCACCCCTTTGGGTTTTCCCGTCGAACCAGAGGTATATTGTAAAAACGCCGGTGTCTCTGCCAAAAGCCCCGCAGGATACACAAAATTCTCACTCGCCATTGATAACAACTTTGGCAAACTGAGCACCTTTTCCGATATGTGATCATCAGCATCTGTCACAAGCACATATTGCAAATCGGCCAATTGATCCTGAACATTCAAAACTTTACGCAGCAAGCTCTTTTTCGTGATCACAATTTTGGAACGGTTATCCTGCAACCGATCTAAGATTGCAGTTTCGCCAAAAGTTGAAAACAGAATGCAAGCTACCGCTTGATTTTTCAAAATCGCAAAAAACGCGCCGATCAATTCAGGTTGGCGAGGCAAAAAGATGCTAACCACATCACCCGATACAACTCCCAAATCACACAAAACACTGGCTATTTTGCCTGACTCTTGTTCGACCATTTCAAATGTGTAATCACGCGTCTGCAAAGAGCCAGCGACCCATATATACGCTCTACGCTGTCCCTGTCCACGTTTGCAAATTTCTGTCAGGCAAGCATATGCAATATTGAAAACCATTTTTGTGTCTTCCGACATACTTTAGACTCCCATTTCAAAGCCGAACATATGAACCGAGCAATTGATAATGTATCCACACCAGCAAGGAAAACGACAAGGTTACGTTAAGAAAACTGCTACAAAAACAACCCGCCAGAAAAGACCAATTCGAATCATACGTCATCCCACAAAAAACGTCAAGCCACATCTAACAGATCAAGGCCACCAATCAATCTCTTTGCCAGAATATCTCTCTTATGTTACAATATTTTACAGAAAGCTACCCCCTTAAAAGGCCCTCGATGAATTTTTACGATTCAGCACATCAAACTCGCTCTTTTTTTGCCGAGTTTATCATTTTACTTCGCTACCGCGAATTGGTACGACAGATGGTAGCACGTTCCATCAAAACCCGCTACAAACGCTCTGTTCTTGGCATTGCCTGGACTTTGCTCAACCCACTGCTCACTGCTGCTGTTTTAACAATTGTTTTCTCCACCCTCTTTCGCTTTCAAGTTGAACATTACCCCGTCTACATTCTCAGCGGTTTACTCGCCTGGAGCTTTTTCACCAGCACAACCGACCAGGCCATGGGGGAAATGCTGTGGAGCAGTCACTTAATGCAGCGTATTTACCTACCCAAAGCCTTATTTGTCATCACCGCAACCGGGGCAGGCTTGGTGAACATGGCGCTTTCTCTTATCCCATTGCTTCTTATCATGCTTGTCACAGGTGCCTCCATCAGCCCAGCATTACTCTTCTTACCAGTTTCAGCCCTTCTGCTAACTCTCTTCACCATGGGAATCGGTTTTTTGCTATCTAGCATTGTTGTTTACTTTCAGGATATCCAACCAATTTACCAGGTTATTCTAATGATTGGTATGTATGCCAGCCCAATCATCTACCCTGCCGACATTGTCCCCGAACGTTGGCAATGGCTCTTACATCTCAACCCCATGTATTACTTTCTTGAATGTTTTCGCGCTCCCATCTTCCGCTCCACTCTTCCCACCATCGAGACAATCGGAATTACAACTGCAATCAGTGTCATAACACTGCTGATTGGATGGGCATTCTTCACTCGCAAAGCTGATGACTATGCTTACCGCACCTAACCCACTTGCACCCACTTCAGTTACAGGAACAGAAGCTGTAATCAGCTTCAATAACGTCTCAGCGCGTTACTGGGTTCCGCGCGAAAATATTCGCACAATCAAAGAGTATGCAATCCGCTGGCTGCAAAAACGCATCATCTATGAAGAATTATGGGCCTTGAAAGATGTGTCCTTTGAGGTCTATGCCGGCGAAATTTTTGGCGTCATCGGCAGAAATGGCGCAGGGAAAAGCACCTTGCTCAAAGTGGTTGCGCGTGTCCTACGTCCCACCCATGGACGTGTGGTCCTACGCGGTCAGGTAGCCCCCCTGCTGGAACTGGGCGCAGGTTTTCACCCCGAACTCACCGGAATTGAAAATGTTTATTTAAATGGCGCTTTGCTAGGCCACAGTCGTGCCGAAATAGATGCTTTGTTGCCATGGATCATTGAATTCTCCGAAATGCAACACTTTATGGAAGCTCCTTTGCGCACCTATTCGACTGGTATGCAGGCCCGGCTTGGTTTTGCCGTAGCTGTATCCAAACGCCCCCAAATTCTCCTGGTAGATGAAGTCTTATCTGTAGGAGACTCGCGGTTTCAATATAAATGTCTTGAACGGATGAATGAATTCCGCAAACAAGGCACAACCATTTTGCTGGTTTCTCACAGCATGGATACCATCCAATCCTTTTGCAATCGAGCCCTATGGCTGGAACGCGGTCAGGTGCAGGCGCTGGGCCCCGCTGCCGAAGTTGTGCAAACCTATCAAAACTCAATGCAAGAAAACGTTCATCAAAATGTTGGCGAAGCACTGCAAACCACACCTGAACAACCCTCAATCAACATCGGCATCTCATTTCGAGATGTTCCCCCAGAGCATTGGGTATATCCCAGCCTCGTTGCTCTCACCCAATCCGGCTACGAAGTCACCTATGAAGGTGGCACATTTGCTCCCGATGGCCTCACCTCACGCGCCCAACTCGCCATTCTGGCATTGCGTTGCATGTGGGGGCCAAAATACACCCCCAAGGATGCTACCGGACAAATCTTTCCAGATGTCCCCGCTGGAGAATGGCTAAGCTGTTATATTGAGGAGAATCATCACTTTGGCCTATCCCTCAGCCTCCCACGCCAAAAATATTGGCCTGAAATGGGCGTCACGCGCGCGCAAGCAACGTATGTCTTGTTAAAATCTGCAACCACACCCGGCAATTGCCCACCACCCGCCATTGGAAAATTCCAGGACCTTCCTCCCCAATACTGGGCTGCCGATTGGATTGAATGGGCCTGTGCGCGCGGCTACATAGCCCCGCTTGACCCCAACAGCAATTGCTTTTACCCTGAAGCGCCTATCAGTCGCGCCGAAACCATCGCGTTGATGGCGCGCATCTTGGGCTTAACCCCCACCCTTCATGAGCTTGCATCATGACCAAAATCCTGTTCATCCTTGAACTCCAAAAGCCACTTACAACAGATTTCACCTCAAAGTTGCATGCCCGCTTCCCCGAGCATCAGTTCAGCTTCATCCTCTTTGGCGCTGCGGCATCTTCCACCCACCTAACTACTCGCATCAATGCTGAAAATAATGTTGCGCTGCAAACTGCCATTGAGCAAGCCAACCAAATTTGGGCCTATAGCCCCAATAGCAGCTCTCTCGAACCGCATTTGCTTGCTATTCTTGTTGCTGCTGCACTCAATGGCAAACCCTCGCGCCTTGTGCAAAAACTTGATCCATTTACGTTTTCAGAAGAAAACGACAAAAGTGCCTGGTGGCACACATCCGAAACACGCACAGCCAACCTACCGCGCGTCCTGCTTCAACAAACCAGCCTGATCGCCAGACAACAAAAAGAACTCACCCTGCGCAAGCAACAGCTTGAAAATCTCATCCGGCAGGTCAGCTCGGCGCAGTCAGGCCCATCCACCTTCATGACTCGCTTCCACCACTGGCGCATCAAAATCATTCCCGAAGATTCACGCCTCGAAGTCCTATACTATCGCCTAAGAGACACACTCTACCGCACAGCCCACTTTGTAAAGCGCAAACTTAACACCAAACAGCGCAGCGCCAAACAGAGGCTTCATCTCAACATTCCCGAATGGTGGTCTAGCACAAGCGAAGATAATCCCATCTACGACCTGCTCGATTCCTTCTGGTTACAACACGCTAATGCGCCTGGCCATGCAATCATTCTCGCTGCTGTTCCACCAGACCAAAAAAGCCACCGTTCTGTGCAGTTAGCCCATCAACTCAGCCAAACCGGCACAGCCGTCATCTATGCCTATTTTCGTTTTGACCCTTCGGACAACAATTATCATATCGGTCAATCGCTTGAAACTGGCATCTTTGAGATTCCCATTGATATGCTCTGGGCCAATCCAGCACGACTTTTTCACTCCCCCTACGCTCCGCAAAATTCCCCTGCCCTATTCATCGAATTTCCGCACCCCTTGCTCTTCCGCATCATCAACCTGGCAAATGCCAGCCATTGGGTTAGCATCTACAATGCTCCCGAAAACTGGCAAGATCTGCAAAACCAGGGCCTTGCAGACTGGTACAATGCCAAATTGGAAACATACCTGCTTAACAATGTACGCTACAAAGGGGAGCGCGCCTTCGATGAGATTCAAGAGCAAGAAGCATCTACAACCATCGAAGAAGATCACGTCCCCTCCCCCATTCCAAAATGGTGGAAAAACGCCCCTCTTGACCAGACCTTATTACAAAACCTGGAAGACTTCTGCCAACAACATACTCAAGCAAACGGTTGCGTAGTTCTATTCTCTGGCGTTCTCTTCACCCGTTCAGAAGGCCAACGCTCAACATGGCTCACACGCGCCCTGGTCAAAATGGGCATCCCGGTTATTTTTGCTTATTTCCGCTTTGCCGGGCAGGAACAGCAAGCCCAGGACGCTGATTTTCCGCTCGTCTTTCAGCTTCCCATTGACCAATTGTGGGCATTTCCAATTGCATATCTCAACCTTCTTCAACAAATTGGCAGGCAAAGGCACTTCATTGCTGAATTTCCGCATCCAGCACTGATCCGTCTGCTCAACCTTTTTCGCTCTCGCAATTTTGTTACCATTTACGAAACAATTGACGACTGGGCCGAGTTTCACCGCGTCGGTCAAGCGGAATGGTACACCCCTGAAGTTGAACGATATGTTCTCGCAAATGTAGATGCCCTAACTGCAACCGCAGAAACCCTGGCTGAGCACATGGCAACTCTTTCCAGCAGGCCAGTCCAATTCCTGCCCAACGCATTTGAAAAAGGCAGCCTCTCGCCAAGCACTACCCCTCGTTCACTGCCACGCGGTCAAACGCTCACCATCGGATACTTCGGTCACCTGACTTCGTCCTGGTTTGATTGGCCCATGCTCATCCAAACCGCACAAACACACCCTGATTGGACTTTTCATATTATCGGCTATGGCTATGACAATCCAATTCCACTACCTGACAACATTCTCTTACCTGGCAAAGTGGCTCACGAAGAATTGCCCCATTACGCAGCCAATTGGAATGTCGCTATCATTCCCTTCAAAGTGACACGGCTTTCAGGGGGCGTCAACCCCATCAAGGTTTACGAATATCTACAGCTCCGCTTGCCAGTTGTCGCATGTGGAATGCCTCATCTCACCCAATTTCCCTACGTCCAAAACGCTCAAAACGGGCATGAATTCGAAATCTCTATCCAAAAAGCAGCGCAAACTCATCTCGACGAACAGATTCTAGAAAAATTTCTCGAACAAAACACCTGGCAACATCGCGCCGCCCAACTCTTGAGCATGAAACCTTCCTCTCGAGCATAGGATATAACATGAAACGAATCGTTTTTGTGTATGAATATCTCAGTCTGGGTGGCGTTGAAACCATCCTTGCCACCCGAATGAAACATCTCAAACGGATGGGCCATACTGTACGGGCGATGTTCTTACAAAATAAAGGTGGACGATCGCTGTTTTCAGATATGCAAGAAGATGAAATTTTCATTCCCATCACCCCTCTGGAAAAAAGCGATTTCCTAACGAACTTCAAGCCAGATCTAATTGTTAGCATTGACACACCTTCAATTATTGAAATCGCCCATGCCACAAATCCGTCCATCCCCATTCTCTATGAAGTGCACACAACCTACGAGCGAGAACTTCGTTTCCTAAAATCCCAAAAATTTTTACAACAATTAAGCATGATTGTTGTTCCATCCGCCGCGCAAGAAGCTTTCATCAAAAAAATCTTGCGCAGTCCACAATCCATTCGGATTGTACCCAATGCTCTTGATGAACGTTTCCTCACCCCATTGGAAGAAACCCCATCCTCAGAAAACCCAATTGTCACCTGGGTTGGCCGCCTGGACGAAGTAAAAAACTGGCGGGCCTATCTTGAAATTGCCGGGCGCGTCGCGCGTCAACACCCCGGCGCATCTTTTCGGCTCATCGGCGGGCTATATTCACCAATGGATAAACAAGATACCCTATGGATGTTGATTCAAAAATTTAACCTCGAAAGTCGCTTTCACTGGTATCCGGCCATTACCCCCGACCAAATGCCCGCCATGCTCGACCAAACACGTTGCTCAGGCGGCTGTGTGATTTCCACCTCTCGCACCGAATCGTTTGGCATGAGCATCCTGGAAGCCATGTCACGCGCCTGCGCTGTCGTTGTGCCAGAAGGCGGAGCATTAGCCGAACTTGCCCCACATCAAGAACGTGGCCTCAACTACAAACCTAATGACTACGACGCTGCTGCACAATCCATTCAACAATTACTACAAACGCCCACCCTGCGACAGCGGCTCGGCGAACAAGCCCGAAGTCATGCCATCAGCTTCGATGGTGAAAAAAACGCCCGCATCTTTTTAGATGCAATCCAAGAACTAAGCACATGAACACCTGTTTGCCCCTCAATCAGCTGAAAAGACACGCCCTGCTGCTCAGCGCCTTGCTTCTTTGGGGCATCTACCTTGGTTGGATAGCATCTCGCCCACAAAACGTCTTCTGGACAGTAGATGAGGGTGGAAAATTCATTTACATGAAGCAATTCCTCCGCAATGGCAATCCTTCTGCGCCCCTCGACTATCCCGGGCGACCTCTCGATCCAGAAGGAAAATTTTACCCCTCCTCCTATGTCGTCCACCGGGATGGGCAAGTCTATATGTGGTGGCAAATAGGTTTTCCCATTCTCGCATCTTTCTTCTACCGTCTGCTTGGATGGTCTGGTTTATATTTTCTTCCAGCTACAGCGGGCGTCCTAACAGCCTGGCTAAGTGCAGAAATCATTTCATTAATCACCGCCAGAGAAAAATGGGCCTTGTTTGCCTTTTGGGCAGTTGGGCTTTGTACCCCGATTGCCTTCTACAGCACCATGTTTTGGGAACACACACTCACAACCTGCGGTGTCACAGCAAGCCTCTATCTATTGCTCCTGGGAATGCAGCAGCAACGTCAGCGCTGGTTTTACATTGCCGGCATAAGCGCTGCCTTAGCCGTCTTTTTTCGTTTGGAAGCCATCACTTTGCTGGCCGGTTTTGGTCTGATCCTCCTCTTTCGCTCATGGAAACAGGCCATTCGCTATGGATTATCCTTTATCGCTGCACTGACACCCCTCATTTTCTGGCATTGGCGCATGACCGGCTTCCCCTTCGCTCCCATTGTAGATCAACTTGTACAAAAGCAATCATTCTCCGCGCTGCAAACCCTGAATAAGCGCTTCCTGGCACACATCTTCTTCAACCCACCAGCTGTTTGGACATTGGAACTTCCCCGTCCATGGCTAATTTTTGCATCATTGGCCGTCTTGCTCATCGTACCCGGTTTATTCATTCGCCGCTTAAGGTGGTTAAGCATTCTTGCCTCTGCGCTCACTCTGCTGCCTGTGCTATGGATCCTGACCTCACCGATCGGCTATCGCTCCTTACAAGGACTGATTACGGCCGGGCCCATCGTGCTGGCTGCTATTTGGCTTTATGCCCGGTCACCAAAAACAAACCAGATCCAAGGCAACCTGCCTCCATCTTTGTTCCGTGCCATGCTAACTGCTGGGCTCATTCTGCTCGGCATCTTATACACTTACAAAGCCTGGGTGGGTGCCGGTGGACTTCAATGGGGACCTCGTTACCTTCTTTCCGTCTATCCATTGTTAACCATCGCTGCATGGATCGGATTGGCGCAACACTGGACATCTTTTTCCCTGCTCGCCCGCCGCAGCCTGGCCATCTTGTACATCACCTGTGCCTTGCTTGGCTTTGCCGTGCAAGTGCGAGGGGCACTCTCTGTCCGCACTGTGATGAACTATTATCAACAAAGTGAGCCTGTCTACCAATCACTGCCCAATCTTCCCATCATCACTGCCTGGTGCGACATTGTTTACCTGCTCCCCAGCCTATACGACCAGAAACCCTTTTTTAGTGTCACCTACCCAACGCTTGATCAATGGAATGAACACGCCCAAACAATCGGCATTGAGACATTCTATGTCGCCAATCTGGATATGTGTTCTCCCGACATGCTGGATCAAATTGCGCTCAAACGTCTGACCGATCCCGATGGGCTGGAAATCATCCAATTCCATACAGAGCGTTATCCCAACCATGAATAACAATCATCTTTCTCTCAAAAACTGGCACATCCTTGCCCTACTGGCTTCTGTCGCGATCATCCTTGCCTACCAATATGTCCAAATCATTGAGCTACCATTAATCGAAGCCCGTCGCCAAATTCATCTACAAATTCTGGGCGGAACTGCCGAAATGCCCTACCAAAGCCGATTGCTTGCTCCATATCTGGCATCCTTGCTCGAAAAATTATTTAAAATGATCTTGGGCGGCGACACATTTTGGCTGGGCTATGCCTGTTACGATGGGATAGCCATTTTCCTCAGCCTGGTTGCCCTGTTTGCCGTTCTGAGGCTGTGGTTTAATCAACCTGCCAGCCTGCTTGGCACACTGATTGCCGCGCTAAGTATGCTGGTTGGGTTTCGTGATCATTATTTTCAACCCTGGAGTTTGCTTGAACCGGCAATTTTTGGGGCTGGTCTATGGCTGATCGCGAAAAAGAAATTTCTCCCCCTGATAGTTTTAATTGCTGTCGGAACACTGAACCGTGAAACAACTTTGCTCTTGGTCATTGCCAGTTTCCTCGCCTGGATTCCATTGCCAAAATTCTGGAAAGCTTTTCAAACCTGCTTCGTCAAAGAATGGCGTAATAGCCTGATATTGCTGCTCATCTGGAGCGCTCTTTTTGGTAGTCTGACATGGGCTTATCATGACCTTCCACGTACAATTTCTCTTTCCCAAATTCTGACCAAGAACCTGGATCCCGCCAGTCTAGCCCTTACAACTCGCCAACTGTTCCTTTTTCTGGGGCTTTTTTGGATCTTTGTTGTGCTGGGATTCAAACACTCCCCCTCATTTCTAAAGCGCATGACGCTCTTGTTGCCCATCTACCTTTTATTGCTAATTCCTTATGCCATGTGGTTTGAGGTTCGACTGCTGATGACAATCTACCCCATTCTTATCCCACTCGGCATAGCTTACCTCTATCCACCCCGGACGATGGAAAGTTGATCCTTCAAGCACAAAGCCAGCGCCATCTTCCAATCCGGTAATCGAAGACCAAAAACTTTTTCCAGTCGGTCGCAATTCAATGCTGTAAACAAGGGGCGTCTTGCCGGGGTAGGAAAATCCTCCGTCCGCGCAGCTAACAAACGCTCTACCGTCGCAGTCGCGCACATTGGGTCCGCCGCAAGAATCGCTTGCGCCCATTCATAGCGACTGGCTACCCCATTTCCACCAGCATGATATATACCTTTACGCTCTACAAGCCAATCCTTCCCCGTCTCATCTTGTATGGCACGGCTCAAAATTAAAGTTGTCAACACTGCCAACGAATAGGCCCAGGTTGGGCTGCCTACCTGATCAGACACAATCCGCAATTCTTTTTTAGAATGCGCCCATTCCAAAACCTTCGGCACAAAACCGCCCTGGCGCAAAGAGTATACCCAGCTGGTGCGCAAAATCAAAAATTTACCCCCAACTGCTTGGACTGCCTTCTCTCCGGCTAGCTTACTCTCCCCATACACATTCAGCGGACGAGTCTCATCCGCCTCAATGTATGCTTGCCCTTTCTTGCCATCAAAAACATAATCGGTTGAATAATGCACAAAAAATGCACCCTGGTGCAACGCCGCCTCTGCCAAAACCCCCACCGACTCTGCATTAACCAAATGTGCAATTTGCGGTTCACTTTCGGCTCGATCCACATTTGTATAGGCCGCTGCGTTCACAATCCAATCAGGATGCAAAGCCACAACTGCCTGACGCAAACTCTGCGGCTGACAAAAATCCACCTCTGGCTGATCCAACGCAATCACATCACCCAGACCCATTAAACAACGATGTAATTCCCCACCTAGCTGCCCGTTTCCGCCCAATAACAGAATTCGCATCAAAAGCTCCTTAAAAATCAACCGAAAGCAATCGCAACAAATATTGCCCATATTCATTTGAAGACAATTTTTGTGCTTGTTCTCGCAACTGCTCTGCCGTAATAAATCCCATCCGATAGGCAATTTCCTCCGGGCAAGAAATCATCATCCCCTGTCGTTCTTCAACCGCCTGAACGAACATCGCCGCCTGCAAAAGTGACTCGTGTGTTCCCGCATCCAGCCAGGCCACACCCCGCCCCAACAACTGAACTTGCAGCAAACCCTCACTCAAATACAAAGCATTCAGGTCAGTAATTTCCAGTTCCCCACGTCGCGAAGGTTTTAACGAAGCTGCACGCTCACAAACCGTCTGATCATAGAAATAAATCCCCGGCACAGCATAATTCGATTTTGGCTGCTGCGGTTTCTCCTCCAGACTAATTGCTCGGAATTGATCATCAAATGCCACCACCCCATAGCGCTGCGGATCACGCACTGGATAGGCAAAAACAACAGCCCCTTCCTGCAACTGCGCTGCCCGACGTAGCAGCGCCGGCAATCCGTGTCCATAAAAAATATTATCCCCTAAAATCAGACAACTTGGTTGCCCGGCAACAAATTCTCGTCCAATCAAAAATGCCTCAGCCAAACCGCGCGGCTCGGCTTGCTCCGCATATGAAAATTGCATCCCCCACTGCTCACCCGTACCAAGCGCGCGCCGAAATCCAGGCAAATCCTCCGGTGTACTAATTACCAAGACATCACGAATCCCCGCCAGCATCAACATTGAAAGCGGATAGTAAATCATTGGCTTGTCATACACTGGCAACATCTGCTTACTCACACCCACTGTTGCCGGATACAAGCGCGTGCCTTTCCCACCCGCCAAAATGATCCCTTTCATTTCTTTTCTCCTCGTTCCGTGTAGTTCTTTTGCATCCAGGTCTGGTAATCTGACCGTTCTCGAATTGCAGCCACCCAGGCAGGATTTTCCAAATACCAGGCAACTGTCTTGCGCAACCCGCTTGCCAATGTTTGGCAAGGTTGCCACCCCAAGTCACTGCGAATCTTATCAATTGCCATCGCATAGCGCCGATCATGCCCCGGACGATCGGTGACATGCTGGATTAGACGCTCATGCGGCGCACCCTGTGGATGAAGCTCATCCATTACCGAGCAAATTGTGCGTATAATCTCAATATTGGGGGGCTGATTATTACCACCAATCGCATAAGTCTCACCCACTTTCCCAGCAGTCAACACCCGATAAATTGCCTCACAATGATCTTCCACATACAACCAGTCACGCACCTGCATCCCATCCCCATAGACAGGCAAGGGTTTCCCCTCCAAGGCATTCAAAACCATCAAAGGGATCAGCTTTTCCGGAAATTGATAGGGCCCATAATTATTGGTGCAATTGCTAATCGTCACTGGCAAGCCATAGGTATGAAAATATGCGCGCACCAAATGATCACTAGCCGCCTTGGATGCGGAATAGGGCGAATTGGGCGCGTAGGGCGTCTGTTCGTGAAATGGCGGATCCTGCGGACCCAGGGTACCAAACACCTCATCAGTTGAAACATGATGAAACCGTGCCGCCGTCAACAAATTCGGTTGTTCTTTCCAAAAGAGGCGCGCCGCATCCAACAAGGTGAATGTTCCAACCACATTCGTTTGCACAAACAACCCCGGCCCCAAAATAGAGCGATCCACATGCGACTCAGCAGCAAAGTGTACAATCGTATCCACTTCAAATTGTCGCAGTACACCCTCCACCAATCCCCGATCACAAATATCACCCTCAACAAAACAATGCCGACCTTCATCTGTTAGGTGCCGCAAGTTCTCCAAACTGCCGGCATAGGTCAGCGCATCCAAAGTAATCACCCGCGCCTTTTGCTCTTTTTCAAGCAAAAAGCGCACAAAATTACTGCCAATAAAGCCTGCACCACCCGTCACCAAAACGTTTCTCATACATTCCTCCTTAATCAAAAAAGTCTTGTTCTTGCCAGGTTTTTCCCTGTCCATCCTTGACCGAAAGCAAAAGCTGTCCTCCTTCTACAATCGGCCACTTTACACCCACTGTTGCATCATTCCAAATCAGGCAACGTTCATAGTGTGGCGCATAAAAATCAGTCGCCTTATAAAGCACCTCAGCCCATTCGCTTAGCACATAAAAACCATGAGCAAACCCTGGCGGCACCCACAACATGGCCCGATTTTGCGCCGAAAGCACCCGGCCAACCCAACGTCCAAAGGTCGGTGAACCACGTCTTAAATCCACAGCAACATCAAAAACCTCCCCCACCACCACTCGTACCAACTTCCCTTGCGGTTGGACCACTTGATAATGAAGCCCGCGCAGAATTCCCTGACGGCTGCCAGAATGGTTATCCTGCACAAAATGGGTTGGCAATCCATGCTCAGCAAACAAACTCTGCTGGTAGGTCTCCATAAAGAACCCCCGCTCATCCCCAAAAACATTTGGCTCAATCAAAATAACCGCATCGATTTCTGTTGCAACAAATCGCATTCCATCCTCCGCTGCACATTATACCTGAAAAGTGGTATACTGCCCCATAAACACAAAACTCTAGCCTGGAATCCTCCGTGTCCTCGAATCAATCTCCCACGTTTGACCCACTTAATGCCCTGGATTATGCCCTACATCACTGGATTTGGATTGTAGCGCTCACCCTGCTTGGCACCTGCCTTGGTTGGGCCTTCAGCCAGTTAAATCCAGCCCGTTATGAAGCACGCGCTCAAATCACCCTCCGCCTCGACCTAAGCCGCACTGGAACCCCCAGTGAAGACGAATTAGAAATGGCAATTAACGCAGTTGGCACAATCCTCGATTCCCCCACAGTACGCCATGAACTTGTAACGGACGCGCAAAACTCCGACTTCTCATTGGATGCTACCCTCCTGTCAGAGCGCGCTTTTGTGGAACGAAAAAATCAAAGCTATGTGCTGCGCGTCCAATGGGAAGATCCCCAACAAGCCGCATGGTTGGTCAATCGTTGGTCTATGCTAGCCGTTGCCGAACTCAAAGCAGCCGAGTACCATGCCCTGAGCGCCGAATTGTTGCAACGCCGCCTGGATAGCCTCAGCAGCTGTCTGGCAGAATCAATTGCCGAACCACCTGCCCCAGCCCTATGCCCCTCCAATTTGCAACAGCTCCAACTGGAAATTCAACAAACCGGACAATTGCTACTTGACGAACAAAAAGCCGCCCGCGGTTTCTTCCCCGGCCTAAGCACCATTCCACCAGAACCCGCCGAAATTCCTGCTCACCCCATACAGTTTGAGCGCAGAATTCTGGTTGTGGCCGGTTGTCTGTTGGGGCTGCTGCTGGCTATCTTTCTCCTCTCTTTTCAAATTCCCAATCGCCTCAAGCTCCATAGGTCACGGCGTGAAATGGATTGAGCGTCTCTCTCATCTGCTCTGGGCACCACTCTTCCTTTTGCTCCCTTTCACCAGCCTGCCAATCATCTCGCGAGCATTAGGCGGCTCCATGGTTGCCCCGCCTTCCCTGTTGTTTGCTGGGATACTCTTTGCGTTTGAAATCCTGGCCTTCACTCAACGAAAAAAAACGATTTCTCGTTTATCGCTGCCTTTATTGCTCTTCGTCCTGGCTGCGCTCGGCTCCACATTGATATCCTTCTTCATTGTCATTCCACCATTCAAAGAAGCAAACCGCATTTCCATTGCACTGACCGGGTTACTGACTCTGGGTTGCGGTTTTTGTTTTTACATCATTAGCACCAATTTTCACAAGATTGAATTCGCTCTGCGCTGGATTAACCTGGGCGGATTGATAACCATTTGCTGGTCCGCTGCTCAATCCATCGCCTGGCAAGTCATTCACGAAGTTTATCCGGATTGGATGTGGCAAATTCAAGAGTTTGTTTCATCCAGTGGCGCGCTATATAACCGCCGTGCAACTGGCCTGGCCTATGAACCCTCCTGGCTAGGCCATCAACTTGTCATGCTTTATCTCCCACTTTGGCTGGCATGTTCGCTAACCGGGTTTTCAGCCCACCGCCGCATTCGTCTGCCATTCAAACTTCCAGCCATCTCGTTCGAAAATTTCCTGCTTATAGCCGGCGCAATTGTCTTGTACCTTTCCTATGCGCGAGGTTCCCTGGCCTCTTTTTTCATCATGCTTGCTATTGCCGCCATCTATCTGGCACAACGCTGGGTTGGCTACCTCACCAGGAAAACCCGCCAACGTCACCCCAAACTCAATCAACGCACAATCCAAATTGGTTTATGGAGTGCAATCATCCTCATTACCCTGATTCTTGCAACCAGCGGAGCACTCTTCTATCTGAGCAACGATTTTCGCATGGAAGGGACGATTCCCCTTTTGTTGCAAAAGGCGGATTTCAACGTCCTGGCGCACAAACTCTTTTTTGGCGAACGAGCCATCTTCTGGCAGGCTGGGCTGGATATTTTCATCCAACACCCCATCTTTGGTGTTGGATTAGGCAACGCCGGCTTTTTCTTTCCACAAGTTTTGCCACCCATCGGCTGGACAATGGCAGAACCACATAAAATGTATTTTTCTGATGCGCTTCCCAATACCCTCAGCCTGTGGATTCGGTTACTCAGCGAAACAGGCGCACTCGGATTCAGCCTATTCCTTTCCTGGCTCTTCCTGCTGCTTCTGGCTGCGCTCCGTTTACAACGCTCCCCCAAACCCCTTCCCAAAACCATTGGCTGGTTAGGGATCTTTGTCCTGGCTGGCCTGGTCATGGAAGGCTTTAGCCTTGATACCTTTGCCCTGCCCTATTACTGGATATCGCTCGGTTGGGTTACTGCAACTAGCGGCAATTTCGGTTCTGATTGCAAACCGGTTCTGGAACCGGACAGCCCCAATCAACCTGTGGTGAACGAAGCAAGACCTGCGGCTCCGGCTCAAGAATAAAAATCATCATCGCGTCCACCGAAAACCAATTTGGCCCCGGACACCCCACCACAACCATATCCACAGCATCTGGTAATCTGGCAGTTGGCCCAGCCATTGGCAGCATCACAAAGCGGTAAAAATCATTCGAGAGCAATATCCACGTTAAACGAGGGTAAGGCCGAGAATAAAACATCGTCAATGGCGATGTACCGCTCGATGGTGAACGCGGCTCCCCCTGATCATGGTAATAAAAGCGCGGATATATAGCCCGACCCTGCACAACCAGCGCCTGTTCAAAATAAGCGCGCCCTTCTTGCGAGTCCATCCCCACTTCAGCCAGCAAACCATCGGCTTGCAAACGTTGCCACAATGCCGTTCTATCGAGTTGATCGGCATACCGATTGGGCAACCAATCATCCCAAACCGGCAAAGATGCACAAAGCGCCATCACGACACAAGCAAGAATCAGCCATCCCTTACTGACCACATCAACAGATTTATCCTCACCAGCCAGATCGGGCTTCCATTGCGCCATCAACCACCCACCGATCACCAATAAACCAAGCGCATAATAGACCAGCGTCACCCAATCCACCGCCACCAGGTAACGCGCCCCGGAATTACGCGCCAGACCATTCGCCACAAAATACCCCACCTGCATACCCAAAGGCACAAGCCCCGCCCAACGCCATCGTTTCCAGGCCTCACCAATCCCAATTGCAATCAATCCCAAATTGAACCATGTCAACACCCCTTGCTCAACACCCAAGCGGCCATCCCAAGACCGCACATCTTGCCAATAAGGTGCCTGGACAGTATGCGAAAGGTCTTTCAACGCCAATGTATTGGGCAAGCTGAGAACTGTTAACCACTCATTATGCAGCCAATGGCTTAGCAATTTCATCCCCAAGCTATCGTTCCCCTTGTTCAAAACCAAATTATCGTGCCCATTTCCGTCAGTTGGTGTCTGATAGCGCGTTTCAATAATTTGCTCAGCTTTCAACACCAGGTAGGGCTTTGTCATCCCGCGTGGCACATTCATCATCCAGGGCAAAAAGCACACCGCAAAAGTCATGCCAAACAGTCCAAACTGCACCAGCTTTTGCCGCCAGCCTATTCCCATTCGCGCCAAGAGCCAAATTCCACCCAACGCAGCCACTGCCAGCAGCGCATTGGGGCGAATCAACACCGCTGCGCCAGCAATTGCACCCGCAAGAATTGCCCAACGCCTGCCATGCTGAGCATTTTGCAACCAACACACCCCTGCCCAGGCCAATGCCGTCAACACCCACGCTACCGGAACCTCAGCCATCATCAATTTTGCATGAGAAACCTGAATATCCAAAACCACAGCCATCGCATTGCGTTCACGAAATACCACCAACAAGCCCAAAAATACGCCCAGCCCTGGCCCATGCAGCTTTTTACCCAATGCGAAGATAGTTAGCGGCCATAAAGCCAAGACCAGAATCTGTACAAAGATTACCTTATCATAAGCTTGACCAGCCAATGCATGAAAACCAGCCAGAAGCGCCACATACAAGGGCTTATCCATATAATTTCCATTCAGAATGCCCTGCCCCAACAACACATATTGAGCACCAACATCATACACCGCAGCATCCGAATAGGGATAAAACTCGTTCGAAGGCGGATACGGCCCAGGTGCAAAATAACTCGGCAGCATCGGCGCCAGCCACCAGGCCACAACCGCTGCCAGCCACAGCCCGCCCCCCACCAAAATCGTTAGCCAGCGTCCACGGCCGCCAATCCCCCACCGCAAAAATATCTTCCAGGTTACCCAGGCAGCCAACCAACACGCCAGCACCTGCACACCCAATACCGGCACGCCAGCCTCATTCCAAAATCGGTCATCTGCCTCCACGCCCAAACCAGTCACGATTCCCACACTTGCCACGAACACAAGAATCAGCATCGTCACCAAAATTGAGAGCCAAAAGCGGCGCGGTTCCGCCCGCATTGCCTGCCATGCAAGCGCCAAAGACTTTGCTAAATTGAAGCGATTGAAAACAGCCAGCAAACTTACCCATCCCAACCACAGCGCCAATGGACGCAATCGTTCCCCATAAGCAGCCCAGCGGCCCAACCAATAATCCGGCAAAAACATTCCCAACCATCCCACACCCAGCCCCACCCACAAACCTATCGGAAGCCACCAGGCCCCCCACAGTTTCTTTTCCCAGGCCAACACGAGCGGCTGCTTCTGCCACAATTGCAAAGCCCCCAGAAAGCTGATCACGCTCCCCAGCAACAAAACAGCCATCAGCACCAGGCGCGGCAGCGAAAGTCCTTCCCCCGGAATGCCAGCCAACATAGCCAAAGCCGCCAATCCCCCCAAGCCGCTCAAAATCCAGACTATCCTCTGACGCACCTTTTGGCTCATTTGCTCACTGTTTTGGCTCATAAATACTCATATTTGGATTTAACGTCTCCTTAAGTTGATAATACTGCAAAATTGGTATTTCAACCCGTTCAACCCATAAATTGTTTTCTTCCGAAAAGGCATATCGTTCATCTTGATAATTGGCATTGAGTGGCTCTGCTACAATCAAAGCAAACCGCTGATTTTGCAAATCATCATAAAAGCGCTCCAGATAAAAAGGGTTTCCGGCCATTGCCATTTCCATTAAAAACACTTTTTCATAGTCTGGTTCAAAATCCGAAACTTGTACTTGATCAAAGGTTAGCAATTGACGTTCAGAAATAAACAAAACCCGCCCATCCGCCCGATTCGCAGCATCCAACAGGGTTTGTAGATCGGCCAATTCTTTTTGCGTTACCTCTGATGCGGGCAAGGCATAAGGCCGTCCCTCATGCACCGGCCAAATAACTGAGGTCAGGATAAGAAAAAGCACCAAAAACTTTCCGGGGTTAAAAACCGTTTTTGTTTTGTTATCAGGTTCAAACCGATCGCACAACAAATAACACCCCATCACCAACTGAAAAAACAAAAAAGCATCCATGTTATGCAAATTACTTCCCCCTCCAACCTTTACACTAACCACGATTCCGCCCGCCAGAAAAACAAACAAAATAGCCCCTAAGCCGAACAAACGCAACCAATGCCAGCGCACGCCGACTTGATACCTCTTGTACAAAAGATAAATCATCACCAACATCAATGGGAGAATCGCAAGCAAAGCAGCTTGCAAAACTCCTAAAGAATAGGTCGTATTCGGCCATAAACGGTTCCATAGTAAAGGCGATTCCGCTGCTGAGCCAAACACCTCCGGCGAATTTCCAGACAAATGCTCGTATCCTTTGCTGATTGCAAACGCCAAACCAGTCCCGCTCACAGCCCATACAGCAGGCCATGCCAAATATCGCAGCCAATGCCAAGCTCCATCCTTTCCAGATTCTCTTTGCATCGTCACTTCTAGCAGGTATAACATTGCTGCCAACACACCCGGAACCGGATACCAGTTCAACCGGCTCAAACCGGCCCATACTGAGGCCAATAACACAAGCAGCAAGCTACGCCCTGGACGGCGCGCCGAAAACCAGGCCAAGAGCGGATATGTGCAAATCATCAAATGATAATATACCGGCCCCTGAAACAAAAACAGGAACCCAAACATGCCCCACAAAGCCACCTTCCAACCCGCACCCATTCGCAAACGACGCACCAACAGCCAAACCCCCAACGCAGTACAAACCAGCCACAAAACCATCTGCCACAAACGATGCACCCAAACCGGCAAATCTCCCACCATAAACGGAACGGCCTGCATCAAATATCGAGTTGGATGCAACACCGGCAACGGCAGCCATCTTCCATACACTGCCTGTGCAACAAACGTCGAGGCATTGTAAAACCGGCTGCCCTCTGACCACCCCAGTGAAAACGGATACGGATTGACCTGTGGCACAAAACTGTATATGATAAACACCCCACCCCAAAACATCAAAGAAAGCATGAAAGCCCAGAAAAGGGACGGGGGCTTAAGCCAGGTCTTAGCCACAAAAGCCGAAAAGATGGACAACATCCACAACAACCAAAACCGAGGTAATGGAGCGGTTAACCGGTCGGGTTGCTCAATGTAAACCAAAACGTATATTCCCACAATAGCCAGCATCAAGACAGCCAGGCCAAGCCACCGAAACCGGTAAGAAAACTGTTCAATCACTTGCAGCCAGCAGCGCCCCCGCTTTACAAACACCCAAAAGAGCAGAGAGCCGATGGCAATCAGAGCCATTGCAACGGTCAACAAATTCCAGATAATCGCATACCGATTCCCAAACAACGGGCCAACTGATATGCTAATTAGCAGTGACTCGCGCAGCATAAAAAACGTTATCAGCAGGGTAAATGCTGCAACCAACCGCAACAAGCACCTGGATGTTTTCATTTCACCTCATCTTGCGCTGTTCTGTCATCATTTTGCAACAAAAGCGGTACAAATAAAGCACCCGGCAAACTGGCTAAGATTTGTAAAACACGCACCACAACCGCCATCACAACCACACTGTGAAGCAAAACTCCACCATAGTTTGTGAACAAGAACGCCAGTGATAGCTCCTGTAACCCCAGTCCATTGACCGAAATAGGTAGCAAAGTGAAAAAGTAACTCATGCTCCACAAGCCTGCCACCATCCAAAATGATATTGGTTCTCCCATCACCGATAACAACCACCAAACCATCATAAACAGGCTCGCCATATGTCCCCAAGTGCAAACATAAGCCCACCACAACCCGCCTGGATGTGTCAGCCACAACCGCATGGCTCGCCAACCAGAATCCCAAAACGAACGAAATTTGCGCCCAGCCCATGCCAGTGCAGATGGCAATGTAATTCCATCCAGCTTCAAATCCGGCAAGCCATTTTCTGGCAGGGTTGGTAACGGTAAACGGAAAAACTGCACCAACCCAATCGGCAACACAGTGGCCATCCCAGCCATTCCAACCAGACGATCCATCACCAAGGAAGCAGCACCAATTGCTGGATCTACCTTAAACCGCAAAGCACCACCAAACCGCACCACGTCTCCGCCAACCGTTGTCGGAAGAAAATTGGAGGCAAACAAACCAGCAAACACCAAACGTAAAACATCCCCAAATCGTATCGTACTCCCACCAGACCGCAACAACACATACCAACGCATTGCAACCGAAAGACGTGAAACAAAGGTCAAGACAATACACCCCACAAAAACATACCAGGGGATTTCTGACACAGCATCAATGACCGATGCCCACTCGCGCACCAACAAGTACGCCACCAACCCAAGCGATAACAACGTCCCAGCCACTCGCAAAAAAGGAAATTTCTTTTTTGAAGAATTCTTTTTTTCAGCATTGAAGATAGAATCCAAATTTACTCTTCCTTTCCTGTCTTGGTAAACAAACGCAACTCCAATCGTCGCGGACAATGCTCCAGAGGCGGAGGTGGGTTCAGTTCTCGGAATCCTGCTGCAAGCACTTGCTCCTCAATTTTAACCGAGGGGCGCGTTGCAACCATTAAAAAATCAGCATCTTCCATAAACTGCTGACTCAACACCTCATTCCAGTAACCATACCGATAAAGTTCATCCGTAGCACCACCCTGACGAAACGAATAGGCCCCATTCAATTGGGGTGGATAAATTTCAATCCCCGGCAAATAAAGCAACAAAGCAGGAGACAACCCACCATCTGCCCGCCAATCAATTTTAGAACCGGTTGGAATACGTTCTGCCAGTTCAGATCCAGCCACCTCATAATCAGATACTGTGTTCCCTGCACAATCATACGAGGTTGCCCCCCCCCCCAGGAAAACTGTGGTTGAAAAAACTGTTCCCGCCAGCAAAAGAATGCCCACTGCAAACGCAGAGAACGATTGCCTTCGCCGCGAACCAAGCCAAATCCCCAAAACCAGCAACATCAGCACAGCCGTCGCCAGCAAACCAATTGTCACCGCCCCCATCAATGGCAAAAGTTGCACCCGCACCAAATCTGCATCCAGGCCAAATTTATTGACCAGCATTCTCCAAAGCTCAACCGTCCCCGATTCAAAACGCCCATTTTTTACCCTCGGCACACGCAATTCGTAAAGCCATGGCTCGAGCCAGCGATAAATCAAGGTATCTGGAAGTCGAGATGCCGAGCTATACAAAATGCCAACCAATAAAACAGGCGTTCCACCTACAAGCAAAGTGCCCTTTAATCTTTCCCAGCCAATTCCCAAATGTTCCCAACGCCAATTTGCCAGCAAAACAGCAGCCAAAACCAAACCTATTGGCGAAAAGAATGCCAGATACCCCGAATAACAATACACACAATAGTCCATCCCAATCGAAGCCCACAAATGTGCCAACACCAACAACAATTGCATCGCCGTTAATGTAATCACCAAACGATAATCATCAAAACATCGCCAATTTTTTCGGCCCGCTGCTATCACCCAGCCAAACACCGGCGCCATCAACGGCAAAAAGTGATCCCGCACGCCTTCAAAAAAGACACGCACCTGCTCCCAAAATGAAACAATTTGCAGATAGGTTCGCGTGCCTGTTCGGGGTTGTCGCCAGGCATCCAGGAAAGGCGTTAGATCAGCCGGCAGCCATTTCGCCCAATTCCGCAAAATGCCCGGCCAAAAGAAAGCATGCCCCAATGCCAGAGTAACCAAACCTACCGACACCGTTGAAACACCCATTCGCCAACCCCAACGCCAAAAGACATAGAACCATAAAAACGGCACTGCTAGCACCATGTTTTCGCGCGTTAAAACCAAAACACTGAGCAACCCAGCTCCAATCCAAATCTGCCAACGATTGCGCTCGCCCAACATCAATTGGCAGGCCCACAATAACAAACAAACCGCCAGCCCCTGCGACCAGGCCTGACTATAAGTTTTAATCAGCATCGGATTGAGAGCCATTGCCCATATCGCCAATGCCCCCCACCAACGCCCAGCCAAACGCCTTGTCAACAACCACACCGCCAACACCAATAGCAGCCCAACCACAAAAGCATACATCCGTCCAGTACGCAGCCCCGGGCCAAACAACACCTGCACCCATCCAGGAATAAGAAAGGAAAGCGGCATCTTATTCAACCAGGGTGTATAAGGGCCATAAGGTTGATAGACCCCTGTCGCAAACAAATATCCCTTATAAAGATAGTTCCCCTCATCCAGGGAAGAACGTTGTGTCATCACAAGCTGCCACAGCTGGAGAGCATATAAAACAGCCCCAGCCAGTCCAAAAAGCAACGCCCCGTTGCGCTGAAAGAAGCTTCTCAGCCAGCGCCAGGCTCGGCCTTTCATTTCAGCTTCCCCGATTTTCATTGCGCTCTCCCCTGCCAAAACTCCAGCACCCACAAGGCTCCTGGTAAAGTCTCCGCCATTAACATCAGACGAGAAATGACTGCCAGGGCCAAAGCCTGCTCCGGCAAGGCCCCCACCTGTACATATAAAGTAACAATTGCTACTTCCCGCACCCCCAAACCATTGAAAGTAATTGGCAACAAAGTCAGCAGGTATGTTATCGCATTAATTCCCATCACCTGCCCAAAAGAGACCTGCATGCCCAAACCTTGCGCCAATAGCCATAACGCACAAAAAATGACAAAAATTGAAAACCAGGATACTCCAAAAGCCCCTGCCAGAGCAGCCTTCTTACGCTGCCAAAGCCCAAGCGCCCGGCCTAATTCCTGCCAGCGCACCAGCAACCAGCCTTGCAATCGTTTCGGCCAACCAGCCAAAATCCCCCAGGCTAAATTTTCGCCCATCATTCCCCCAAAAATTCCAACAGTTGTTGGAAGGATTGTTAGATACGATAAAACATTCATAAACCGGTCCAGCACAATTGAAGCAGCCGTCATGCCAGGGTTGGCGGTCAAGCGCGCCATCCCAACCAGACGCAGTGCATCCCCGCCAATGGTAGAAGGTAAAAAATTCGATGCAAATGCGCCAGCAAACACCAATCGCAACGCCTGGACATACCTGACCCGAACCTCCTGCGCCCGCAACAAAACCAGCCAACGAGCTGCATTTGCAAATTGCCCAACCAGATAAAGCACAAAAGCCGCCACCAAAACCCACACAGGCATTAATCGCACCGCTGCCAAAAGCCGTTCCCAATCTTGCTGCAATAACAGAAAAAACAACAGCCCCAAACTGATTAAAAATCCCAACCAGCGCGCCCAGGACCGCAGCCCTT
This sequence comes from uncultured Anaerolinea sp., assembly GCA_964453115.1. GTDB lineage: Bacteria > Chloroflexota > Anaerolineae > Anaerolineales > Anaerolineaceae > JAIWNK01. Next base: position 120,897 of record CAYVRT010000004.1, on the reverse strand, counting down.
TTTTTCCACTCATGCCCCCACCTCATCCAAAGCACGCGCCAGACCTTCAGCCAAAAGCGGAGCCGATAGGCGTTTCTGGGGCATCTGCAATATACGCGCCTCAATTTGTGCAACCGTTTGCTCAATCAAGCTTCTTTCTCGCCTACGCCACATCGCCAGGGCATCCTCATCCAGTGCTTCATTCTTACGCACCAAAGCAAGAAAATGTCGCGCCTCATAAAAATTCATTTCAAGCAATTCTTCAACCACAGCCAATGAATCTTCGCAAGGCAATAAATGCGGCTCCTCCACCGCTGCACGACGCAGCAAGACCAAAGCTGCCGGCTGTGCTTCCGCCGCCAAACCATTGTCAGGCCACAAGCGCGGCAACGAAAGACGCACCGGCCATTTAATCCGCTCCCCGCTCCAACGACGAATCCGGCCCAAAATTTCAAGACGCAGCCGCTCAGCACCGGTCAGACGCTGAGCAATTTCTGGTACCCATCCTAATAAATCACGATATAAATGGGCGCGCGTCCAATATCCCAGGCTCGTCGCCCCTCCCACCAAAAACGCATAATCATCGGCATGGACCTGCCAGGTAGGTTGACCATAAGCCAGCAACAAAGAAGTTGTCGTCGTTTTTCCTGCACCACCATAACCGCTGAACAAAATGCTCCGTCCGCTGCGCGCCACCGCCCCCGAATGCAACAGGAGCAGCCCCTCTTGTGCAGCCAAATACCGCAAACCGGGATGTACCAGCATATGATGAATCATTGGAATGCTAAAACGGTTTCCGGTCGCTTCAATTTGTACAGTTCGGCTGGCAAAATGGATGCGGTATTTCCAGCACGCCAAAACCTTATGGCTATGCGCAGAAAAACCCCGGCGAACATTCGAAACCCGCGGCAGGCAACCAAAACACAGTTCAACGGTTGGCAAATCCGTCCTGCCTTCCCCGCGGTGCAATCCATATTCCGCATCAAAAAAGCGCAAGGCATGCTCATCTTCACTTTGCACAATCAACCGCAGCCGTCCGTGGAACTGAAAAATCAACCTTTCCATCCATTCCTCCGTTCCCGTGCTGCCTGACCAAGCAAAATCTCATACGCATCCAGCACCTTTTCCAAATCAAAACGCTGCACTAATTCACGACTACGTTTTCGAAACGCCAACAAACGAACAGGGTCCTGCAACAAACTACGCAAAGCATCTTGCATGGCATGGCTATTTTCCGGGTCGCACAAATATCCATTCCGTCCCTCTTCCACAAGTTCCACAAAACCACCAGCCCGCCCCACAACCAATGCCAATCCCATTGCCAACGCCTGCACCCCCACCACCGGCAGCCCTTCACTGCGCGAAGGCATGAAAAGCACATCACTGCGCCCAAACCAATCCAAAACTTGTCCGGGTTCAATCCAACCCGTCAATGTAAAGCGGTCAGTCAACCCTTCAGCAGCTATGGCCGCTTCTACAGCCGACCACAGCGCCCCGTCTCCTGCCATTACACACTGCCAGGGCAAATCTCGCAGTTCAGACAAGGTATGCACCACCTGCAGCGGATTCTTTTGCTCCGCAAACCGCCCGGCAAAAATCAAACGCGGCGGATGCGCAAGCTGCAAAACCGGTTGTGCTTGTCGCAAATCAACACCATTGGGAATCACTTCAATTGGAACATCATAATGCTGCATTGCAAGGTTACGCGTATACTCACTGACTGCCGCCACACGGGCTGCATTTCGCCAAATGCCCGGCGTCAGTGGGTAAATCCAACGGAACCAGCGCTCTGTCTTTTCTGGCGTTCCGCCAGGCACATCCCCCAAATGAGCGGTAATGACATAGGGTGTTCCAGTTGCCCGATACAATACCTGTCCAATCACCTCGCCTGGCACGGCAAAATGAACATGCAATACATCCGGCCGCCACGAATCAATCAACCGCCTCCCGGCCCGACAAGCAGCATATACATACCGCAGCATGTCGCCAAAACTCGCCACGTAGGCCGCTCGGCGTCCTGAAACCAGGCGATGAATACGCACCCTTTTTATTTCTTCCGACAATGCGAGCTTTCCATGATGTGCCGTTAGCACCCGGACCTCATGTCCGCGCTGCGCCAGCCCCTCACACAAATCCTGCGCAACCCGTCCGCCCCCACCGCCTACGGGAGGATATTCATGAGAGAGTACCAGGATGCGCATCAATCCCCAACTTGCGGCGTTTCTCCGCCAATCACTCGTCGCACTGTATACGTTGGTTTATGTTGCGACTCGTGATAGGTACGCACCAATAGCTCTGCTATCAACCCCATCAAAATAGATTGGAACCCCAAAATGCCCACCATTGTCGCCATCTGAAAGAGCGGCGAATTCATCACCGAAACATTCCAGCCAATCCGTCGCACAAACAGATAGAGCAGGGTTGCCGCACTAATCGCAATCAACCCCATTCCTGCTCCCCCAAACAAATAGATGGGTTTATTGGCATAGCTGCTCAAAAACTTTACCGTAAACAAATCCAAAACCACCTTCACCGTGCGTTCAAGGCCATATTTGGCCTTACCAAAGCGACGCCGATGATGATTCACCTTGACTTCAATCAACCTCGCCCCAACCGAATTGGCATACACCGGAATAAAACGGTGCATTTCACCATACAACCGAAAGCCAGTAATCACTTCGCGGCGATAGGCCTTTAAGGTACAGCCATAATCGTGCAAATGCACACCTGTCACCCAGGAAATCAACCCATTGGCTAAGCGCGAGGGCAAGGTGCGTGTCAGAAAGGCATCCTTGCGCTCATGTCGCCACCCACTAACCACATCATATCCCTGATCTACCTTTTCTAACATCATTGGGATATCAATCGGATCGTTTTGCAAATCGGCATCCATCAACACAATAATTTCGCCACTTGCATGGTCAATGCCAGCAGCAATTGCCGCCGTCTGTCCAAAATTGCGGCGCAGCAAAACAGCCCGCACATGCGCAGGGTCAGTTTCCGCCAGTTTCTCCAATAACTCAGGGCTGCGATCCTTGCTGCCATCATCCACAAGCACCAGCTCCCAAGAACGCCCCAAACCAGCAAGCGCCTTTTGCACAGCATCATATAACAGAGATACGTTTTCTTCTTCGTTATAGACAGGAACTACTACGGAAAGGTACATAAAATCCGCTCACTTCGTTCAAATTTTTCTAATTATACCGTAAAAATCACTTCCTCCTGGTCAGCCTGCCATTCAAGGAATGGCCTCGCCAGCGATCCCACAACCAACAGCCAGTCAAAAACAGCGCCGAGCTTGCCAAAATCAGTCCAATCATCAAAAAGAAAGGCAATTTTTGGCCTCCACTCACATAACGTTGCCAGTACCAATGGGTAAAGAAAGCCAGAAAAATTACCTCCACCACAAATCCGCGCCACAGCCAGGGGTCGCGCAGCCGCACGGCGCGCTCCCAGGCCCAGCCAGCCAACAATGCCAGCCAGGGCAACACAATCACCCGATAGCGCGGGTTATCCCACTGGTCACCACCAGCACGCAGCGAACTGATTAATAACCAGAAGGAACACGCCACCATGGTCAATATCAACACAGACCGGCGTGACCGCTCTGCTTTCCAAACCACAAACCCGCCATAGATAAGAACAGGCGCTAAAAGGTACCAGCCAACCGCTCGCCCAATGGAAATAGCCCGGTGAATCGGCAAGGCCGTCTCAATCAACGCAGCAGGCAAGACCGGCTGAAACAACCCATACAAAGTAACAAATGGCAACTTAACAATATCTGGCAATTTTTGCAACTGCACTTGCAACATTCCCGATGAACGTTCAGCCAACAAAGCATCCCAGGCTGCCACGTTTCGCAGCCAACGCCAACTCAAAACCACAGCCACCAATAACCCCAGCCCCAAAACACCCCAGCCTGCCAGCCTCAGCCACTGCTTCCGTCGCGGCAGGGTATTCTCAATCCAAAACCAAATGACCAAAATAACCGCAATTGGCAGTGCTGCTCGCCAGGAAAAGATCCCTAACCCCAGTAAAGCTGTCACCAGCAACACCGCCAAAGCCGGACGGTGCAACGTCGTCTCCGAGGAACGCAACGGCCAAACGGCAACTGCCCAAAAAGCAATTGCACCCAAGCCCATTAAAAATGGCTCGCGCATCTGAGAGGCCCCCATCAGTAGTCCTTCAGGATACAATCCATAAACCCAGGCAGCTGTTAACGCCGCCCGGCCTTCAAAACGCCCGCGCAGGGCACGGTAGAGAAAAATGCTCCCCAACGCTGCAACCCAGGCACCAAGCACAACCACCAGCAAGGGACGCTGTGCATCCGGGCTGAGAAACCGATAACACCAGGCGCTCAGCCACAACAATCCTCCATACTGATCCATGTACAACTCTTCACCAAACGCATCACTGAGCGGCTGCTCAGAGCTTGCCAACTGCCAGGCCTGTGCATCACGGTGATAAGCATCAAAAAATTCATACCCGGCCTGCTGCTGTTCATCCAGTGCGTCCCCCCAGGTCGGCAACCCCCAAAAAAGCACAATTGCCAACAAAATCCGCAAACCAAATGCCAATCCCATGCACCAGGCCATACTGCGCCCAGCCCCAGACGCCCGCCAGGCAACCACAAGGCTCAAAACAGCCCCAAATACCAGAAAGCCAAATGCCGGCCACCCTCTGCTGAGCAAACCACCCGGCTGAAAAGCAGCCAAAACGCCACCGCCTAAAACGCCTATCGTCAACGCCCGCCAAAAATCTATTTTTTTGACCATCATGATTTTTTGCTCATCTCCTGCTCAAGACCCGGCAGCCAGCGCAACCAATCCAAAATTCCTTCTGCGCGTGCCCGCCAGGTATACTGTTGGGCATCTCGACGCGCCTGAAATCCCAGCCGTCGCGCTCGCTCGCCATCCTCCACCAAACTCAAGAGCGCCCGCCCCCACATCACAGCATCTTCCGGTGGGCAAAACACGGCATTCTCCTCATTCAACACCTCGTGCAATACGGGCAAATCGCTGCTCAAAATCGCACGCCCACACGCCATATATTCAAACATCTTCATCGGGCTACAAATTTCCGCCGAATTTCCACCGCCTGAACCAGCAATTGCCCGCTCATAGGGCATCAGCAGCACCTCACCTGCCGCCTGATATAATGCCAGACGTTGATTTTCCACAAAACCTGTAAGAATCACATTCGAAAATGCCTGTGTCCGTTGCCGCCACATTTCAACATCCATCGCTCGCCCCCCAACCCACAAAAACTGAATCTGCGGCAAAGCCTGTGCCAGGTCGCACAACAACTGCATTCCCCGCCCAGTGTAAAAATGTCCGGTATAGACTGCGGTAGGCATCTCCTTCAACCCAAGAGCTTGTCGTGCTTGCATTGGGGTTGGCAAATGCTCAAACCGATCCCATTCAATTCCATTCGGCGCAATCTGCACTTCCGAATCGGAAAAACAGATCCCAAACTCTTTTTCCACCACCCGACGCAGCGCATTGGTAATCATCAGCACCCGCTTCGGGCTTTTGCTTGCAGCCAATCGTTGCAACCACCATGCTCCCAGTTTTCCAGTTGGACGATCATGTAATTCATACACAACCGGCATTTTAAACATTCCGCCCAGCACAGCTGCCTGAACAGCCCAGGTCATCAACGCATCTGCTCCCCAATGCCGAGCTGCCCGAACCCCAGCCAACAACAAATCATAGCGACGTAGATAGGGCCTAGAAGGCAACCAACGCACCTCAAATGGGGTACGCAGCCCGTAGAATGCGCTTAACTCATCCCAACTTGCCCCTGAAGGCGGTGACGAAACCCACAGGCAAACTTCAGCCCCCCCTTGCGCAAGCGCATGACAGGCCTTAAAAACCTGGATACTATTTGCTGTACTGACGGGCGCGTGCGAAGTCGTCAGGCAAGCAATTTTCATGGTATCACCTCAAAATGCAAGCGCTCTTGCCGCCCAACCTCTCGCAACCCCAACCAAACCATTATCCCAACCGAAACAACAAAATAACCAGCCATTGCAAATGCCTCCATTCGATACCCGAACAATGGCACCAGAGTAGCCGTCAAGAACGTCTTTGCCATCATGCTATAGAAAGCCACACGCAAAGCCACCCCGGCCTTATTTTGCACCAGCAACAACGGACGATTCCAAAACAAGGTGTTGGCCGTGCCAAAGCCAATCAGCAAAATCAGTGTCAAAGTCAAAGCAGGTGCAAAGGCAGCATCATATACCTGAAAACTCCGCCCTGCCAAGATCCAGGGGTGAAACAATACAGTCTGCCCAAACAACAGCAACCCCACCATGACTGATACCGTCCAACTGCCAGCAATCAAGCTAACTCGGCGTAACAGCAATCGTAAGCGGGCAAATTGCTGCTCAGCCACACAGCGCGCCATTTCCGGGTACGTTGCACCAATGAATGGATTAATCGGCATGATTGCCAGGTTAACAATCGCCAGCGCGGTTTTAAAATAGCCTGCCTCCAGCGGCGAGAACAAAAACCCAACCCACAGCACTTCACTATCGCGCGCCACCACGTTAATGGTCCCGCTCAAATTGGTGCTGATGGCAAACCCCGTTAGTTCACGCAATGGCGGCAGCAGCGAGAATGGCGCCCGCAGCCAACCACGCCCCAACGCACGGGGTAACACCCGCAAGGCCAACACAATCGGCCCCAGGCCCAGCAACAGCTTTCCCACCAGATAAGCCCCAAGCACCCCCAACAAACCTGCATCAGCAATAGATGCCCACACAATCAACAATGCCGCCACCACACTCTGAACCGCATTCAAAATTGCCTGACTGCGAAAATGATTGGTGACCTGCAACACCCCTGTTGCCGTCTCAGAGGCAAAATTCGCCACAATGGATACCCCATACAGAACAAACATCCAGGCTACGCCCTCATCTTTTGCAATCCATTGTGCTGCCAGTGGAGCAACCAACACCAGAACTCCAAATGCCACCAGCGAAGTCACCGTCTCTAACAATGCGGCTGCTTTAATCACCGCCGCAGCACGCTGCTTTTGTTCCTCGCTTGCCTCCGGCGACGCCAGATAAGCCCCAACATACCGAACCACCACATCCCCCATCCGAAAAGAAAACAAACGGTTGATATTGGCAACAAAACTGGTCACAATCCCCAACATGCCAAAGCCAACCACCCCCAGCAAATTGGCCGTCACAATGCTCAAAACCGCACTGATGACATTGCTAATGAACAAATAGGTTGAATTACGCACCACCCTGCGCAGCAGCCAATCCTGCGCCCAGGTGCGCGCCACTGCCAGCCCCTTTCCCACCCATCGGCGCATCATCCTTGCGCCAGAGAGTGTCACAGAGTCAAAACCTGGCTTGCCCAATCACGCTCCTGCAAATACCAATTGACAAGATTTTCGATCCCATCCTGCAAAGCAATTTGCGGTTGCCAACCCAGCAATTGCCGCGCCTTGCCCACATCCGCCAAATTTGCAAGCATATCCGCCCGGTGCAATGGCAAATATTCAATCTGCGCCTTTTTTTTCAACAGGGCTTCCAATCGAGCAATCAAGTCGTTGATCGAAATCTCTTCATGCCCGCCAAGATTCACAATCTCATACCCAACTCGTTTAAGGCCAAGGATTGTACCGCGTGCAATGTCATCCAGATAGGTAAACCCGCGCGTCTGCTCGCCATTCCCATTCACTCGCACAGGCTTGCCTTCCGCGATCCACTGCGCAAAACGAAACATCACCATATCCGGACGACCCGCTGGCCCATATACCGTAAAGTAACGAAAAATCGTCACATCCAGATCATAGAGATAGTGATAACTATGGCACATTGCTTCAGCACCCTTCTTGCTGGCTGCATAGGGCTGCAAAGGTCGGTCGCTTGCCGCTGTTTCAGGCGTAGGACGCGATGGATTATCGCCATAGATGCTGGAAGTTGAGGCCAAAATAAACTTTTTTGTTCCTTTTCGCTGGGCCATCTCCAACAAATTCAACGTTCCAGTCATATTTGTATCCACATACACCCATGGGTTTTCAACCGATTGCCGAACCCCGGCGCGCGCGGCAAGGTTGAAGATCGCATCGAAAGGCCCGCGTTGCTCGAAAACATTCTGTACCGCTGCAAACTGTGCAATATCCGCGCGCTCAAAATCAAAGCCTGCCCGACCACTCAAACGGGCCAAACGCCACTCCTTCAGCCGGACATCGTAAGCGTCATTAAGGTTATCCACCCCGAATACCTCATGCCCATCGTTCAGCAACAAATCGCTCACCCGTGCGCCAATAAAACCCGCCGCACCAGTCACCAGATAGCGCGCCATTATAACCTCACCACCTTTGGGTTGTCGCGTCCCGTCTTACCAAGCGCATTGCGTGTGTCCACAATCAAGCAAGCTGCTGCCAAAATAGCCGCATAATCATACGCCTTATGATTGGTTACAATAACCACACAATCCGCCTTCTGCACCGCAGACATCAAATCGGCCACGCTCTGCATCTCCATCGCATCGTGTCGCAGCACAGGAATAAAAGGATCATGATATTCCACCTGTGCACCCTTGTTCTGCAACAGCCCAATCACATCCAGAGCCGGCGATTCACGCAAATCATCAATATCCGGCTTATATGCCACACCCAAAACCAACACCCGGCTACCCTTCAATGGCTTGCCTTGCTGATTCAATGCATCTTGCACCTTGCCAACCACAAAGCGCGGCATCCCCGTGTTAATTTCCGAGGCCAGTTCAATAAAACGCGCCGTGTAATTCAGTGACCGCAACTTCCACGAAAGGTAGAGTGGGTCAATTGGAATACAATGCCCCCCCAGCCCTGGCCCTGGTGTGAAGCGCATAAAACCAAATGGTTTGGTGGCAGCTGCATCAATCACCTCCCAAACATCCACTTTCAACCGATCACACATAATTGCTAGCTCGTTCACCAAACCGATATTAATCATCCGGAACGTATTCTCGAGCAATTTTGCCATTTCTGCCACTTCTGCCGAAGAAACTGTTACCACCGTTTGCAACGCTTGTTGATACCAGCAAGACGCAACCTCACAGCAATCGGCGGTAATTCCCCCCACCACCTTTGGCGTGTTAATCGTTGTCCAATCCAAACGCCCTGGATCAACCCGCTCCGGTGAAAACGCCAGGAAGAAATCCTTGCCCACCTTCAGGCTGTTATTTTCCACCAACTTGGATAAAACCAGTTCGCGCGTCGTGCCAGGATAGGTGCTGGATTCCAGCACTATCACCATTCCTGGGTGCAAGTACTGAGCAACCGAATCGGTTGCAGAAACGATAAAGGATAGGTCAGGGTCGCCCGTCTTCCGCAGCGGCGTTGGCACACAAATACTTACCGCATGAACATCAAGCAATGCCGCAAAATCGGTCGTTGCACGCAACTTACCGGCCTGCACAAGGGCCCGCACCTGCTCAGTCGGCACATCCAGAATATAGCTTTCACCTCGGTTCAAAAGGTCAACTTTTTCAGCAATCGGGTCAATCCCAATCACCTCAAAACCAGCCTCAGCAAACACCACCGCCAACGGTAAGCCCACATACCCCAACCCCAAAATCGCCACTTTCGACTTGTGCGATTGCAGTTTTTCCATCAAAGCATGTTTTTGCGTCATCATGATTCTCTCCTGTTTTTTAGAACAAACTCAACTGGGTTGGCTGATCATCTTCCTTCTTCAAATCCTCAGTCTCCACAAGCGTTTCCACAACCTCCACTGCCGGAGACTTTCCTTTTGCCATCTTAACAAATTCCGGCAAACGAGCAAAATCTGCTTCAAGGGTTGGTTTCAGGCTGGGTTGATGCAGCGCCGCAGCCGGATGATACATTGCCACCACCAACCGCCCGCGCACCCAGGCAGCCTGCCCATGCACCTCACTAATTTTCGCATTCGGCATAAACTTTGCCATGGAAAAACGTCCCAAAGTCACGATCAACTGCGGCGCAATCGCCTCAATTTGTTGATCCAAATACCCGCTACAGGCCAACAATTCTTCCGGCTGTGGGTCGCGATTGCCAGGCGGGCGGCATTTGACAACATTGGTAATAAACACCGTCTCACGTTTCAAGCCAGCTTTGGCAAGCAATTCATCCAAAAATTTACCCGCCTGCCCAACAAAAGGTCGCCCCTGTTCATTTTCATAGAAACCCGGCCCCTCACCAATCAGCAAAACTTGCGCATGTGCCGGCCCTTCGCCAGGCACCGACTTTTTGCGCGAAAAGTGCAATTCGCACTTCTCACATCCGGCCACCTGTCCGGCAATTTCCTGCAAAACCTTGCTTGCATCCATCATTCACCTCCTGCTGCTTAGATTCTAGAGAAAAGCCGCCAGACGTACCCGGCAGGCATCCGACTGTAAATCTGGCAAGGTCATCAACAACGCATCCTCACCATTATCATGATAATAGCGCTGACGAACCATCGTCACCTCGTACCCAAACCGTAGATACAAAGCCTGAGCCGCCAAATTTCCGCGCCGCACTTCCAGCAATGATTGCTGCGCGCCTTCCTCCCGTGCTGAAAGCAAGCCATGCGCCAATAAGCGCGCTCCAATTCCATGTCGTCGCAGGTCTGGATGCGTTGCCAACGTGCCAATGTGCGCCTCATCCACAATCATCCACAGCACCATCATTGCTGCAATGCGTTGCTCTCCATCTGCCATCCCCACTTCCACCACCCACGTTCGGCTGGCCTGGTTCTCCATCAATTCAAATCGAAAGGAGCGCTCAGGCCAGGGCAGGTTAAAAGAAAGCAGATCAATTTCATGCACTGCCTGCAAATCTTTCTCTTCCATTGGACGCACCATCATTTGCATCAACGTTTCACTCCGGAATTGCATCAGCTGTAGACATGTAAATAGGCGAGAGCGTTACCACATCGCTCATCTGACCTGCACGCCAGCGTTTCCAGGCCAATTCTGCCAGCACAGCCGGGCGACGCAACGATTGCGCCGGAGAAGCCAATAGCACGCCCTTATGCCGGGCAAGCGTTTGACGTTCCAACGCGCCCAATTCACCACAAATCAAAGCTGCATCCCCCAGCCCATTAAAGAGCGCCTCCAGCGTCGTCACACTGGCCTGCCCTTCCGCCTGCCATCCCTCGGCAGCAGCACGGTACCAGCCAACCGCCAGACGAGACCGCCCCGCTTGTAAAACTGCGGCCAGCGGCAATTCGCTCACCGGCTGCATCGCAGCCACCACATCCAGTGTTGGAATTCCCACAACGGGCAAACGGAGCGCCAGCGCCAACCCTTTTACCAGGGCCAGGCCAATCCGCAAACTGGTAAACGAGCCAGGCCCTAATGCAACTGCCAGAGCGCGCAAATCGCGTCCCTTCACACCGCAACGCGTCATCAAATCATTCACCGCTGGCGAAAGCTCCACCGTATGATGATTCTGAGTCCGCCAAACCATCTCCCCCAGCACCTGCACACCATCATATAACGCCAGGCCAACCACCTGCGTCGAGCTATCCATTGCCAACAGCATGAAGTCCTCCATACATCTTGCGCCTCAACTCCATCACCATCCGTTCATAGCGCGCTCCATGCGGCTCAAACACCATCCCGCGCTGCTCATCCTCCAAATAGCGCATCTGTACCCACAAACACGTTTTTGGCAAAGCCCGCTCAATCCGTTCCGGCCATTCCACCACCAAAGCACCACTTTCGAGCATGGAATCCAAATCCAGGTCTATTGCATCTTCGGCATCTCGCAAACGATAGGCATCCAGGTGATAAAGTTGACCACCATCCAATCGGCGATAAACGTTGACCAAGACAAAAGTCGGACTAGAAACCGCATCCAGCGATCCCCAGCCCTGCGCCAAGCCCTGCACCAGGGTCGTCTTCCCGGCCCCCAAATCACCAGAAAGGCACAACAAATCACCCATCCCAAGCATTGCACCCATCCGCATTCCAGCTCGGCGCGTTTGCTCAGGGCTATGACTGAAAAATTCCAATGTTTTGGCACTCAAAATAGGCATACCTTTGATTCTACTCGAAAGATTGCGCTTGCGCCACTCTCACAAAGCCAGAATTCAATCCTCCCCCAATGGAATCGTTTGCCCCAATAAACGCTTTAGCCGCCGCGCAAGCTCACGCCGTGTAAGCACCACCCGCCGCCCACACCGACAACACTCCAGCCCAATATCTGCCCCCAGCCGCACCACTTTCCAGTCATACGATCCACAGGGATGCGGTTTGCGCAAACGAACAACATCTTCCAGCTTTAGCTCGGGTAACACGTCCAGATTATACCACCCATGTTATAATCAACCCATGCTTGATTTAGCCCCCGCTTTCATCATTACCAACTTGGTGATCATGCTGATTGCATTGCCAGTGCATGAATTTGCTCATGCCATCACTGCCAATGCCTTTGGCGATGATACCCCGCGCGCCAATGGCCGCCTGACAATCAACCCGTTGGCACACCTCGACCTGATTGGAACGCTCATGTTTGTTCTGGTTGGGTTTGGCTGGGCCAAACCCGTCCCCGTAGACCCCTACACCCTGCGCCGTCGCTCGCCTTCCGCACTGATGTGGGTCTCTCTGGCTGGCCCCATGTCCAACTTTTTGTTAGCCCTCTTAGCCGCCATTCCATTGCGGCTCAACCTGGTAGAGTTCACCCCCACCACCGGGCTGCTCCCCAGCCCGTATGTTTTCCTGCTCTCCTTCATCTGGTCAAACCTGGCCCTGATGCTGTTTAACCTCATTCCGCTTGCTCCACTGGATGGCGAAAAAATTGCCGATTACTTCGCCCCCCCCCCCATGGCCCGCGCATTGGATGCCATCCGCCCCATCAGTTCCTTCCTCTTGCTATTTCTGGTTGTCATCCTCCCCCGCCTGGGCTTCAACTTCCTCGGCTGGGCCATTGAACCAGCCATTGATTTGCTTTTTGGGTTGCTGCTTGGCGGCTGACCTCACCGATCATTTTTTCAGGAGATGAACAAATGCCCGTCGAACTGACCCTCATCGGCCTCAACCGCCTGGGCGCATCCTTTGGCCTGGCACTTGCCCCGCACAAAGCCAAAATCCATCGCTCCGGTATTGACCGCGACCCTGCCCGCACCGATCGCGTGCTCAAGCTGGGTGCACTAGATCACAGCTTTCGCAACTTGCCGGCTGCTGTCGAAAAAGCAGACCTGATCCTCATTGCCGCGCCAACGGCTGAGCTGCGAATCACACTGGAATTGATTGCTCCCGTTCTCAAACAAGGAGCCGTCGTTCTCAGCACAAACCCCTGTCATCAAACCGCTCACCAATGGGCAAAAGAACTCTTCCCTGCCCAGCGATACCTGCTTGGCTTCACCCCAAGTCTCAATCCGGCCTATCTCAAAGAAGCCGGCAATGGCCCCGAAACGGCTCATTCCGACCTGTTTCAACACAGTCAGATCTTGATCAGTGATGCAACAGATACCGATCCTGCGGCTCTCAAACTAGCCGATGAATTATGTGTATTGCTTGGTGCACAAGCCTGCTTCACCACAGCAATGGAAGCGGATGGTCTGCTTGCCAGCAGCGAAATTCTGCCCCGATTAGAAGCTACCGCCCTGGTACTTACTACCACCCTGCAACCCGGCTGGAAGGAAGCCCGAAAAATGGCCGGGCGTGCCTACGCTTCCGCAACCGACCCGGAAACCCTGCTCGATGACAGCGAATCCCTGACTCATGCCCTGTTCTTAAACCGTGAGAATAACCTTCGCATGCTCGATCAATACATCGGCACCCTGCAATCCCTGCGCAACGGTCTGCAAGAACAAGATGAAACATCGTTGATGCAAATCTTTGCTCAGGCAGCTGAAAACCGCAAAACCTGGGAAACAGAGCGGCGGCGCAATGCCTGGGATCCCATTCTAGATAATCCCGAAAGCGCCTTTAAACTACCCACTGTTGGCGAAATGCTTAATCGCCTGATCGGCATTCGCCCCCGCAAACCCTCCGCCTGATTCCAATGCCCTTTTACTGCTACATGGTGGAATGTGCCGATGGCAGTTTCTACACGGGTTGGACAACCAATCCGCAACGCCGCGTCCAACAACACAACCGCGGCCAGGGCGCAGCCTACACCCGCACCCATGGCCCGGTGCGCCTGGTCTACCTGGAAAGCCAACCCGACCGGGCCACCGCACAGCGCCGAGAACTTGCCATCAAACGCCTCAACCACGCCCAAAAACAGCGTCTCGTTCAAAATCAAACCCCTGTTTGTGGAGAAGAAAATCATGTTCGAACTTAAAAACGCCCCCTATCGTGTTGTTTCACCGGGCCGGGTCAATCTGCTTGGCGAACACGTAGATTACAATGATGGCGCTGTTTTGCCGGCTGCCATTGACCGCAACGTGCAACTGGGTGCTGAATTGCAACCAGGCCGAAAGGTCACCTTACACGCCCTCGATCTCAATCAAAAAATCACTTTTGACCTGGATTTACTCTCCACCCGGCAGGATACAGCCGGCAACCCGCTACCATCCTGGGCGCTCTACCCGGCAGGTGTTGCCTGGGTACTGGAGCAACACGGCATCCGTCTACAAGGAATGGAAGCCGCCTTCACTTCAAGTGTCCCCATGGGCGCCGGGCTAAGCTCCTCAGCCGCCGTGGAAGTTGGCTTTGCTGTCCTGTGGCAGGCATTGGGTAATTGGGAACTGGACCGGCTAACGCTTGCCCGCCTTTGCCAGGAGGCCGAAAACCGCTATGTGGGCGTTAATTGCGGCCTGATGGATCAATTTGCGTGTGCCAATGGTGTCGCCGGGCACGCTCTGCATTTTGACACGCGCACCCTGCTCTGGCGTCCGGTTCCACTTCCCGTCGGGGCTGCAATCATCATTGCCGATTCCAAAATGCGCCGCAGCCTGGCAACCTCAGCCTATAATGAGCGCCGCGCTGCATGTGAAGAAGCGGTGCGCCACTTACAAAGCAAATTGCCCAATGTGCGCGCTTTACGCGATGTCTCCCCAATAGATTTTGCCCGCGTCAGCAGTCAGTTACCGCCCATGGTACAAAAACGCGCCCAACACGTGGTGGAAGAATGTGCTCGCGTTGATGAAGCGGCACAATGTCTTGAAAAAGGCGATTCCACCCGCTTTGGACAGCTCATGTTCGCCGGTCACGCCTCACTTCGCGATCTATACGAAGTCAGCATCCCCGAGCTGGATGCACTGGTTGAAATTGCCGCCAATATCCCAGGCTGCCTGGGCGCCCGGCTGAGCGGAGCAGGCTTTGGTGGCTGTACGGTCAACCTGGTTGAAGAAGCGCAGGCCGAGTCCTTCATCGCCCAACTAACCGATGGCTATGCGAGCAAATGCGGCAAACGAGCTGAGGTTTACCTCTGTCATGCCAGCAATGGCGCCTGGGTCGAGCCGTGAAATCCCCGCTTATCTTCTTTCTCCTCTTCACCCTCCTCACCGCCTGCCAATCAGCCACGCCCCAAATCACACCAGATGCAGCTTGTTCGCTTGCCAAGCTAACCCCTTCCGCCACCTGGCTGGCAGCCACAGGCAGCCTGACTGGACAAATCACGCTCACCAATTACACCAACACCAATTGCACTTGGAGCGGCAGCCCTCAAGTCATCGTCCTCGACGAAAGCGGAAATTTTCTCGCCGTCCAAAGCATCTCCGACAGCGACCTTCTCAGCACCTACACCCTCTCCCCACAGGATAGCCTGGCAATCGAATTTCGCTGGAATAACTGGTGCAACAATCCACCCCAAGGCACAATCTCATTGCGATTGCGTTTTTCGGGCAGTTCAACAGCGCTGGATATTCCTGTCCTCGACCCCAATGGACAGCCACTCTCCGATACCCCGCGCTGCGAGGACGCTGCTCAGCCATCCCTGTTCAGCATGGATGCTCCACGCACGCTCAATCACTAAAGACTGGCAAATGCCCCAGCGCCACAATCTGTGACCACTTGGCACGTTCACCTTCCGTAAAAATTGCCGTCTCCGCCACAACTGTTGCGCCAGCCTTCTGCATCACCAGGCGCATACCCTGCAAAGTTGAACCAGTGCTGATCACATCATCTAAAATTACAACCCGCCGTCCACACAACAATACACAATCTTTCTCATCCAGATACAACGTCTGCGGCGCGCCGGTTGTAATCGAAAGCGTCTCAGCTTGCAATGCCTCACCCATATAAGGCTTATAGGATTTACGTAAAATCACATACGGTTTCCCCGTCTCAACCGACAGCATATGCGCCAACGGGATGCTTTTTGTTTCCGCCGTCACAATTGCATCATACTCGTGCCCAAAAAGTTTTTCAGCCAATGCTTTGGCGCAAGCACCAACCAACTCAGTATCACCCAAAATATTCAAAATGGCGATCCGCAAACCTGGTTTGACCTCAAACAGACGCAAATCCCGTTTCACCCCTGCCACTTCCACCGCATACGTCTCACGCGTATCTTTCATTACAACCGCTCCCAATTGATTAAGATACACCTGTCGGTGTTCAATTGATTGTACCATGTTGCCTTTTGCTTGACAAACCAGAACGTTCATTCTAAAATCAATCCATGCTCACTCTCACCCCAACCCAGGCACAGCATTTCTTGCTTGCCCAACAATTCCTCTGGCCGCCGCGCAGTTTGCAAGGCAAGCAGGGAATCTTACAACTCATACAACGCTTTGGCTGCATCCAATATGACCCGGTCAACATTGTTGGCCCCAACCCACACCTGGTTCTGCAAGCCCGCCTACAAGATTATTCTTCAGCCATGCTGGATGAATTACTCTACCATGACCGACTGCTCTGGGATGGCTGGGACAAGGTCATGAGCATCTACACCGCCGCCGATTGGCCTTGCTTTGCCCGGCGCCGGTCAATCATGCGCCAACACTACGCCCAACCCGATCAGCCTGGCATGCGCCTCGCTGATTTCGTCCGCCAAAACCTGAAGCAGCGCGGACCGCTCTCCTCCATAGATATTGAAAACAAAGAGCGCGCCGACTGGTTTTGGGGTTCCACCCGCCTGGTGCGTTCCACCCTTGAAGCGCTCTACTTCAGCGGTGAAATAGGCATCCATCATCGCATTGGCACCCGCCGTTTTTTCGACTCCGTCGAGCATTTGTTGTCAACCGAAATCCTTCAAACGCCCGACCCCTTCCCCACCCTCGAAGCCTATCACGACTGGCACATCCTGCGCCGCATTGGCAGCCTTGGCCTGGCACACCCTGGCGCAGGTGAACACTGGGGCGGCATTCTGGAATGCAAAAGCGCACAGCGTCAGGCAGCCCTAAAGCGCCTCTTGCAACAAGGCCTCATCCAGGCTGTGCTAATCAACAGCCTACCTCGGCACATCTTCTACCTGCGCAACACCGACCTCTCCCTGCTTGAAAGTCCTCCACCTGCCGAACCCAGCATCAGCTTCCTTGCCCCGCTCGATAACCTGCTTTGGGATCGTCAGCGCTTGCGTTTGCTCTTCAACTTCGATTACATTTGGGAAGTATACAAACCACCGGCACAGCGCAAATATGGCCATTACACCCTGCCCGTCCTGTATGGTGACCAGTTCGTTGCTCGCTTTGACCCCAGTTTCGAACGCAAAACAGGGCGACTCACCATCCAAAACTGGTGGTGGGAAGCCAATCAACAGCCCACCCCACCTCTCCAGCAAGCAATTTCCCAGGCACTGCAAGCCTTTGCCACTTATCTCCATGCCTCTACCATTGAACTTGCACCGTCGGTTTCTCTTCCCGGCCTATCAATATAACCCACCCCGCCTCTCTTGACAAACGCCGTAAACGCCTTATAATAAGTGTAATTTATACACTTAAAGAGGTGACATGAGTTTCTTTGACCAAAAACGGCTCGATAACAGCACCTTCAAACTCGACATTGAACGGATGCGGCGCGGCTGGTACACCGACAAATACTTTGTCAATATTGCCGCCATCCTTTCCACGCTATCCACCAACGGCGAAACCTACACCGGCAACCAACACAACCTGCCGGACAATCTTTCCCCACAGGGTCTGCTTCCCGGCGATATTGAAGTTGAAATGCAATGGTTCACCCGGCGCGCCGGCAACACGCTGGTTGTAGGTGTAGATAAGGCCCTGACGATGCTGCGTCATTGCACCGGTTATTTCGAAGCAGAAACCTTCATCAACACTGCCGACCGACTTCAAGTTTGGGCTGTGCAGGATGGCTGCACCGTTGCCTATGATGGTGATCCACTGCACATCCGCCCGGTTCTGCGCGTACGCGGACGCTACCGCGATTTTGCCATCCTGGAAACGCCCACCCTGGGCA
Organism: uncultured Anaerolinea sp.; assembly: GCA_964453115.1. Taxonomy (GTDB): domain Bacteria; phylum Chloroflexota; class Anaerolineae; order Anaerolineales; family Anaerolineaceae; genus JAIWNK01. The sequence goes on along the minus strand of CAYVRT010000004.1, from coordinate 102,634 downwards.
TCCTCACACGCGCCAGCCGCGTTGCCACCAATGTCTATCAAACTTTGATTGCCACGCGCGGCAAACCCATTCTCTTCTTCCCGGCTCGTTTTGACCTGCACGAAGTGCAGGCTGCGGATGGTTACGCCTATCAAATTGCCGTCCAGCGCTATAATCTTGATTATGCCCACACCCTGGGACCTTTTGTCTCCACCGATGCCCAGGGCGATTGGTGGGGCGGCGCAGGCGGCGGTACGGTTGCACACGCAGCCATCGCATGCTTCCTTGGCGATACTTGCCAGGCCATGCTGGCGTTTGCCCGCACCCTACCCCGCCACATTCCACGCATCGCATTGGTAGATTTCAATAACGATTGTGTGCATGATTCACTGGCTGTTTGTCAGGCCATGTTCGAGGAATACCGCCGTCACATTGAAGCTCAACAACCCGAATCCGCCGAACAATTCCGGCTTTATGGTGTCCGGCTTGATACGAGCGGCAATCAGCGCGATTGCTCCGTCCCGCCACTTGGCGACCCAGCGCTCGATCTCGGCGTCAACCCGCGCCTCGTTTTCCTCGTCCGTCAGGCGCTCGATTCGGCTTGGCAAAACTGGGATCTTCCACCAGCCTGGCGCGAAACCGCCCGGCAATATTGCCAGGCGGTAAAAATTATTGTCTCAGGCGGGTTCACCCCCGAAAAAATTACGCGCTTCGAAAAGTTAAATGTCCCTGTAGATATTTATGCCGTTGGTTCATCGCTGTTCGACAATCACGGATCAACCATCACCGATTTCACCGCCGATGTCGTGCGCGTCAACGTGCATGGGAAATGGGTCAACCTGGCAAAAGTTGGACGGCGCGCCTGCGAAAACCCCGACCTGGAACGAATCTGGTAAGCACTAGCGTCGGAGGATAATAGCCACCCAATCTGTCATCTGCAATTGCTCAACAAATTGCAGCCCTTTTGCCTTGCCCGCGGCCACAACGCCCGCCGCCTGTGAATCCAACACACCTGAAAGGACAATCACACCCCCCGGCTCAATCAGTTCAGCCAGCCCAGCCTCAAACAAGCGAATCAATACCGGTGCAAGAATATTGGCCAGCACCAAGGGAGCCTGTCGAATTGAGAACTTCCCCGCCAAAACCTCGTCTATCGAGCCAAGTCCGGCTTCCACCCGTTGATTGACCTCATTCGAAGTTGCATTCTCACGGGTTGCCAAAACCGCCGCATTATCAATATCCACCGCCAATGCATGGCTTGCGCCCAGTTTCAATGCCGCAATGGAAAGGATGCCAGAACCACAACCCACATCCACCACAGGCCGCTCTGGCTGCACATAGGTCTCAATCGCCTGCATACAAAGCTGTGTTGTTGGGTGCGTGCCAGTTCCAAACGCCATGCTGGGGTCAATCTTGACCGCCACACGCTCTGCATCTTGCTGCTCAATCCAGGCTGGCAAGATGATCAATTTCTTGCCAATAGGAATCGGGCGATAATGTTCCTTCCAGGCTGCCATCCAATTCTGGTCTACAATGGGTCGAAAAGCAGGCTCTGCCAAAGGGCGAATCTGCCCCAAATGCCACAACGCCTCAGCAATTCGCTGGCGATTTTCTTCCACGCGTTCATCAATCACCAGATACCCATATACTCGTACGGGCCCATCAGGCGTGCCTTCATCTTCATCATTCAAAAACTTAACCGAACGTTCCAACACCACGCCCTGAGAGACAAAGCGGCTGAGAACCTCCGCCACAGCCTCTGCCATTTCATCATCAGTCGTCAAAGAAACTTCCAACCAGTGCGCTTCAGCCACCAAACACCTCTTTCAATTTATCCAAAAAGCTCTTCTCTTGCGGATGCGGTTCACTGCCCAATGTTGTTGCAAGTTGCTCAAACAATTTGCGTTGCTCGCTGCTCAACCGCGTTGGAATATCCACATTAATAACAATCAATTGATCTCCGCGTCCATTGCTACGCGTATGCGGCACACCCTTGCCCTTCAAGGGAAAAACTTTCCCTGGCTGCGTTCCCGCCGGAATGGCTAAACGCGTTGTGCCATCCACTGTTGGCACGTCAACCTCAGCACCCAAAACTGCCTGTGCAATATTAATGCTCAAATTAAGCAAAACGGTATCGCCCCGCCGTTGAAAGAATGGATGTGGCTTAACCTGCACCTCAATATACAAATTGCCATTCGGCCCACCATAAGCCCCTGGCTGCCCCTCTCCCGCCAGACGAATCTGCGAGCCACTATCCACCCCGGCAGGAATGCGCACCAGCAGCTTGCGCGTTCGGCGTTCTAGCCCATTGCCGCGACATACCCGGCATGGTGTTTGAATGACCTGCCCCTGCCCCTGGCAAACAGAACAGGGAGTCACCTGAACCATCTGCCCAAGGAAGGTCTGCCGCACCTGCCGCACCTCACCCGAACCACCACAATTGGTACAGCGAATGGGCGAAGTTCCAGGCTCAGCACCCGTTCCACGACAGGCACTGCACGTTTCCTCACGCGCAAACTCAATCTCCTTTTCGGCGCCAAAAATGGCCTCCTCAAAAGTAAGCATCAAACGATAGGATAGGTCTCCGCCCCGCCGCGGGGCATTGCGCCGCTGTTGGCGGCTGCGCGACCCGCCAAAACCGCCAAATGCACCAAAGAACTCCTCAAACAGGTCTGAAAAGTCCACCGTTGTAAAGTCGGGCATTCCGCCCATATCTCCGAGGCCCGCACGTCCATAACGGTCATAGGTCGCCCGTTTTTCAGGGTCAGAAAGCACCCCGTAGGCCTCGTTCAACTCCTTAAATTTTTCTTCCGCGTCCGGTTCGTGGTTCACGTCCGGATGATATTGACGCGCCAGACGGCGGAAGGCATTCTTAATGTCATCCGCCGAAGCGTCGCGCGGCAATCCCAATACTTCGTAATAATCACGTTGCGTCATAAAATCATCCATCGGGCGCCCAGACAGAATCCGTCCGAGCGCCCTCATTCACCTATGCAAAGAATTTACAGGTTGCGGAATTCGCCATCCACAACACCATCGGGGCCAGGGCCACCGGGGCCACCAGGAGCGCCGCCTGCCGGGCCAGCGGTTGGGCCGCCCTGCTGATAGGCCGCAGCACCAATCTTTTGCAAGATTTGGCCCAATGCCTCTGTCTTACTGCGAATGGCCTCAACATCTTCACCATTCACCACACCTTTCAGTGCCTGTGCGGCATCTTCCGCCTGCTTCTTCAAATCAGCCGGCACCTTCTCGCCCAAATCGCGCATCGTGCGTTCCATGGTATAGATCATATTATCAGCCAAATTGCGCACTTCAATCAATTCCTTGCGCTTGCGATCCTCTTCGGCATGCAATTCAGCCTCACGGCGCATCCGATCAATTTCCTGTTCATTCAGACCAGAAGAAGCCATAATGGTGATATTCTGACTGCGCCCAGATGCCTTATCTTGCGCCGTCACCTTAAGGATTCCATTTGCATCAATATCAAATGTAACCTCAATCTGCGGCATTCCGCGCGGCGCGGGGGGAATACCATCCAGGATGAAGCGGCCAAGTGACTTATTATCCGCCGCCATCGGCCGTTCGCCCTGCAAAACATGGATCTCTACCTGCGTCTGACTATCCGAAGCAGTTGAGAAAACCTGACTCTTGCGCGTTGGAATGGTTGTGTTGCGCTCAATCAACGGCGTCGCAACACCACCATACGTCTCAACGGATAGGGTCAATGGTGTCACATCCAGCAGCAAAATATCCTTCACGTCACCGCTGAGGACTGCGGCCTGAATTGCTGCTCCAACCGCCACCACCTCATCCGGATTAACCCCACGATGAGGCTCCTTGCCAAACTCACGCCGCACCGCTTCCTGAACGGCTGGCATACGCGTCATACCACCAACCAGCACCACTTCATTAATGTCCGAAGTCCGCATCCCAGCATCCGAAAGCGCTTTGCGCACCGGCTCGAGCGAGCGGCTGACAAGATCTGCTGTCAACTGCTCCAGTTTCGCGCGGCTAATTGTCATCACCAAATGTTTAGGGCCCGTCGCATCCGCCGTCAAATAGGGCAGATTGATTTCGGTCTGCATCACGGTCGAAAGTTCGATCTTGGCCTTCTCTGCCGCCTCGCGCAACCGCTGCAACGCCTGACGGTCGTTACGCAAATCCAGATTATTTTCCTTCTTGAATTCATCAATCAGATAATCCATCACGCGCAGATCAAAATCATCGCCGCCCAGGAAGGTATCACCACTGGTGGATTTGACCTGGAACACACCCTCGCCAACATCCAGGATGGAAATATCAAACGTACCGCCGCCCAGGTCATAGACAGCAATCACTTCATTTTTCTTCTTATCCAACCCATACGCCAGAGAAGAAGCCGTCGGCTCATTGATGATGCGCAATACTTCCAGCCCAGCAATGCGACCAGCATCCTTGGTTGCGTTGCGTTGCGCATCATTAAAGTACGCTGGCACCGTAATTACCGCCTGCGTAACAGTCTCACCCAAATATGCCTCAGCATCTGCCTTCAACTTGGCAAGAATCATTGCCGAAATTTCTGGCGGTGAATATTCCTTGCCATCCAAAACAACCCGCACATCGCCGTTCGAGGCTCGTGCCACTTTATAGGGAACACGACTGATCGTGCGCTGCACTTCCGGATCGTCATATTTACGCCCCATAAAACGCTTGATCGAAAAGATCGTGTTTTCAGGGTTAACGATCGCCTGATTGCGCGCCGTGCGCCCCACCAGGCGTTCATGATTCTTGTTGACTGCCACTACCGAAGGCACCAAACGTTCACCTTCTGCCGATGGAATGACAACCGGCTCACCGCCCGTCATCACGGCAACCACCGAATTGGTCGTACCCAAATCAATCCCTACAATCTTTGCCATAAGGAACCTCCTGATAAAAATAACTAACTAGCAACTCGAACCAATGCCGGGCGCAACACCCGGTCGCCAACACGATACCCTTGCCGAACTACCTGAATGATCTGCCCCGATTGATAATCATCGCTCGGCTCGTGCGTAATCGCCTGATGCACCATCGGGTCAAACTCTGCTCCCGCCTGTGCAACCCCCATTAGGCCCTCTGCCTCAAGCATCATCTGTGCCTTGCGCAAAATCAGTTCCAAACCATTCAACCATGCTGCAAAAACCTCATCTCTGGGCAAGGAAGCCAGTGCCTGCTCCAAATCATCCACAATAGGGAAAAACTTTTTCAGAATCTCCCCACCCAGATATTGGCTCTGCGCAGCCTGCTCACGCTCTACCCGGCGTTTATAATTTTGAAAGTCTGCTCGTTCCCGCATCCAGCCATCCGCATATTCATTCGCCTGGCTGCGCAATTGCTCAAGCTGTTCTTTCATTGTCTGATACTCAGCCACCGAAATCAACATCCTTTCCTCAACAACCGGAAATTCCTCCAAGAGCGACGGTTCGCCCCCTGTCGCTCGCTCGCGCACAGCAGAGATAATTTCCTCCTCCACTGGAGCAGCCGGCTCCTGCACCGCACCTGCGCCCTTCAAGGGAGCGGTAACCGCTGCCGTCGAACGCTTCCTTCGTTTCTTTTCTGCCATCATTCATTGACCTCCTGTGACCCTGGAATTTCTTCCGTCATAGTTTCAGCGACCAGGTCGCTCAACAAACCAGCCAAAAAACGCACCGTCGAAATCGTCCGCCCATACGCCATGCGCATTGGCCCCAACACACCCAATGTTCCGCTCGCCAGGCCCGGTGCACCATAACTGGCAAGCACCATTGAAAACGGGCGCAGCTCTTCCCAAATTCCTTCCCCGGCAATCAACACCTGCACCCCGCCTGCGCCTTGCATCACTGCCGAATGCGCCAACAGTTCGCGCAGCAAAGTACGCCGCTCCAACAACTCAATTGCGCGGCGCGCATCCTGCGAACCCGAGAACTCCGGCTCCGCCAGGACATTTGCCACACCATCCATATACACCTCACCGCCGGCTGCCATTTCGACCTGCATCAATTCTTCCAGCACCCAGCCCATTACGCTTGCCTCCAGGCCATTCCCTTGCTCCAACTGAGCGCGAATTGCAGCCTCATCCAGCCCCTGCAATGTATGGGTCAGATGATCCGCCAAGGCCGAAAGCTGCTCCTGCGTTGCCATTTCATCCAGCAACACCACACGCTGTTGCACCTCGCCACCTGCCAACACCAAAATGAGTAAAACCTGCCGGCCACGCGTTGCAATCAACTCCAAATGACGCACTTGCACCTGTTCTGTGCGCGGCGCCGTCACCACCGATGCCCCGCGCGACTGCACAGCAAGCACCGAGGCTGCCAGGCGCGTCCATTGGCTAACATCTTGCCGGCTCTGATAGAACTGATGGGCAATCGTCCGCCGCGCCGCATCTGGCAATTGCGTCTCGCGCAACAAACGCCCCACAAAATAGCGGTATCCTTCCTCTGTTGGCACACGCCCCGCAGAAGTATGCGGCTGTCGCAGATAGCCACAATCGGTCAGTGCCGCCATTTCATTGCGCACCGTCGCCGAACTCATATCCAGGTGGAATTGCGTCACCAAGTTCTGCGAACCAACTGGCATCGCCGTTCGGGTGAACTCATGCACCACCAGACTGAGAATAAATTTTTGGCGTTCGGTCAAATCTTCCAACATACTGTCTCCTTTTTAGCACTCTCAAGAGGAGAGTGCTAAAACAGCCTGATAAAATCATACCATGCCTGACAATGAGCGTCAACCGATTTCGATAAACTCTGACAAATTATTAATACGCCAATCCGCTCAATAACCCATTTTCAGGATAAAAATCCCACTCAAACTCTCAAAAATCAATTGACCTACACGCCATTTTTCCTTACAATGAACCCATGACGTTTGAAACAATTCGCGCCCAATTGGCTGGATTTTATCGCACCGATCACGACCCGCCGCCACCCTGTTGCCGCTGCCCACGGGCCACGGTCCGGTTTGTATTCTGCTCATTTTAAGAACAAAAGGAAAACCGATGTCTCCTACTCCCTTTACCTCCAAACGAGCCCCCATTTACGCCGATATTCCCGATGAGAAGTGGAACGATTGGCGCTGGCAAATGAGCAAACGGCTCAATTCGGTCGAAGATTTTGAAAAAGTGCTGGCATTAACCGATAGTGAGCGCAAAGCGCTCAGCAGTTCCGGCCTGTTCCGGGTTGATATTACGCCCTATTTTGTCTCCCTCATTGACCCGAACGACCCGGATGACCCCATTCGCAAACAGGTCATCCCGCGCGCGGATGAAATGGTGCCTTTTACCGGCATGATGGAAGATTCCCTGGCCGAAGACCGACACTCCCCCGTGCCGGGTTTGGTGCACCGCTACCCTGACCGGGTGCTCATGCTTGTCACCACTCAATGCGCTTCCTATTGCCGCTATTGCACCCGCGCCCGCATCGTTGGCGACCCAACCGCCACCTTCTCGCGCTCCGAGTTTGAAATGCAGCTTGACTACCTGCGTAATACCCCGCAAGTGCGCGATGTTCTGCTCTCGGGCGGCGACCCGCTTGCCCTCGCGCCCAAAGTTCTCGAAGAATTGCTCTCCCGTTTGCGCGAAATTCCACACATTGAAATCATCCGCATTGGCAGCCGCATTCCAGTCTTCATGCCCATGCGCGTCACGGATGAACTATGCGATGTGCTGCAAAAATATCATCCGCTATGGATGAACATCCACGTCAACCACCCCAACGAAATCTCGCTTGAACTGGCCCAGGCCTGCGACCGATTGACGCGCGCTGGCATCCCGCTGGGCAATCAATCTGTATTGCTGGCTGGCGTCAATGACTGCGTCCACATTCAACGTAAACTGGTGCAAGACCTGGTGCGCATTCGAGTTCGTCCCTACTATCTCTATCAATGCGACCTGGTTGAAGGAGCTGGACACTTCCGCACCCCTGTTGCCAAAGGGGTTGAAATCATTGAAGGGTTGCGCGGCCACACCTCCGGCTATGCTGTTCCCACCTACGTTGTAGATGCACCGGGCGGCGGCGGAAAAATTCCTGTCATGCCCAATTACCTGGTCAGCATGTCGGATCATAAAATCATTCTGCGCAACTTTGAAGGGTACATCACCACCTACGAAGAGCCGATTGAATACCGCCCCCACGACCCCAAAACCTGTTCGCACTGCCAAAACAAGCGCATGGAACCCGGGCAAACGGGCCTGACCGGCTTGTTGGATGGTGAAGAAATGTTCATCAAACCGCAAGGCTTTGACGAACTACACAACCGGGGCGGAGGCGCACACCGTCTACGCGCCAGCGCCGAGAAATGGAAACCGCTCGGCATCGGCAGCGGCGAAGAAAGCTAACCTTCACATTCCCTAAGGAGGATTTTCCCCATGCATTACCGTCGTTTGGGTCGTTCGGGTCTCAAAGTGAGTGAAATTTCTCTCGGTGCCTGGGTCACATTTGGCAACCAGCTGGATGAAGCAATGGCAAGTGACCTGCTTCATGCCGCCTATGAAGCCGGCATCAATTTTTTCGATAATGCGGATGTCTATGCTGGCGGACAGGCCGAAGTTGTCATGGGCAAAGCCATTCAAGATTTACCGCGCGAAGCACTGGTACTATCCAGCAAAGTGTTTGGCCCCACCATGCCTGGCCCCAATGGGCGCGGCCTTTCACGAAAACACATCCTTGAATCCCTGCATGCCTCCCTGCGTCGAATGCAAGTCGAGTACCTCGACCTGTACTTCTGCCACCGCTACGACCCGGATACCCCAATTGAGGAAATTGTCTTCACCATGACAGACCTCATCCGGCAGGGGAAAATCCTCTACTGGGGCACCTCCGAATGGGAAGCAGCCCAGGTCGCGCAAGCCATTGGCGTTGCACGCCAATATGGTCTCATCGCCCCCAGCATGGAACAGCCGCAATACAATCTCTTCCACCGCAAACGTGTGGAACTTGACCTCTGGCCGCTTTGCAAAGAGTTTGGTCTTGGCCTCACAACCTGGAGCCCGCTCTATTCCGGCATTCTAACTGGCAAATACAACGATGGCATTCCCACCAACAGCCGCGCAGCACTAGAAGAAATGGGCTGGGTGCGCGACAACCTCACCCCCGATCGCATCGCCATCATCCGCCAGCTCACCTCGCTCGCGCAAGATCTTGACCTGACCACCGCTCAGCTCGCCATCGCCTGGATCCTGCGTCGAAAAGAGGTTAGCAGCGTCATCACCGGCGCTAGCCGTCTGGAACAACTGGATGAAAATTTGGCTGCTTCCGAAGCGGTTGAGAAACTAACCGATGATATGCTAGAGCAAATTGAACAAATTATGGGCAATCAACCCGAATAGACTTGCCAAAGCATCTCACCTGCGGTATGCTTAAGCCTGGGAGTGGATAAGTCCCGGTGGGCTTCCCGGTCTTCAAAACCGGTGGCGGGTCGCGTTGCGGGCCGCGGTGGGTTCGACCCCCATCCATTCCCGCCTGACCGAAACGGAGCGAGAAGCCCCTTTGCAGGGTTTCTCGCTCCTCCAATATCTACCAATCAGGAAGATCTGCATGGAAAATCCGCTTCCAACCTATGGGCAATATGAAATTCTGGTTCGTCGCTATCTGCGCATTGAAGATATTACCATTGGCAGCGGCAAAGATCCCTTCATTGTGCGCTATCGCGGCTACCTGACCGGCGACTCACAAACGCAATACGATCAGCTTGCCAATGCCCTGCAACCCTATAATGTCACACCGCTCTTCCGTCCCGATGCCAATCGGCACGCCATCCTCATCATTCCTGGTTTACCGCGTCCCAAACCAGCCAACCCGCGCACCAACCTGATCTTTTTTCTCCTGGCACTCATTTGCGTCTGGTGGACAGGCGGTCTCTATGCCCTCGGCGAGCAAGTTGGCCAGATGAAATTTTGGCAGGAATTTCTCGCAATTGTGCGCCTCGGCTGGCCCTACACACTGGCACTGCTCGGCATCTTGGGCGCGCATGAATTTTCTCACTACCTGGTTGCACGACGCAATGGAGTAGATGTTACCCTGCCCTATTTCATCCCCCTCCCACCATTCATTAGCCCCTTTGGCACACTAGGAGCAGTCATCAACATGCGCTCCATCCCCAAAAACCGGCGGGTATTGTTCGATGTAGGCGTTGCCGGCCCCATTGCGGGTTTAATTATCGCCATTCCGGTTCTCCTCTATGGTCTTTCAACCTCTCCCCTCTCCACCCTTCCAACAAGCCTGGCACAGCCTGGCACGCACGGCATGGAAGGTAATTCCATTCTCTATTTATTGCTCAAATATCTGGTCTTTGGGCAATGGCTGCCTGCACCTGTCAGCTATGAAATTTCCCCCATAGTCCATTGGTTGCGTTACTTGTTCACCGGGCATCCATTCCCCTTTGGCGGGTTGGATGTTTCACTTAACGCAGTTGCCTGGGCTGGTTGGACAGGCCTGCTCGTCACTGCCATCAACCTCATTCCTGCCGGCACCCTGGATGGCGGACATATTGTTGCATCCTTGTTTGGTGAACGGGCGCGCAAGCTCTTCCCCTACATCATGGGTGCTATGCTACTACTGGTTTTGCTCTCCACCAGCTGGTTACTCATGGCAGTGATCATTTTCTTTATGGGGCGCATCTATGCCGAACCGCTCGACACAATCACACAACTCACCCCCTGGCGACGCGCCCTGGGGATTGTTATGATTGTAATCTTCTTCCTCATCTTCATGCCTGCCCCGCTCTCCATCTTCTAACAGACGTCTAGCGCATCATTTCAATCCAGCGCCCATCCAGTGTTGCATAACGTCCCAACGCGGCGGCTGTCAGGCAAGAATGCGCAGGGAGCACGCACACCAAATCACCAACCCGCACCTGCCCCATTGCATTCGCAGGCCAATGCACCATGCCATGTTCCTGCGAAAGTGCCTGAACAAACACTCCTGGCAAAGGCGCAGACCAGCCCGCCTCATTCACAAGCGCTACCCAACCATAGCATCGTTGCCCATCTTGCATCCAAAAATCTTTCGAAAGATGCACTGCGCCACCATAAATCACCACCTTCTCTTGCGCCGGGTGCAATGCCACCACCGGACAGGCAATTGCAACAGCCACCCACTCCGTCGGACAACTGCCAAATGCTGCCTGTTCTGCATCGTAGAAGACAAAATTTCCTGGGCGAATTTCATCCACCGCGCCTAAATCTTCGCTCAAACTACAGCCGGGTGTATCCCCAACTGAAATTTCCAGCGCACATCCGGTCTGGCTCTGCAAGGCCTGCCGCAAACAGCCAATTCGCTCCACCGATTGCGCATACACGCGACGCACCACATCAGCCCCTCCCGCGCCATACGTATGCCCGGCGTGCGTCAAGAGCCCACGCAGTTTTGCTGAACGCAACGGCATACGCACCAGCTGCTCAAACACCTGCACATCATCCCAGACCACCCCGGTTCGTCCAGCGCCCACATCCACCTTCAGCCACACATCCACCGCGCAGCCCAAATCGTCCACAAAAGCCAGGCTCTCTGCCGATTCAACCAGCAGCGCGAGATGAACCTGTTCTGCAAGCGCCCTCAATGCATTGCGCTGCCGCCAGTTAACCGAAAAGGCCAACAAAATATCTTTCCAACCAGCCTGGGCAAAATACAGCGCCATATCCACTGATGAAACCGTAATTTTCTCCACGCCTTCTTCCCGAAACCATGCCCCAATTTCCACCGATTGATGCGTCTTAAAATGTGGTCTGAACCGCACCCCGGCACGACGCGCTTTTTCAGCCATGAAAGCAATATTAGACCGTGCCCGACCCTCATTCAATAACAGAGTCGGCTTTTCAACCCAATCCAGGTACGGCATACTCTCTCCCTATGGCACCGGCAAGGGTGCCGCATAAATCTGGTCACCAAAGGCCAATACAATTTCTTGCAAAGGTGTAATACAAAATGCCGTCAGGTCACGCAATGGCAAGCTGAGGCCAAATGCTGAATCGCCAGGCCGAATTTGATATTGCAATTGCAATGCCATGCTAAAGCGATACAGCGAGCGGCCGGGTTGGTCAAGCAAAAATAATGAAGGTTCAAGCGGATAGGTCGCTTGAGCCTGAATAAACTGCGTTCCAGCTATCACATCCAACGGTTGTTTAATCCCATCCACATCGGTCAGCAAATAGGATGCAGGCTGTTGACACTCCATTACCGGCGAAAAATCGCTCCGATAGGTGCATTTGGTTGTCCGACCATCCTGATGCAGCAAGAATAAATCATCGGCGTAAATTGCCAGGTCAACCACATTAAACAGATCGGTTACATTCACTTCCAGCGAACGAGGCAAGCTGCCAAAACCATCCTGCAAACCATCAAAACGCCAAACCACATTGCTGGATGGGTCAAGAACAAATAAAGAATCCTGATACAGGGTAACCGCTACAATTTTTCCCCAACCATGGTCCGATGTCAGGGTAATTGCACTGGGCCCCACACCTGGTGAGCAGAAAATCAATGTCCCAGCAGCGTCCACCCCCATCACTTCAGCATTATCATATGGATTTTTGCGCGGCAAAGCGACAATATCCACCAGGGGGCCAACAATCACCGGCCCAATTTGGCCTGGCCCACAAATGAACTGCCGGTCAAGCGAGTAGCCCGTGCTTGTTGCCTTAAGGCGCAATACCCGCCCTTGTGTCACATCCAGGGCATACAAATCGCCCGAAAAGGCCGGCGCCAGTTGTGTAATCGTCACCCGACTATCAAAACCACCCGCCAGAACCGGCTGATAACTTACCCGCCGGATCGCCTCCAACTCATCCAGTTTTTGCTGCGCCAAATTGCGCAATTGCGTTGCAACCTCGCTCCCACCATAGCGCTCTGCCTCATCTAATTGCGCCAACACACCCTGCCAGGCGGCCCGTTGTTGAGCCGCGCCTGTTACCTGCTCGGCTTGCTCATATTTTTGTTGTGCCAGATAAACGAGCGAATCATGTTGTGCCGATTCTCCACTGCGAATGTAGACTGTCGCCCCAATCGCAACCAGAATCAATGGCACAGCCAGCGCCAAGAGCAACATCAGCCCGGCGGAAATTGGTGGCAGCTGAACACGCGGTCTGGGCAACCTGGCCCATAGTCCACGCACCCACTTCCATGCCTGCGAAAACACCCGTCCAGTTTTTCCGGCTGTCTGTTGTCGCGGCTGTGCTTTCCGTCGTTCACGCGTCTCTGCCGGCGCTGCTGCCGGCTCCTCCAACCGTTCACCACTTAAATACAAAGGCCCCGGAGCTTCAACCCGACGGCGGCGAATGGGCAACGCCTCGCCATTGCTTTGGCGCGGCTCATCGCTTGCCCCCGGCACTTCCACACGGAGCAGCACAGCTTGCTCATGGGCCGAAGATGACGAAACTGTTTGCTCAGCCACAACAGGCGCAGAGGCTGTTGGAGCACGCAGGCGCAACATGCGCAATTGCCCGTTGCCAGCCTGAAACTGGAATACAGCTGCCCGCAGGTCACCAGTTACCTGATGCATCAAACGTCGCCGCAATGCATCACGATTTAGTTGGGGCGCGCCCGCCAGCAAAGCCGCATTCCAACTCGCTGGCGGGTGCGCCGAAAAAATAATCAGATCGCCAGGCTTAACCTCGGCCTGATAAAAACGCAGCGAAGGCATGCGCGCCACACCCAGCCCGCGCCCACCCTGCTCATCCACAAAATCCTGCACCTGCACCCCGGTTACCGAAAGTGTATGAGTCTGACCCGCTTGAGCAATCAGCAAGGTATCGCCATGCAAAACAGCCGCGTTCCACAATGCAGTGCAAACCGCGCTCTCGCGCGCCCCGCGCAAATTACGCGCATACAAAAATTCGTTCACCGGCAGAACTGCCGCCCGTAAGCCCGCAGTGACCGAACCGCCAGAAGAAAAATAAGCCTCCGCTGCTTTTTCCAGCAAGGCCTGCTGCTGAGCAGCCGAAAGGAAGGCATTCCCTTCCAACGTCAACATCGCCAGGAACAAATCCCCGGCCCGCTTACGGTCTGAGCGGCGCGGTGCAGCAATTGCCAGCACACCGGCTGGTTCTGCCGCTTCGGCGCCCAGTTCCATCAAATAGTAGAAAAGGTCAAACACAGCAACTCATTAGCGGCGATCGGATGCTCGCTGCCCACCCCATCGTGAAACAATTTCATCATCCGCCTGATCTGCTGTATACACAACCGCCAGAATCGAACTTTTCAGTTCATCCAGGTCGCAGGTTGAAGCCACAATCGTATGCTCAAAGAAAATATCGTTATCCTTATCAAGTCCATAAGCCCCAAAGCGCATCCGGTCATTCTCGCGCAAGAGATAATGCATCAAATCCGGAACAATTTCGATCCCTGTCACAACATACGAACGGGTTGTGAAAATAGCTTCATCATCGCGCCATGGCAAAACAGAGGTAACCGTATAGGCGCTGCCCATTGAAATGCCATAGGAAGGTGAATCCTGGCGTGGGTTGGCAAAGGTGCCAAACAATTCCTTCATCATGCCACCCAGTTTTTCATACATTTGCTTTTGAATTTCGGTCTGGAATTCCATCGTTTCACTCCTCACTCTGAAAGTTTTTGGACAAAAACCAATGCATCATTTTCCATCTTAACCTGCACAGTTGCCTTTTTGGCCGAGCTGCGCGGCAGATAGACAATCACCTGTGGCGTAAACACCCGATCCACCCATCGTTCCCAATCGGATTCGCCAAAGCCTTGCGAAAGCGCCCCCACCAGCCAGCTCACCAGGCTATTATCCCAATCCAATGCCAGGCCTTGCTTGGCATACCGTTTTTGCAGCGGATCAAGCAAATTATCGCGCACCCACTGCTCCGAAACCGTCCCAGCTTCCTGATGCCCAAACAACATCAGGTCTACCTGTCCAGATAAATCACCCCCCAGGCTTTCATTCATGGCTGTTTCCACATCCTGAGCATCAATTGTTTCCGGCTCGGCAAAAAAGCCAATTCCGCGCCGCACCTGCAACGTAATATCCGCACTAAGCAGCACAATCGTATCGCTCAAATACATAGGCCGCCCACGTCCATCCATCAAGCAACCATCCTTAAAGGATTGTGCCAACACCTGCCGAATATAAGGGTGACAGGCATCCACATTTTCCAGCCGCAGCACACACCAGGGTGTTTGTGCTAGGCGGTGCAATGGCAGTGTATCGGAATAGCCGATATAGCCGGGCGGCGCTCCAACCAACAAATTCACGTCCTCAGGGTGCAAAAATCGGCTAAAATCAATCGCAATCACCCGATCCGCATTGCCATACATCGCTTCAGCAATGACTGCTGCAAGGTCTTCAGAACGTTCGCGTGCCTCGGCAGTCAGCAAGACCACTGCATTCGGTCGCCCAGAGCGCATATCAAGGCCACGCATGGTTACCTGCAAACGGTTTGCCAGGGCCTCCACCTCGCTCTTACCAAGCAAACCGCGATCGGCAAGCAATTGTTGCAAATTTTGCAGGCTCTGCTCCAATTCCAATGGCATCCCCACCATCCGCTGCGCCACCTCACGCGCCTCATCCAGGGCAATCTCCAAAGATGACTGCGTCATCGCGTGGGCAAAACACTGCTCCATCAAATCCACGGCCTTATCAGGAAAGTTGCGGTTGCGCATATACTGATCGGAAAATTCCACCAGCCAGGTCAAAACCGCATCCGACATCTGAATCGAGGAAGATTTCACCATCTCATCGCGCAACGAGCGCACAATTTCCAATGTTTGCTCTGCTGTTGGCTCTTGCACTCGCACCGGATTGAAACGCCGCTCCAGGGCACCATCCCCTTCAATAAAACGGCGATATTCATCATGCGTTGTCGCCGCAATACAGGCAATTTCGCCCCGCGCCAGCGACGGCTTGAGGATGCTGCCCATATCGGTTGTGCCAACCATTCCACCGGCGCCGATAATGCTGTGAATCTCATCAATGAAAAGAACAATTCCCGGTTGACTGGCCTCTTTGACCATCGCCTGCAATCGTTTTTCCAATTCACCGCTCAAATGCGCTCCGGCCACCAGCGTAGAGGGCTGAATCGCCACCAACCGTACCCCCTGCAATGGTTTTGGAACTTCACCCTTCACAATTAAAGCAGCCAGGCCTTCCACAATCGCCGTCTTGCCCACACCAGCCGGCCCCACCAAGACAGGGTTACGTTTTGTACGCCGGCAAAGCGTCTCAACCACTTGCTCCAGCTCTTCCGAACGGCCAACCAATGTTGGCAGCTTGCCCTGCCGGGCAGCCTCGGTCAAATCACGCCCATACTGGTTCAGCATAGGTGTGTTACCCGGGCCCGCTTTTGCCGGGTCGGCTGTTGCACCTGCTTCTGTGACACCCGAAAACGGCACACTAAAGCCCGTTCCCTCATTGATTGTATAGCCAGCCCTGGCAAGCACCACAGCTGCCACATCCCGTTCCGCAGCTTGCAACTTGCCCCGCTGTTTGGCACGTTCATCCGCCAGCCGCGCCGCTTCCTCGGCGGCCAGTTCGGGGCCAAGCTCGTTTTGGCTCAGTTTTTCCTGCACAGCCTTCAAAGTAGCCGCTGCATCCAAACCAGAGACCATCGAGGCCGCCATCGGCCCATAACGCTCCAACAACCCCACCAGCCAGTGATTAACAGCCAGATAGGTATGTCCATAGGATTTAAATTTCTCAACAACCAGATTCACCATCTGTTGACCACCGGT
This sequence comes from uncultured Anaerolinea sp., assembly GCA_964453115.1. Taxonomy (GTDB): domain Bacteria; phylum Chloroflexota; class Anaerolineae; order Anaerolineales; family Anaerolineaceae; genus JAIWNK01. Next base: position 85,970 of record CAYVRT010000004.1, on the reverse strand, counting down.
TGTCAATTTTTGGATCGGGCCTTCCGCCATACGTCCTCCAAGTAATAAAAAATCGTTTTCTGCCTGCCAATCCCCGCGCGCAGCAGATGTTTCAATTATCTATTGAAATCCAGATAAGTCAAGGGGCGCAAGGTGCTAATCTGGAAACCAAATTTCAAATCCGGCCCCTGGCCCTGGCAAAAGGCTCAAACGGCCGCGCAGTTGCTTGACCAGAATATTGACAATTTGCAGCCCCAAAGTCTGTGGGTCTTGCGTATTGACACTCTCCGGCAGGCCCACCCCATCATCCAGCACAGTCAACATGCACCCACCAGCCTCACTCCGCAGCATCAGCCGCACCAGGCCTTCTCGTTGGGGAAAGGCATATTTAAATGCATTCGAAAGCAACTCATTGACGATTAAACCGCATGGAATCGCTTTATCTACTGCCACAAAAATTGGCTGCACGTCAAAAGAGACGCGCACATTCCGTCCACTTGTTGCAGCATGATGAACTTGTTGTGCCAATTCCTGCAAATATTGCCCCAGGTCAATTTGAGAAAGATTCTGCGCCTGATACAATTGTTGATGCACCAGCGCCATAGAACCAATGCGCGACTTGGTATCATTCAACACCTGGCGCGCCAATGGGTTTTCTACCGTCTCCAATTGCAGGCTGAGCAAACCCAAAATAACCTGCAAATTATTCTTGACTCGATGGTACACCTCGCGCAACAAAACTTCTTTTTCACCCAACATGTCCATCAAGCGCTGCTCTGCCCGGCGGCGTTCAATTGCCATTGCCACCTGCGCCGAAATAAAAGTCAAAATATTGAGCGCATCCTGGTCAAAGCGCTCCCCCTCAATATAGCTCTGCACTACCATCACCCCAATCGGACGGTTATTGACCCACAAAGGCACCCCCAGCCAATCCAGCGAAGGCCGCCCCCGACTCAATACCACCCCCTGCCGCGCCATCTCTTCATAAATTTGTGGCGAAGCAAATAAGGGCCTTCCGCTTCTCAACACATATCCTGTCAGTGTTTTCTCAGGATGAATAGCCGATGGCGGCGGATCGTGTTGATCCACAAAATAAGGAAAGTGCAGCAAATCTGTCTCAGCATCATAGAGCGCAATGTAAAAATTTCGCGCCGGGATCAACTCACTCAAAATCTGATGAATAGAAGCATATAAATCTTCCAATCGCTCTGCCGTATAGGCTGCCTGCGAAATGCGATACGTCGCCTCGCGAATTTGTTCAGCGCGCTTGCGTTGTGTCACATCCAACAGCACACCCTGACTGCGCCCCAAAAAACCCGGCACAATCACCGTATAATCACTGACCCACACCACCTGCCCTTTTTTTCCCACCAACCGATACTCAGCCTCAAAAGGAAGATTGGCGTCCCGGCAACGAGTTTCCTCCTCCAAAACTCGTTGCCGATCTTCAACATGCAAGGCCGAAAGCCATGCCGAAGGTCGGCTCAGCCACTCGGCTGGGCTAAAGCCCAACAATCCGGTGATGCGAGCGCTCACATACAGCCACCGTCCCAGGTGACCACCATCCACCATATACACAACACCGGGGTTGTGTTCCACCAGAGTCAGGTAATTCATTTGCGTTTCCACCGCTCCGCGCACCGCCAATTCCAGCCGCCAGGATACCAGCCAGGCAAAGAACGCTCCCACCCACAGTACCACAACCGAAAAATAATTATAGGGGATTCCGGCCCCAACCTCGGCCAGATAAGCCAAGGTATATGCCACCATCGAAAGACCAGCTACATGAAAAGCAACCGGCGGAGCGACCAAAAATGCAGCAACAAATGAAGCCAGCACATAGATGACAAAAACCCGTTCCAACATTTCGAGAGGAAATGAAAGCGTTATGCCACATACCAAAACCAGTACATAGGCAGATGCCAAACCACGCCGAAACCCCTTGCGGTTTAGCACAAGAAACACAATCATCGCCAACAAGGCCAGAGAACTGCTCACCAGGTGTAGCAGTGAAATTCCAATCATCCCAGCAAACGAATTCCAGATGACCACCACCACGGCAACCCCAATTGAAATGAGTAAAAGCAAGGAAAACGACCGTTGCCGCTCCTCGTCCCGTGAACCTGCCGGGGTCAAAAACTTTCTAAGCAACCATTTCCCCAAATGTCTCATTGTGCTGTTGCCACCATCACCTGATTCCGCCCAGCCTGCTTAGCCGCATACATGGATTTATCGGCCCGAATCAATAACGAGATCAAATCTACATCATGATCACTCAAACTAGCAACCCCCAAACTGGCCGTAACCGAAATTGACCCAGCCGAAGTTTCAATTGGCTGCGTCAGAATTAGAGAACGAATCCGCTCAGCCACATTCACAGCCGCATCCAACGAACTGCCCGGGAGCAGCATAATAAACTCATCGCCGCCATACCGCCCCAACGAATCACCCCGTCGGGCATTCACACGACAACGGTCAGCCACCCCCTGGACGACAATATCACCAATGATATGCCCATATGTATCATTAATTGCCTTAAACTCGTCCAGGTCTATGATAATCAAAGAGAAGGGCCTCCCCGTCTGACGCGCATCAGCGATTTGCTCATTCGCCATCTGGAACAAACATCTTCGGTTATACAGGCCGGTCAAATCATCCGTCATCGCCAATTGTCGAACCTCGGAATAGAGGCGAGCATTCTCAACTGCAATTGCCAATTGGCTGGCAAACACCGAAAGCGCTGGCAAATCGCCTTCCTCCAAATCCTCACCCCACAGCCACAAATGCCCCGTCTCTTGCTCACCCACCACCAGGGGCAAAAATACAGCTCGCGTCTGTTGTGTAATCGCAACCGCCTCAATGAAGCGTGCAATCTGCTGCGTGGAAAAATGCTCCAGTTTGAGTTCGTTCAGTAACGTGATGGCGTGTGGAATATAATCGGCGTGCCGGCGGCTAATCAATTTCTGATAAATTGGCTGCTGCCGAAAGCCATCCACTACCCGCTCCAATGTCAATTGCGAAAGGCCCGGTAAAGACCGCACACGGTCAAAATCAAACGAAGTGACGCGCAAAGCCTGTTGCTGTACCGCGGATTGTGAAAGTGAAAGAATACACGACACGTGAATCGAAGCCAACTCATTAACCAGTGTCTCAATTACCTGCTGCGGCGTCAGGGAAGTTTCAAAACGTGCAGCCACACGCGCCAGCGCAGTAATCAAAGCATTCGCTCGCGCCAACTGCCGGGCGCGCTGCCTCTCCTCCTCAAACAAGCGGCCCTTCACCATCGCCAGTGCCACCTGCCGCGCCACCTGCTCGCCACGTTGCGCTTCCTTGTACTTAAACGAGCGTGACTCAAGGCTGCCAATCAAAATTGCACCCAATTTCTTACCATCGGCAGCCAAAGGCAACACCAAACAGGATTGAATCGGCCAGCTGCTGGCCTTGACCCCCACCAAAAACGGCGACTGATGCGTATCCGGCACATTCAAAGGCCGCATTTGCGAAAGAGCAACAGCCGTCAGCACCTGTTCTTCTGCCAGGACATTGGGCATCGGATACAGTTCACTGCCTACGCCACAAGCCACCCCATGCGAGGCCATTTGCCGCTCCTCATCCCAAAACAATAAATACACCCCATCCACATGGAATAACAATCCAATCTGAGCCGCCATTTTTTCCAACATATCTTGAAACCCACCAGCGGTAATGGCTGTTTGTGTCAAGTCGTTTAGCAAAGCCAGATAGCTACCGCGCTCCTGTTCTTCATCATATAACTGGGCGTTCTCCAAAGCAATTGCTACCTGGTTGGCAAATGCTCGCATCCGCTCCGCGTGAATAGACGTGAAAAAGCCCTTTTCAGCGCTATATAAATTCAGCACACCAATCCACTGGCCATGCGAACGAATTGGCGTGCCCAAATACGAGCGCACCCAATCACCAATCGCAGGCTTCCATTCAACCTCCTGTTGCACATCCTCAAGCACAATCGGAACATCGCTCTCAGCCACTCGTCGCAGCACCGGCCGCTCAGCCAGTGCGAAAGGCATTTGCGGACGCACCGGCAGCCTGGCCGATTGAATGCGAACCACCCGACCCATACCATCTTCAATCAACGTCACACTTGCTGCATCATGCGGCACCACCCGCCCCACATTGTTCAAAATTCGTTCCAGCACCTCATCCAGATTCAATGTACTGGTCAAAGCAGCAGCCGTATCGCGCAGCGCCTCTGCCAGTGCGCGCTGCTCGCGTTCCGCCATTTCCGATTTCTTCTGCTCGGTCACATCTCGCAGCACAGCACAGGTGCCAATAAACCGCCCCTCCTTATCAAACCAGGGTGCAGCCACCACCACAATCTGTCTTGCATCCATCCCCGGACGAATGATCTCGATTTCATACGAATTCTTCTCACCTCGGCTGCGCAGCCGTGTCTGCTCCATAATTCGTTCAAATTGCTCCGGGGTTGTAAATTCAGCCAATGTCCGCCCAATTAGACCACCTTCAGGATTGCCAAAAATTTCAATTGCAGCTGGGTTGGCAAAAGAAAATGCCTCATCCGGGTCTACAATCACCAAACCCTCGGCCTGGTTTTCAACCAGTGAGCGCATTCGCTCCTCATTTTCCTTCAGCAGGCTGCTCAGTTCATGTTTATGCAACGCCATCACAATTGTGGCGTGCAGAGTTCGCTCATCAAATGGCTTAAGAATATACCCAAATGGGTCAGAAATGCGCGCCCGGCGCAATGTGGCCTCATCATTATAGGCTGTCAGATACACAATTGGCAAATCCAGGCGGCGGCGAATAAAGTCCGCCACATCCACACCATCCATATCCCCCTGCAACGAAATATCCATTAAAATCAAATCCGGCACCTGCTGATTGGTCAGTTCAATTGCCTCCTGGCCCGAAGCAGCCACCCCCAACACCCGATATCCCAAACGGGTTAAAATAGTCTGAATGTGCCGCCCAATAATCCCATCATCCTCGACAATCAGAATCCGCGCCTCGGTCATGCCAACCTCTTTCACTATCATCAGCGAAACGAATTTCTCGCCAGATTTAATTATCCTCTTCCAATAATCTTTTTGCAAGTAGTGATCAATAACAAATTTGTCAGGTGTGCAGCCGACTGCGCATCACGCGCCAAACATTGTGCAAATAATTTGGTAAACAGCGCTCCAGGACCTGCCACACTCCAGGCGGCGGCCTGTGCAACACATCCACCGGATGCATTTGCAAAGCATGCCTCACCCGGCAAGCAGCCGCGCACAATCCACAACCAATGCAGCGCTGTGGAAAATATTCAATTCCACCTCCCTCCAATTGCAAAGCACCCACCGGACAGGCCTTCACACACAACCCACACAGGCCACAACGTTTCAAATCCCATTGCGGACGAAAACTCGGTGGCGCAGCAATTCCAGGCTGATGCAATTGACGGAGCAGCTTCATCGGGTAACAACAATCCGCGCAGCAAGAACAGCTCGTCCCACTGCTCAGCCCACCCACATTCGGCTGCAAATTGGCAGCAGCCACAAATGTAACCAACCCGGCCTGTTCAGCTTCAGCCTTAATCTGCAAGGCCTCATTCCTCGAAATGCGCCGCAGTTTGCCACGCTGAATCAACAATTCAGCCAATGCCCCAAAGGTCACACAGGTTTCCAATGGCTTGCCGCACCCCACATTTTCCAAACCGGCAGCAATCCGACATTGGCACAAACTCACACCAAAGACCTGATACCGGTCAAATAACTCGCCCAAAAAATTACTTGGCATCGCCAATGAGCGTCCATCCAGGGCCTGATGCACTGGTACATACGTCAGCACAGGCACCGGACGGCGAACGTATTCGCCGAAATAACCACCTTCAAACACCAATCGAAAGAGATGCACAAATTCGCGGTGCCAATCATTCAGGCCATTATCTTCCACACGCATCAACACCATCTCAAACGTTCCTGGCACAAGCGGCAGCAAACAATAGCGTCGCGTTGCCCCTTGCCCAAATGCAAATAGCACCCCTTTCTCATCCGCCAATCCATCCAGAATATGCAAAGCCATCTCCAACGAACATCCCCCCCGCACCGCCACTTCCCCCGCCATGCAGCCAAACGGAATGGGAAGATACTGAACCAGATTGGCCTCTTCCTCGGTAAACAAATGCCGCACCAAATCCATCAATGCCAAATTGACCGGCGGGCCAATCAACAACGGGCTGGCATATTGCGCAGCAATCAGCGCATAAGCCTCCTCAACAGCCGAACAAGCTCTTGCGCGCTGCAAGGCTCCCCCCCAACGCCCAGAAACTGCGATTGGGGTTTGCTTTTCCATACTTCGCTCTTTCTCCAGGATGAAATTTCAGACAATTTTACACCACTTTCGGGCTAGCGATTGACTTACTGCCCGGCTATTCCTATACTAAACATAGAATGCGCTTCCTGACCGTTCTACTGATTGTCTACCTGCTCCTTTTCCCCATACCCAGCCCTGTTGCCGCGCTCGAAGGTCTGCAAGCCGTTCACCGGAGCGGTCAAACCTTCCTAACCTGGCCAGAACGCAGCGAATGGGACCACGAACGCTACCGCGTCTACCGGCACACGCTCCCCATCCATAGCAGCAACCTGTCCACAGCCCAGCTACTAAAGGAAGTGCCAGAAGATTCAGCTCAATTCTATGCCAATTGGTACCGCAACAGCAGCAACACATGGTCTGAGCGTTATGCCGAACGATTGATCATCACCGAAGAAGGCGGAGAGCTACCCGCTGAAATTGGCGTGCTGGTCTGGACGCTCTCTGCCGACGAAGTTTCCGCTGGTCCAGGCTACTACGCCGTCACAGTCTTGCCACCCGATGGCAGCGAGACGCTGCTTCCTGGTTATAGCATTGGCCCACTCGATGAAGTTGCAACCGACCCGCTGCCAATCCGCACCAACGTGCACCCTGCCCCGAACGCCCAGGTATATATCCAGTATATGGATTTGCACACCTGGAACGCCAGTTTCCATGCTCCCAACCCCAACAACAATTGGTACGGGCTTTCATCGAATCACCCCAACGCCCCCTACCGACTGCAATATGCCTATGATTACATTGTTGTCCATCCAGACCCAAGCAATTGTTCCTCTTCCATGCCCCGCTCCCTGCCGCTAATCGTTATCTTGCATGGCTGGGGCAACAACGCATATGAAGCATATGACAATTGGGCACCGCCCTACTGTGCCTATTTCCTCTACCCGGTAGACCAGGGAGAAACCTGGTGGTTCGGGTTTGCTCAGCAACATGATTACCGCCAGGGTGGCATCCCGCAACCCGGCGACACCATCATCAACTACACAGAACAACGTTTGCTACGCATGATCTATGACCTGCAACGCCCGTCCCTCACCCCAGCCATAGACCCCAATCGCATTTACATCTACGGTCACTCAATGGGCGGAAGCGGCACACTGGCATTGGCCCTGCGCTACCCCAACGTCTTTGCTGCCGCCTATGCCAGCCAACCAGTCACCAATTACCGCAGCCTGGAAAGCGGCGGAGGAATAGATTTACGCGCCGATGCAACCGAAAAATGGGGCAACCCGGCACACAACCTGCCCATCCTGCTCCAAGCGCCCAATCATTGGGCCGACCCACTCCAACCCTATCAGGGCAGCAGCATTTGGGATTGGCAAAATCATCAGGCAATGCTCATCCATCGTCACGCCGATAGCACCCCGTTCGGTATTGCACATGGCATCAACGACATCGTCATCCCCTGGCAAACGCAAGGCCTGCCCTTCTATCCGCTGCTCGATTCGGCCAATCAGACCTGGGGCGGCGGCATCACCGATGATGAACACCACAACGAAGCATTCATTGGCTTACCGCCCAATTTGCAGCCCAATGCCCAGGGCGTCCCATTTGCCGGGCTGCAAGTGCAGCGCGCCGAAACAATCCCCGGCTTCAGCCTTTCCAGCCTAAACCCCGCTCCCCAAACCATCCTTTATCGTTATAATGCGTCGCTGCGCTGGTCATCTTCCTGGAACAACTGGGACGGATTACCTATAGACGAACCGAATGACTGGCAAATCAGTCTGTGTGCTGTGCAACCCGACCTGCTGAATGCACCCTGTAACAGCGGCATTCCCCAAACCGTCAATATTACCCCGCGGCGTTTGCAACAGTTCATCATTCGCCCTGGATGGGTTTACCATTGGCGTACTGAGCGTATTAACGATCATACTCTGCTCAATAGCGGCTGGGTGCGAGCCACACCGCATGGGCAGCTCACCATTCCCAATGTCCTTGTCCTTCCCCAAGGCACCCGGCTAACCATCCACCACCCAGATGCCAACCTGTTCTTGCCGCTACTGCTGCGCTAACGAGCAACCACTACCGGAATAGCAATTCCGACATCCGCTCCACCATCGGCACGCCTCGCACCTCTGTTTCCAACAAAGGCAAAACCGCCCGCACAGTAGAGCCAAACAATGTGTCAATCTGCGACATGTATTCATCCTGCATTGCTACCCGATTGCGTACAAAATCGGGGGTTTTAGGGCCAATTGTCTTACGATCAATTTGCATATTGACAATTACCCCGCCCACCGGAATGCCAAAATCCTTAAACCATTGAATGAAGCGTGTAATCACCGCAATTGGCAGCGCTTCGGGCAGGGTAACAAAAAAGAACGAGGTCAATTCAGCATCTGTCAGCAATGTCTTTGCCCGCCCCATCCGCTCGCGCAGACGCACCAAATACTCCATCAACGGGTCTTTCTCTTGTTTTCTTCGGCTATACGAAAGCAAATCGCGCAGCGAGGTTGCCTCTTCACGACTTTGCACCATCTTATTCACCCACATCGAATACACCCCCGACATGCCCAACAAACGCCGTGCATTCGCAGTCGGTGCCGTATCAAATACATATACATCATAGCGATCTTCAAACATCAAATCTATCATGTTCTCAAACATAGCCGATTCCTCAAAGGCAGGGTTCATAGTTGCCGATTCGACAAACTCATCCGCCTTGGTTTTAATATCCGCAAATTTGAGGAACCATTCTATCTTTTCTCGAATCTCGCGCTTCGACTTGTCAATCGTCTCGCGCGTATCAATCTCATACGCGTCCAGGTTTAGCACCCCAGGAATGGATGTTGGCTTGCCAAACACATCCATCGCCAGTAAACTACTCAAAGAATGGACCGGGTTGGTTGAAGCCAGCAAGGTGCGCCGACCCTGCCGGGCAAAGTAAATTGCCGCTGCTCCTGCCAATGTTGTCTTTCCCACCCCACCCTTTCCACCAAAAAATAGATACTTCAGCTGTTGGTTTTGCGCCAGATAGGCCCGCATTGGCTTTGTAATCATTCCTCACCTCCAAAGAGTGCCTTTGCCACCTTCTCAATCATTGGTAACCCGGTAATGTCACGTTCAAATTCATGCACATGCGCCAATACCTCTGCGCCAAACAATTGATCAATTCGATCCAGGTGGGTACGCTGCATCTTAAGCCGATTGCGCAAATATTCTGGAATATCCTGCTGTGCCAGTTCTGCCGGAATTACACGATTGACCACATATCCCGAAAGCGGCACATCATAACGGGCAAACATCCCGGCAGCCTTCTGCGTATCCAGAATGATCATCTCCTCAGGTATCAGAACAAAGAAAAAGGCTGTGCGTTCTTTATCTGTCAAAATTCCCGAAGAGGTATTAATGCGCTGCTTGATATATTGCAATTCACGCAAGATCTGATCTTCCTCTGTATCCTTCTCGCGCTGCATCACCGAAGCCACCTTTGCATATTCAGCCATCTCGGAGCGTAATGCCGTAATCTTATCAATCCACTGGTCATAGACCGAAGCCATGCTTAAATAATACAGGGCATGCCCCAATGGCACCAAATCGTAGATGTAATAATCATACTCTCCGCTAATCACAATATCCACCACCGCATCAAAGATGGCGCTTTCTTCCATTGCTGGCTCAGCTGCCGCAGCCTGAATGTAATTCTCAATCTCTTCTGGCACCTGCTCCAATCCATACATATCCAGAATTTTCTGCCGAATCTCCTGCTGATAATCCTTAATTCGCCGATCTGCGTCAATCTCCTGCGCAAACAGGTTCGGCATAATTTGCACTGCCCCTTTTCCAAAAATATCCTGTTGAAAAATATCGGATAAACTGGCTTGCGGATCAACCGAAAAAACCAAGACCTTATGTCCCTGTTTGGCAAGCCAGTAAGCAGTTGCGGCGCTGAAAGTGGTTTTGCCTAGCCCCCCTTTTCCACCAAACATCAAGTATCTCCGATTGGGATATTGCTTCAAGAAATGTTGCAAGGACATCCTCTCCTCCTCTTAAGCCAGCGCATCGGTCAAGTCTTTTTCGCGCAACATACGCCGCTTCCAGGTGCTAATTTGCGGCACCACATAAGGCAACAAGCGCAAGCTATAATATGGCGGCAAAATGGGAATGCCTAACAGATCTCCCATTGTAATCAAGATAAACAAATGCTCCATGCTGCCGCGCGTCTTGAGCGCATAACGAGCCATGTCGTGCCCTGCCATGCCATACAAAACGCTCTTCAAATTTTCCAAAAATCCCGGCTTCTTCGGTTTTGGTTCGCCCATTGTCTACGCTCCTCTTTGCCAAGAACTTATTTCTTTCCTCATGTAATTTCTTGATCACATAGATCTGTCAAGTCTCGTTCCCGCAACATGCTCACCTGCCAACCATGAATTTGCGGTACCACAAACGGCAGCAAACGCAATGTATAATAGGGCGGCAGGATTGGCACACCCAAAAAATCTCCAAACACAACCAGAATAAACAAATGCTCCAGGTGAGAGCGCTCCTTCTTCAGGTCACGCACCATCTCATACACCGTTGCCCCATAAAACATGTCCGCCAGCGCTTGAGCAGCATAACGCATCGTCCGGCGCAAAGTACCCAAACGAGTTGTCTTCAAGCCTGCCCTCCCGCACCCATTGCCAACAAGCCGCAATCCATCAGCGCAGCATTCAGCCTCTCCACATCCAACCCCAACACCCGATGCCGCCCAGCAATCACAAATGCCGGGTAGCTGTGAACCCCGTAATGCAAGGACCACAGCAACCCCGGCAAAGAACGCGGGTCATAAATGCGGAATAAAACCCCTCGCCCATACCGTTTTGTTGTGTTAAAGATCCAATCTGAAATGGCATCCAATTCTTGTTTCCATTCTGGCGGCAAGTCTTCCAGTCCACTTGATACCTGCTGTGTCTCCATTCCAGCCTGTGTCATCATCGTCTGACAAACATGGCACAGCCCCCAATCCTCCGGTGCCAGACAAATAATTTCTACCAATACCTGTTTCACAATCCGCCTTTCGCTGCCAACCAAACGGGTGTGCCATGCACGGCGTGTGTATGGCACACCCCCAATTCGCATCCTCAGGCCACTTCTGCGCCTGTGGCCTTGTGGCGAAAACGTTGAAACGCCTGCAAAGCATCCCATGCCAGCATGAAAGCCGCAATCACCAGCACCAGCGAAACCCCGCCAATGATGATTTGCGCTGCCGTAAACTGCCCCACATTTGCAATTTTATTCACAACCGGGTCTGCTGTCTTTGGCAAATTGATCATTAATGCTTCGTATGCTTTATACAACAATGCGCCAATCGTTGTAATAAACATGAACAAAAACGGCCACAACGTCCATTGATAATTCTTACCCTTCGACATCAGCCACAAAGTTGCCAACAGCAGCGCCAGCGAAGCCATCAACTGATTGGCCGCGCCAAAAACCACCCAAATTTGCAAGAAAGGCACCAGCCAAATTAACGCCAATGTCAACAGCAATGCCAGGAATGTGCCAATTGTTGGGTTACGTAGGACAGGCAAGCGGTCTCCCAACGCCTCAGCACTCGCCACGCGCATGAAACGCACCACCAAATACATAATCGTCAACGCCATCAAAGTCAGGAAGACGGAGCCATAGGCCACCCCAAAGCCCTCCCCTAACAATTGATCCAACCCCCACTGATTCATAAAGATGGATAACCCCTTCGAGAAGACTGCTGCAGCTGCGCCCGCTTCCTTATATCCTTCAAAACTACCAAAAGCCACCGTCGCGGTCAGGAAAGCCATAATGGCAAAAAACATTTCGAAAAACATTGCCCCCCCGCCCACATACAGTGCATCCGTTTCTTTTTCCAGCTGCCGCGCTGTCCCCGAGGAGGAAACCAAACTATGCCAGCCCGAAACCGCCCCACAGGCAATCGTCACAAACAAAATCGGCCAGAGCGGCCCCAACCCCTTCACGTCAAACTGTGTAAAGGCCGGGAAATTTCCCATGTTCGGTCGCCAAATGATCAAACCAATCAACCCGCCCAAAATGCCAATCGAGACAATCCAAAATGCGACATAATTGATTGGCTGTGCCCAACGCCAGATAGGCAATACCGAACCAAAATAACAAATCGCCACCACCAGCAAACTACCAATCAATTTCGCCTGCGTTACTGCCAGGAACATCGTTGGACCAGTTGGCAGGTCTTTGGTAATGCCCAACACCCCTGTCACCACTCCTTTTACTCCGGCACTTGTTCCAACCCAAATGCCAACAAAAGCCAGAATGACCGCCACAACACTGGTGATGAGAATATCCACCTTCCAGCGATAGGTCATCTGCCCTGCCAAAAGCCCCACCAAAATGACCAAAATAACACCTACCGGAACCGCCGGGTTAATTAACAACCCAAAGCCAACCTGCGTGCCAAACGCCCCCATAATCAGCAACAGGTAAAAGTAGATGAACGTAATCAAAATCGAGCGCGAGCGTGGCGAAATGAGCCGATAGCTCAATGCACCAAAGCTTTGCCCCTCTTCACGCACGCCCAAAATGATGGAGCTATAATCTTGCACCCAGCCAATGAAGAACGTACCAAACACAATCCACAGCAATGCCGGCAGCCAGCCCCACTGCACCGCCACAATTGGCCCAATGATTGGCCCCAAGGCCGCAATGGATTTGAACTGATAGCCAAATAGCACATTGCGGTTTGCTGGAGTAAAATCTACCCCGTCCATATACATACGGGCCGGGGTAGCTTTCTTCTCATCAGGTCGAATTACATGCACATTGATCAGCCGGGCATATACAAAATACCCCACCACAATTGCCACAACACCAAAAAGCAGAATCACCAACGCATTCATTTTTCTTCCTCCACACAGGATAAAAAAATGGAAATGACCGGATTCAATTGGGCCAATGGGAACAATTCAAATGCAGCAAATGGCGAAATCGAAAACAAAAATGTCTATATTTCATTATATTGAAAAGCAGTGTAAAATCAAGCTAGATTCTGCATCAATTTCAGCAAAATAAAGGTCCCACAATGTCCCCGGCTGCGCTACTATTGTTGATTGGTATGATCTACACCCTGTTATTTGGCGGGCTGTCCTTGTTGCGCCGCGAGGGCCTCTCGGCCCGCTTTGCCAGCGAATCCTTGCTCCTCACACTCGCCTTCGCACTGTTCAGTGTTTTGTTCAACCTGCACACCCACCCGGTTCTATTTTTAACATTGCTCTATTTGGTCACAATGCGCGTGCGCCTATTGATTGATCTCGGCACCATCTTTGCCCGGCAACAACATTTTGCAACCGCGCAGCGTATCTATCAGCTAGCAGGTCAGCTTGGCACCGATTCAGCCAATCGCACCGCGCTTCATCTCAACCAGGCCACTCTGCTCTTACAACGCGGCCAACTTGAGCAAGCCATCCTTGCATTGCAAACCATTCTTGAACAGCCAGGCAGCCTGAGCTTTAAGCATGAGGCCGCCTGTCACTATAACCTGGGTGTTGCATGGAAACGCCAGGGGCAAAATCAGCGCGCCCGTCAGGAATTTGAGGCCGTCATTGAGTGCTGGCCGGCCTCCGAATTTTCCCGACGAGCCGCCGCTGCGCTGGACAAAGACCACCCCTCAACTTAAGATCAAATCATCCAATCCCCGCTTTGGCACATGATGCACCGCCTGTTCATCGCGCCAATAGCGGATATCACCCGATTCCGGCAACAGATCAATTTGCACCGTTTCAACTGGTTTGCCGAGCGCCAGAACCATCAAAATTTCGTAACGATCTGAAATTCCCAAAGCCGCAGAGAGAGCCGCACGCTGCACCGATGCAATAATACATCCACCCAGCCCGCGTTCCACTGCCCCCAACAACATGCTTTGCACCGCAATTCCCGGATCCACGCCAAAGTTTTGCGCCACATCCCGATCGCCCAACAAAATAATATATGCCGTTGGACGCTCGCCCTCTTTTGGCCCACCCCAATCTTTCAAATATCCGGCCCAGGCCAGGGTAGGAAAAACCAAAGCGTTCTGATTCGGCTCGCAGCAAAGCCAGTATTTCAAAGGCTGCGCATTGCGTGCCGAAGGAGAAAGGCGCGCCAGATTGACCAGGTCCCGTAATGTATCCATCGTCACCGGCACACGCTCATCAAAACGGCGGTAACTTCGATTTCTCATCACCAGTTCTTCAATCATCTTCAACCTCTCTTTTAAAATCTTGCTTTCATTATAGCATGGCTAATGAGCAACGATATGCGCTGCACTTGCCTTAAAACTTGCCTTCACCCAACAGCCCGGCTTCAAATCCAGCGCCTCGGCAGAAGCGCGCGTCACCAACGCCACCAGCGTCACTTCCCCTGCCAGCGTCACGCGCATCAACGCCCCTTGCGGCGAAAGACGCAACACCTGACCAGTTAACCAATTGCGCGCGCTGGAAGAGGGCGCCATCATCTCGGCTGGCCACAGGGTCACATCCTCTGGACGCAAACAAACATACACATCCCGACCAACAGCCATTTCCCCAACTGCTTCCAATACCTTATCGCCACAGCGAACCAGCACCAGCCCGTGCAGGCTTTCCTCCACCCGACCTGGCAGCACAGTCTCAACCCCCACCAATGCTGCCACCTCCGTTGAAACAGGTGCGCTGAACACATCTTGTGGGCTCCCAACCTGTGCCAATTGTCCCCCCGCCAGCACAGCCATACGCTGTCCAATCAGCAGCGCCTCATTCAAATCATGCGTCACAAACACCATAGTCAACGACATCTCCTGCATGAGATGCTGAAAATCTTCTTGCAGGCGCAGACGTGTTGGCGGGTCTAGCGCACCAAACGGCTCATCCAACAATAAAAGTTCCGGCTCCAGCACCAAGGCCCGGGCCAGACTCACCCGCTGTGCCTCTCCCCCCGAAAGCGTGCGCGCTTGACGCTGTGCAAGCCCCCCAACACCCAAGCGATCCAGCCAGATTGCAACCCGACGCCGAATTTCACGCTCCGGCACCCGTCGAAAACGCAGCCCTGCCGCCACGTTGTCATATACCGAAGCATCCAATAACAAGGCCTCTTGTAACACCAATCCAATCCGCCGCCGATAGGTTACAGGCGAGATCTTCTCCACATTCAAACCACGCCACAGCACCTTTCCACCCACAGGGCGCAGCAGGCGCGCCAGCGATAGCAACAAGGTGCTCTTGCCACTCCCATTTGGCCCCACCACCACCAATCGCTCCCCCTCCAAAACATTCAGATGCTCTACACCCAAAACCACTCGCCCTTCACGAGCCAATTTCACATCCTGTAACATCAACAAATCAACCATTGCTTCCCTCATCGTCTGCTTTGCTGCGCCCAGGTCAATACCAGGTTGACCAAATAAGCAAGCAAGAGTAACAACGCGCTCAATGCCAGGGCAACATCAAACTGCCCCTTGCTGGTTTCCAACACAATTGCGGTCGTTAAGACACGCGTATGCCCACGCAAGTTCCCCCCCACCATCATCGAGGCCCCCACCTCCGAAATCACACTCCCAAAACCCGCCATCAAGGCAGCCAGCAGCGGCAAGCGCGCCTCCCGCCACAACATCCAAACCATTTGCAAAGGTGAAGCGCCCAACCCAAGCAATTGCCAGCGCAGCCGCACATCCAACTGCTGTAAGCCCGAAAGTGTCAACCCGGTTACCATTGGAGCAGCAATAATGGTTTGCGCAATCACCATTGCCGTTGGCGTATACATCAGGCGCAACCCGCCCAATGGCCCACTCCGCCACAAAAAAATGGATACAACCAGCCCAACTACCACCGGTGGCAACGCCATGCCAGTGTTTACCAGCGAAACAAGAAAACGCCGCCCCGGAAAACGCCCCAATGCAAGCACAGTGCCAAACGGCATTCCAATTAGCAAACTAATCAACGTTGCCAGACCAGAAATGCGCAATGAGAACCAGGTAATTTGCCAAACCTCGGCATCTCCTTGCAACAATAACCGCAACGATTCCTTCAGCCCTTCCCAAATCAAATCCATGCTTGCCTCCATTCTGCCAGCGCATTGTAACACACCCGGGCTAACACAAAGGGCGGCCTAGCAGAGGCCGCCCTTATTTCTTTCTAGCTTAGTTCCACCCTATTTGCCGAGCTGTGTCTCATCCTTGCCAGCATCAGCAAAAAACAATGGTTCACCAAATTTATCCTTGCCAAATTCAGCAATCATCTGCTGTGTTGCATCCGCAATCATAAACTGCGCAAACGCATCCGCCCCCGCCTTGTTAACCGCCGGCCATTTCTCCGGATTAACCGTAATCACATGATAGATATTCAACAAGGCCGAGTCTCCCTGCACCAGGATCTCAAGCTGCAAGGTGTCCTTTTGTGACAGATAAGTCGCCCGGTCTGTCAGGGTGTAAGCGCCCTTCTCAGAGGCCACCCGCAGCGTCTCCCCCATCCCCTGTCCAGTCTCCAAATACCACTCAACCGCTTGGGGCACATCGAGTCCCGCCTTGCTCCACAGCGCCAGTTCCGCCTTATGCGTTCCTGAATCATCCCCGCGCGAGACAAATAAAGCCTTTGAATCTGCCAACATCTTCATCGCATCCAGCGCGGTCGAAACGCCGCGCAACCCAGCTGGGTCTGCTGTCGGCCCAACCAGGACAAAATCATTATGCATTACCAATTCGCGCCTCTGCCCATAGCCAGCCGCCATAAAATCCAATTCCGACTTAGGAGCATGAACCAGCAACACATCTGCATTACCTTCTTCTCCCATCTTCAGCGCCTGCCCCGTGCCAACCGCAACAACTTTCACCGTGTAACCGGACTGCTGCTCAAAAACCGGGATCAGCGCATCCAGCAGGCCAGAATCGCGCGTGCTGGTCGTCGTCGCCAAAATCAATTCCATCTCACCCACCGGCTGAGTTAACTCAATCGTCGGTGTAGCCTTCGGAGCACAAGCTGCCAGCAAAAACAATAGCAGCAAACCGCCTCTCAACAACCAGCTCTTCAAACCAAACTGTTTCATAAACAACCTCTTATTTTGTATATTTGTAGCACAACAAGAAAATTATATCACAATTTCGTTCTTTCAAAAAATCTATACAAAAGATGGATGCATCCTTGAAAAACATGCTAAAATGAAATTTGCAATTGCGATTTGTCAAAATCTTAACAGCCTGCGCAACGCAACTGTATCCAAGTGAGTGTCATGGAAAGCCGCTCGAAAAGAAAAAAGGCATTGTAATGAAACCAGTTTGGCGGCAGCTTGCTGGCAAAATCTTTTTTTTGCTCATCCCGATTTTGATCATCGGGCCGCATCAATCTGTTTTTTCTCAATCCACAGCTCCCTCAATCCTGGTTCTCAATTCATATCACCCTGGCTACATCTTCTCCGACCAGGAAATGGAAGGGCTTCGATCCCAACTGCCCCCCAACACCGAATATTTCATCGAATATATGGATACAAAACGTGTTCCGGGCAACGATGAATATTTTACCCAACTACACGACATCTATAAACTCAAATACACCCATGCCCACTTCGACCTCATTGTCTCTCTTGATAACGACGCTTTTAATTTCCTTCGCAAATATCATCAAGATTTGTTCCCCAACACCCCGGTTGTCTTTTGCGGCGTAAACGAATTTGACCCAATCATCATTCAAGACCATCCGCTCTTCACCGGCGTGAGCGAAACCTTTGATGTCGAGGCAACCCTGCGCCTCGCCATCATGCTGCACCCCAACAGCAGTGTCATTTGGGCCATTACCGATAACACAACCACCGGTCAAATCAACCGCAATACGCTAAAAAAAATTAACGCCTCGGGCAACCTGCCCATTCCAATCCAGTTTTTCGATTCTTCAGGGCAGGGCCTCACATTGGACGAGCTGCTGACACAATTGCGCTCCATTTCACCCAATAGCATCGTGTACCTTTCCGACTTTTTACAAGGACGCGATGGCACTCCATACGACCCATTAACCTTCTCGCCTCAAATTTCAGCGGCCTCTCCAGCGCCCGTCTACGTTTCAACCATTATGTATATTGGACATGGTGCGGTTGGTGGAAAGGTGGATGGCGGTCTATATCAAGGGCAAGCCGCCGGGCAAATTGCCATGCGCGTTCTATCCGGCGAACCGCCAATCTCCATCCCCGTCAAACTCAACGAACCTCGCTATACCTTCGATGCCCGAGAACTCAAGCGGTGGAACATCTCCACCACCCACCTTCCTCCCAACAGCACGCTGCTCCACCAGCCCATCTCTCCATTTATCGAATATCGCCAATACGTCCTGGGGATTAGCGGGTTTCTAATTCTCCAAACCGTCATCATCTTTGGCCTCCTGCTCAACATTCGTAGCCGGCGCAAAGCACAAAAAGATCTGCGCGCCAGCCAAAAGCAGTATCGCGACCTGATTGAAAACACCAGCGATTGGATTTGGGAATTGGACGCGACGATGCACTATACCTATGTCAGCCCACAGGTCGAGCGCATCCTGGGATATAAACCCACCGAAGTATTGGGGCATTCACCGATAGATTTTCTCGACCCCGATCAAGACCCCAAAACAATGGCTGCAATTCAGGAATGCTATTCTAACCCCCACCATTGCCAAACAATTGAAAGCATCTGGCTATGTAAAGATGGGACGCGCGTCATCCTTGAAACCAACGCCATCCCGATTCTCAACCTCAGCCTTCAATTTGGCGGCTACCGCGGCATCAGTCGTGACATCACCGAGCGCCAGCAATCTCGCCAGCAAATGGAACAAGAGCGCCGCCTGCTGCGCACCGTTCTCGATCACTTGCCTGATGCCGTATACGTCAAAGATGCCAATGGACGCATCACCCTTTCCAACCAGGCCGATCTGCACAACATTGGCCTGCCCGAAAGCGCAGTGCTAGGGCGCACCAATGCTGAAATCTTCCCTACCGAAACTGCCCGACTATTCGACGCCGAAGAATATTCCATCCTGCACAATGGACAGACCATGCTCAACCACGAGCAGATCCTCATCAACCAACGCGGCGAGCGACGGTGGTTACTCAGTTCCAAATTACCACTGCACGATGAAAAAGGCCAAATTATCGGGTTGGTTGGCATCGGACACGACATCACCTACCAAAAACAAGACCAGATGGAGCATAGCGCGGCGCTGGAACGAACCGCACGACAACAAACTGCCCTCCTGCAACTTGCCCGTTCCAGCGCAATTGCCAATGGCAACCTGCTCAAAGCCGCAGCAGAAATTACCGAACAGGTTGCCTACGCAATGCAAATTGAGCGCGTTGGACTGTGGATTGGCGACGAAGCAACCGGGCAGGTAGAGTGCATTGATTTGTACCAACGTTCCACCAACACACATAAAAGCGGCGGCATCATCACCATCCAAGAATACCCACAATACTTTAATGCCTTCCACAGCAGCCTGGCGATTGCCGCTGATGAGGCTCAAACCGACCCGCGCACCAGCGAATTCACCACCAACTATCTGGCACCGCTCAACATCACCTCCATGTTAGATGCCCTGATTCGCGTTTCGGGGCAAATGGCTGGCATTCTCTGCATCGAACATACCGGAAAAATCCA
Source organism: uncultured Anaerolinea sp. (assembly GCA_964453115.1). GTDB lineage: Bacteria > Chloroflexota > Anaerolineae > Anaerolineales > Anaerolineaceae > JAIWNK01. The sequence goes on along the minus strand of CAYVRT010000004.1, from coordinate 66,091 downwards.
TCACTGGCAATCAGATGAAATCCGCTTTGCCAGCGAAGCCGCCGACCAGGCCGCTCAGGCCATTCTGAGCGCACAACGTCATCGCTCCGAGCGCGCCCGCCGTGAAACCGAGGCACGCTTGCGCTCCATCTTCAATGCCGCAACAAACGTCTCCTTTATCATCACCGATCTCAACATCTATGATCCGCATATCCTGGAATTCAGCCCAGGCGCCGAACGAATTTTTGGCTACACCCGGAAAGAAATGCTACACCAATCAGTGTCCATCTTACATCAGCCTGAGATGGTCAAAAAGTTCCCCGAAATGTTCCGACAAATGCGCCTCGGTCAAAGTGGGTTTGTTGGCGAAGTGCCTCTCATCCGCAAATCTGGTGAAACCTTCCCTGCGTTCTTCTCAACTTACCCAATTGTAGATGAAAGTGGACTGATGTATGCTGCCTTAGGCATCAGCATTGATATTAGCACCCAAAAACAAATGGAATCAGCCTTGCGTCACAATGAACAATTGCTGCGCAGCGTTATGACCAATACGGCCGTTGTTGTCTTTGCCCTCGATTGCGAAGGTCGTTTTGTCCTTTCCGAAGGGAAAGGATTGGCCCTTTTGGGCCTCAAACCAGGTCAGGTTGTTGGTTTTTCAGCACTTGAACTCTACCACGAAAGCCCACAAATTGTTGCCTGTCTACAACGCGCCCTGACCGGCGAAGCATTTACCACAGCATTGCAGATAGGCGATTTGCACTTTGAAACCTGGTACTCGCCCATGTTTGACGACAACCAGAAAATGACCGGCGTTATTGGCGTTGCTGCCGATATTACTGACCGCGTAGCCCAGGAAAGATTGCGGCAACTAAATGAAAACCGTCTGGAGGCTATGCTTCAACTGTACACACTTTCAAGCAGTAGCGTACAAGAAATTTGCGATTATGCGTTGGAGCAAGCCGTTCGCATCACCGAAAGCGAAATTGGGTATCTGGCCTTCCTCAACCAGGATGAAAGCATCTTACACATGTATTCCTGGTCAAAGACCGCCATGCAGCAATGCCAGGTTGGCGATATTGAACGTGAATACCCCGTCTGTCTGACTGGCCTGTGGGGTGAGGCCGTGCGCCAACGCAAGCCAATTATCACCAATGATTACACACTCCCCAACCCACATAAAAAGGGTTACCCAGAAGGCCACGTCCCCATTCATCGTCACCTCAATCTTCCTGTATTTGAAAACAATCACATTGTTGCTGTCGTTGGGGTAGGAAATAAAATAAGGGATTACGACGAGAACGACATCCGTCAGCTCACCCTGTTATTGAACAGCACCTGGGATATCCTGCGCCGCAAACAGGCCGAACAAGACCTCAAAGATAGCCTGACCTTCAACGAAAGTGTCATGGCTGCCACACCCAGCATCGTCTTTGTTGTTGATCTTAAACAAAAGGGCTTCACTTATGTAAACGACGCTGTTAGCAGTTCACTTGGCTATTCCTCAAACCTGTTTCTGCAAAGCGGACAAAACTACGGCCTGGATTGGGTTCACCCCGAAGACCGTAGCCGGCTGATCAACATCTATCAAAACGCGCCCCAGGCGAGCGACCTGGATATCTATGTATACGAATATCGCATGGCTCGCAAAGATGGCTCCTGGCGCTGGTTTCTTGGACGGCTCAAAGCGCTCAAACGCGATGAACAAGGCCGAGTTCAGCAACTAATTGGCATGGCAACCGACATCACCGAGCGAAAATTGGCCGAAGAAGCGCTGCGTGAAAGCGAAGAAAAATTCCGCACCATCATCGAACAATTCTCCGAAGGGTTTGTCCTGGTCAATGAGCAAGGCATGGTCAGCGAATGGAATGCAGCCAACGAACGCGTTACAGGGATTGATCGAGACGAAGCAATTGGAATGCCCTTCTGGGAATTGCTCCATCGCGTCAGCATTCCCGAACGCAAAACCCCCGAACGCCTGGAAAGGTTTCGCCAGGTCACGCTCCTCGCCCTCCGAACCGGCCAGTCTCAACAATTTTATGCCCCGACGGAGGTCTTGCTACAAGATACTTCCGGCCACCGCAAATACATTGAACAAATTCTTTTCCCCATCCGCACCAACAATGGTTATCGCATTGGTTCAATCATCAGCGACATCAGCGAACGAAAGCTAGCCGAGGAACGCCTGCGCGACTCGGCCCAACAATTGGCCCTGGCATACGATGCCACCCTGCAAGGTTGGTCTCTGGCATTGGAATTGCGCGAGCGCGAAACCGCTGGCCATAGCCAACGCGTTGTTCAGCAAACCATCAACCTCGCCGAACGCCTCAACATTCCTGAGCAGCAAATGGAGCACATCCGACGCGGCGCCCTCCTGCATGACATTGGCAAAATGGGCATTCCTGACCACATTCTGCTCAAAGATGGCCCCCTCACAGATGAAGAATGGAGCATCATGCGTCAACATCCCATCTTTGCCTATCGGCTGCTGCAAAGCATTCCTTATCTGCGCCCGGCGCTTGAAATCCCCTATTGCCATCACGAACGCTGGGATGGATCCGGCTATCCAGAAGGCCTCAAAGGCGAAACCATCCCTCTGGCCGCTCGCATTTTCGCCGTTGTAGATGTCTGGGACGCTCTCACCTCAGACCGCCCCTACAAAGCCCCCTGGGACGAGCAATCTGCCCGCAATTTTCTAATCGAAAATGCCGGCAAATTATTTGACCCCCTGGTTGTTTCGGAATTCTTGCAAATGCTGAATGAATGGCCGAAAAATACATCAGCCGGACTTCCGCCCGGCTGATAATCCCTCATGTACTTACAACTAAATGTGAATTGGGTGACCTTCCACGCCATGTGCCGCTTCCATCAACACCTCGCTCAGAGTTGGATGGGCGTGAATGTTACGGGCAATTTCAGCGCTCGTCAACTCCATGCGTTGTGCCAGTGTCAACTCTGGCAACAGCTCTGAAACTTCAGGGCCAATCAGGTGTGCGCCCAAAATCTCGCCATATCGGGCATCGCTGATAATCTTAGCAAAGCCAGCATAGTCACCCAGCCCAAGCGCCTTGCCATTCGCCTGGAACGGAAAGCGCCCCACGCGAACATCATACCCCTGATCGCGTGCCTGTGTCTCGGTCAGGCCAAAGGAGGCTACTTGCGGCTGACAATAGGTTGCACGCGGCACCATTCGATAATCAATCGGCGTTGTCTCCAATCCAGCAATCTGCTCCACAGCCAAAATCCCCTGCGCAGAAGCAACATGCGCCAACAGCAAACTGCCCGTCACATCACCAATCGCCCAAATCCCTGGCACATTGGTTGCCATGCGCTCATCCACCTGCACAAACTTGCGCTCGGTTAATTGCACACCCAATGCTTCCAACCCCAGGTCGGACGTATTGGGCTTGAAGCCAATCGCGACCAGAGCCTGCTCAGCCTCCAGAACCTGCTCTGTTTCTCCCTCACGCACCGTCACGCGCACACCGGACTCGGTTGTCTCAACTTTCTGCACCCGAGTACCCGTCAGAACTCGAATGCCGCGTTTTTGAAACGCCTTGCCCAACTCAACGCTAATTTCCTCATCTTCGAGCGGCAGCAAACGCGGCAGCATTTCCACCATCGTCACCTGCGTCCCATAAGAAGACCAGATGGTTGCAAACTCGGCACCAATTGCCCCGGCCCCAATGATGATCGCCGAAGCAGGCAGCTTTTCTTGCAGAATCGCCTCCCAATAAGTCAGCACACGTTGCCCATCCACCTGCAAACCCGGAATCATCGCCGAATGAGCACCGGTTGCAAGAATAATGTTTTTAGCGCTCAGCTCCTGCGCCTTGCCCTCGGCATCGGTCACCGTCACCCGGTCGCGTCCCGTCAGATATGCACTGCCCATCAACACTTCAATGTTGTTCTTGCGCATCAGCAATTGCACGCCCTTCGTCAACCGCCCGGAAACCTGTCGGCTGCGCTTGACCGCCGTTGCATAATCCAGACGCAAACCATCAAAGCCAATCCCAAATTCCTTGGCCCGTTCGCGCAAAATATGCGCTAATTCGGCATTGCGCAACAATGCTTTGGAGGGAATGCACCCCACATTCAAACACACCCCACCCAACCACTGCTTTTCAACAATCGCCGTCTTCAGGCCCAATTGAGCAGCACGAATTGCAGCCACATAGCCGCCCGGCCCAGCACCAATAACTACCACATCATATTGCGTCATAGTTACCTCTTTCCGAATTCATGTTTAAGCAAAGATTATCTAATCCAATACTTTCAAAAACGTTTCCATCCAGGCTTTTCGGCCAGGCGGCACCCGCAACGGGCTAACCAGGGTCAGCACAAACGCCTCAGCAAAATCCTCCGCCACACAGGTGTTTCCATAAGCATCCGGCGGCGTCCAGCTTTCCAGCGGCGTGACCTTTGCCACATAATCACGCATCGGCACAAAGCGTGGTGTACAGCGTTCTGGCTTTCCACCAACCGCTGCCACCATCCGATCCGCAGCCCCCCCACCAACGAACGTCGCCGGCAGCGCCCCACCCAGAGCATTATCCAACACATGCCCCAATTCGTGAATGATATGTGCGCTACCATGCGACACCTGCTCCACACCCGGCATCAGCCGCACCTGCGACCTGGGAAAAACAAAACTTTTTCCCTTCAATGGCGAAAGGTTCCCCATCCAACCCGGACGGGTAAAGGTCGCCTTGAGATAACGACGAATCCAGGCATGCGGTTCGCGACGAGGCAATTGCGCCAGCAGTTTTTCAAGCCATTCGCCAGTTTTTAGCAAATGTTCCAGCGCTGCAACGGCCCATTCGCCAGCCACTGCCCACTGATACCGCTCCCAAAGCGCCTCTTTCAGCTGTTCTGCTGAGCTTTCAATCATCCCATCGTTCATGCCCAATTCTCCAAAACCGCCACCACCTTTGCCAGGAAGGCATCACCACTCGCTCCATCCAGAATACGGTGATCAAAAGTCAGCGTCACATACACCATCGGACGCACAGCAATCGCATCCCCATCCAGGACAATTGCCCGTTTTTGGATTGTCCCCACGCCCAGAATACCGCATTGCGGATAGTTAATCACCGGGGAGGCAAACAAAGACCCACCCACCCCATGATTGGTGATGGTGAAAGTACCGCCCTGAACCTCATTCGGCTGAAGACGACGTGTCCGCGCCCGATCCGCCAGGTCGTTGATGGTGCGGGCCAGCCCCAAGAGAGAAAGCTCATCTGCATTGCGGATAACCGGCACAATCAGCCCTTCCTCCCCCAACGAAGCGGCCAGGCCAATGTGAATTCCACCATGCAGCACAATCCCCTCATCCGACCAGGAAGCATTCACCAATGGAACCGCCTTGAGAGCGGCAATGGTCGCCGCCACAAAGTAGGCTGTAAACGTCAGATTGACCCCTGCCTGTGCAAACTCGGGCTTGTGTGCCACACGATGCGCACTTACCCGGCTCATATCCGCCTCCATCACAGTTGTCACATGCGCAGCCGTATGCTTGCTCAACACCATGCGTTCCGCAATGGCCCGGCGCATGGTAGTCATGGGCAACAAGCGGTCGTTGGCAGCCAATGGCTGTGAGGCCGCAGCAGCCGGCATTGGCTGTGGGCTGTGCGCCGGCACGGGTGTTGTGGCAGGTGGCATCGCTCCGGCAAACATCAGTTCGGTAGGGCGGAACAAATCACCTTCTCCGGGTGTTTCCCAGGCAGCAGGTGCAGGTGCACCGCGCTGCGCCACATAGGCTAATACATCCTTCTTGGTAATTCGCCCACCTTCGCCGGTGCCTTTCACCTGGCTCAAATCCACATTTTGCTCGCGCGCCAGGCGAGCCACAACCGGAGAGATAAAACCCAACTCGCGATCTCGCCCTGCCTGCATCGTTGTAGCAGGGGCAGCAGATGGAGCAACAGCAATCGGTTTTGTCTCATGCACTATCCCTCCCCGGACGGCTTCATCCACCCCCTCACCCGGTTGCCCAATCCACGCAATCACCGTTCCAGCACGCACCGTTTGGCCTTCCGGCACCAAAATCTTCAACACCACACCACCGGCTGGGCTGGGAATTTCCGAATCTACCTTATCGGTATTCACTTCAAGCAGCGCCTCAAATTCATCAATCTGCTCACCTTCCTGCTTGAGCCACTTCGTCACTGTTCCCTCAACAACCGACTCGCCCAACTGCGGCATAATCACCTTGGTTGCCATGTTGCACTCCTCCTATTCATTTTACCAGCGCGCCAATTCCCGGATTGCTGCAAGAATCTTCTCCGGGTTGATCATAAACCATTCTTGCAATGGGTGACTGAACGGCACCGCCGGCACATCCGGGCCGCACAAACGACGCACCGGCGCATCCAAATCGGTAAAAGCTGCCTCGGCAATCGTCGCCGCAACCTCGGCGCCATAGCCGCCGGTTAAATTTGCCTCATGAACAATCAATGCCTTACCCGTCTTGCGCACCGACTGCAAAATGGTCTCGCGATCCACTGGATAGAGGGTGCGTAAATCCACAACCTCAACATCAATTCCCTCCGCCGCAGCCTTTTCAGCTGCCTGTAGAGCATAAAAATGCATCATGCCATAGGCAAAGACTGAAATATCTCCCCCTGTGCGGGTGACATTCGCCGGGCCAATTGGCACCGTGTAATCATCCTCCGGTACCTCGCCGCGAATCAGGCGGTAGCCTTTCTTTGGCTCAAAGAACAAAACCGGGTTTGGATCGCGAATCGCTGCCTTGAGCAAGCCCTTGGCATCATAAGGCGAAGATGGCACAACCACCTTGATGCCAGGTGTATGAGTAAAATAGGCTTCTGGGCTTTGCGAATGATACAGCCCACCGCCAATCCCGCCACCATAGGGTGCGCGAATGACCATCGGCACCGTCCATTCACCATTTGAGCGATAGCACATCTTGGCGGCCTCGCTGATGATTTGATTAAAAGCCGGGTAGATAAAATCGGAAAACTGGATCTCGCACACCGGACGCATCCCATACAGCGCCGCCCCAATCCCTACCCCAACAATGGAAAGCTCTGCCAACGGCGAATCAATGACACGCGCCTCGCCATATTTATCATACAGGCCAACAGTTGCACGGAACACGCCACCGCGCTTGCCAACATCTTCCCCCACAACAAAGACGCGTTCATCGCGCCCAAGTTCCTCATCCATTGCCTGCCGAATGGCTTCCACCAATGTCATTTCAGGCATTGCGCACCTCCTCTGCATACACGGGATAGGCAGCCTCTTCCACCGCCGGATAGGGTGCCTGAACTGCATATTGAACGGCATCATCCACCATTGCCTTGGCGCGTGCTTCCATCTCTTCCACTTGTGCGGCGCTCAGCAAACCCTCTGCCTCCAGCTTTGTGCGATTGGTCAAAAGCGGATCGCGGCGTTTGTTTTCTTCCACTTCCTCGCGCGAACGATACGTGCGATCATCATCATCCGAAGAATGCGGTGTAATTCGATACATGCGCGCCTCCACTACCGTTGGGCCATCACCGCGCCGTGCCTTTTGCACCGCCCGTTCCACCACCTCATAAACGGCGAACAAATCGGTACCATCCACCGTCACACCCTCCAGCCCCAGCCCACAGGCCTTATCCGCTGAACTGCGCACTGCCATTTGTTTATCCTGCGGCACCGAAATGGCATACTGATTGTTCTCCACCAGGAAAATGACCGGCAGTGTATGCACAGCCGCCCAGTTTACCGCCTCATACCATTCACCTTGCGAGGTAGAGCCTTCGCCAATCGTAGTCAAAACCACATGGTCTTTCTTCTGCATCTTGATTGCCAATGCCACCCCCGCAGCATGACAGGCCTGGGTTGCAACCGGCGCCGAATGGCTCACTGCATTCGCCCGCCGCAAACTCCAATGACTTGGCATTTGCCGGCCACCCGAATTCGGCTCCTCACGTTTGCCCATCAAGCTCATCATAAACTCGCGCGCCGTATACCCCAAACACATCATCAATGCCAGGTCGCGATAATACGGCGTTACCCAATCTTCACCGCGCCGCAAGGCAAAGGCCGAACCAATCTGCGCCGCCTCTTGCCCAATGCCAGAGATGTGAAAGGCAATTTTGCCCTGACGATGCAGCACCCAGGCCCGCTCATCCAACCGGCGCGCCAGCAGCAGCATCCAATACATTTCCAGTTTGGTTTCATTGGAAAGTGCCATTACAAACCTCAAACCTCCTTTTCGAAAGAATTTGAAAAGCCTGCTAAACCAGGCCCATAGCCTGCAACATATCCTCGTTGCAGTCAAACCGAAAATGTTCCACCCCCCGGCGCTGTGCCTCGTTGCGCTCCGCCTCATCCAGGCGCAGCAAATCGGGCAAACACACCACCCGCTTTGTCAGTCGCGGCAGCGCATCTTCCATCCCGCCTTCCAACTTTGGCAGCCCCTCCAAATAGCGCAATACTGCCCTGGCCCCCATCTCGCCATCCTTGCGCGCCACGCCCACCAATCCAGCACTCGATTTGCGCGCCCACCCCGCCACAAACACCCCTTCAAACGGCGGCTCCACCTCATAAGAAACTCCATCCACCGGAAAACGCGGTTTCGGATTCTTGGCAAACTCTCCATTGCGCACAGGCAACCCCAAGCCGGCATCCACCCGGTCTCCAATCGCAAAAATGACCGTATCCACTTCCAACGTTCGAAACCTGCCCAATGGCCTGGCACGCACCTCATCTCCCACCCGCTCCAGTGTATTATCCTGCAACACCAGTCCACACACCCGCCCCTGCGCATCCCCCACCATCCGTTCCGGCGCTTCAAGGAATAGAATCCGCAAATGGGTCGGCGAATCACAGGCCGGCGCCCTGCCACTAACAGAATGAACAAAGTCGCGCGCCGCTTGCGGGTCTTGGGCCAGCGAGCGCATCACCTCTGAAACCCGCTCCACTTCTGCATCAAAAGCAGAGAGGTCCAAATTAGCAATGATATGTTCCAACTCCTTTTTATCAAATTTGACCTCTGCCGGGCCACGCCGAGCCACAGCCACCACTTCCTCCACCTGCAAATCTGCAATCAGATAATGTGCAATATCAGTCATCACATTCCCCACCCCCACTACAGCCACCCGCCGGCCAATCTCAGGCCGATGCTCGGCCACCAGCGGCAAATGATTGTAATGATAAACAATATCTTTGGCGTGATACACACCTTGCAATTCCTCGCCTGGCAGCCCGAGCCACTTGGTACCCTGCGCCCCAACAGTGACCAATAATGCCTGAAAGCCCATTTGTTGCAAATCAGACAATTGCAAGTCACCTTTTTCGCCAATCAGCACATTGCCATAATACATCACACGTGGATCAGAAAGAATTTGCCGAAACTGCGCCCGCAGCCCGTCTTTCATCTTATGCTTGGTCGGATAAATGCCATACTCAGCCAACCCACCCGGCTTAATATCGCGGTTAAACAGCACAACCTCCACCCCTTGCTGCGCCAAGAACCGTGCTGCAAAAAGCCCTGCCGGACCAGCGCCAATCACTGCCACCCGGTGTCTTCTTTCTTCCATCATCCGCCGCATCTCCCACTATAAAATTCATCTTGCTTATTGATTATACCCGTTTTCAAGCACAAAAAACAGCGCTTACCACCGGCGTCCAACCTCAAATGTTTTCGAAAAGCGCCATCTATCCCCCACCTTTTTCAGTCATTATGCTATACTTAAGCAATCTATGCATTTTGTCATCCGATTCTAACATCCACCCCCGAAGGAGGGCCCTGATATGAATACAACTCACCCCCTGCCCGAAAACGAAGAGGCCCCGCTCGAAAGCGGTACCACTACAACAGCGCGTCCACAGCGCAAGTTCCGTTTTGCTCCTGCTTTTTGGACGACTGCATCCGTGCTATCCCTGGTTGTCAACGTCATCCTGATCATCGTCGTCATCGTCCTGACCGTTAACCTCTTCACCCTCAAGAAAATTGTGGGCGACCAATTGATTGGCGGGCTGTATACCAATTTTCAATTGATGGACGCCGCCCACATCAAGACTACCATCCCGGTCAGCGCCTCCGTCCCTGCCAAATTTGACCTTCCCCTGGAAACAGACACAACCGTCATCCTCACCGAAGATACCTACATCCCCGACGCCGAGGTCTCTGTCTATACCGGCGGTTTACAAATCATGAACGCTCGCACCGACATCGTTCTGCCAAAGGATACCAAACTCCCCGTTCACCTTTCCATGGTTGTTCCGGTTGATCAACAAATCCCGGTTGAGCTCAGCGTAAATGTTGATATTCCCCTCAATCAAACCGAGTTACACCAACCCTTTGTTGGCTTACAAGGTGTAGTCGCCCCCTTCAAAGACCTGTTTGAACCCTTGCCATCCAACTGGCGGCAATTGATGTGCGGAAAAGAACCAACAGCATTCTGCAAGTCTCTCTTCAAGGAATAAGATGGCGACCTCCATTCTCCAGGCTCGCCTTGAAAACGGCCTCCTCATTCAACTCAAAGAAATTCACTCCGCCCCAATCATCAGCCATTGGGTTTGGTACCGTGTTGGCTCGCGCGACGAAACCCGCCCACGCAGTGGACTCTCCCACTGGGTTGAACACATGCAGTTTAAAGGCACCCCCAACTATCCGGCTGGCGTATTGGATAAGGCAATTCCGCGCGATGGCGGCATGTGGAATGCCTTCACCTACCTGGATTGGACAACCTACTTCGAGACCATGCCAGCCAATAAAATCGAACTGGCCCTTGACCTGGAATCCGATCGCATGTTCCATAGTCTGTTCGATCCTCAAGAAGTCGAATCAGAACGCACCGTTATCATCTCCGAACGAGAAGGATCGGAGAATGAGCCGCTATTTCGCCTCAGCGAGGCGATACAAAACGCCTCCTTCGACCACCATCCCTACCACACCGAAGTCATTGGCGAAAAAGAAGACCTGCTAACCATCACCCGCGACGATCTCTATCGGCATTACCGAACATATTACGTGCCAAACAATGCCGTTGTTGCCCTGGCAGGTGATTTTGATGCCGAACAAATGTTACAACGCCTGCAACACGTTTATGCCGGGTTACCTGCCTGCGAACCGCCGCCCCATCCCGCTCGCCCCGAACCACCCCTCACCACACCGCGCCAGGTAGAAGTAAGTGGTCCCGGCCAGACAACCTATCTACAAATCTCTTACCGCGCCCCGGCAGCAGCTGACCCCGATTTCTTCGCCCTCAGCGTGCTGGATAGTTTACTGAGCGGACCCACCAGCCTGAACATGTTTGGCGGCGGTGGAATCTCCAACAAAACCAGCCGTCTCTACCGCAGCCTGGTAGAGCGCGAATTGGCTGTGGGCGTTGGCGGCGGAATGCAAGCCACCCTCGACCCCTTCCTGTATGACATTACCATCACAGTCCACCCTGCCCGAGCATTCCAAGACACCCTGACTGCCTTTGACCAGGAAATTGCCAACCTGCAAGATCACCTGGTGAGCAGTGATGAAATTGCCCGCGCTGTCAAACAGGCACGCGCCTTGTTTGCCTACGGGAGCGAGAACATCACCAACCAGGCATTTTGGTTGGGCTATGCTGAAATGTTTGCCAGCTATGGCTGGTTTGAGCAATATGTTGCCAGGCTGGAAGCCATCACCCCCGCCGATGTGCAACGCGTAGCCCAAACCTGGCTGTCACCCAATCGCCGTGTTACCGGCATCTACCTGCCACAAGGCAACGAGGAGAACGAAGAAGAAGCATGATATCTCAAACCACCCTCAGTCTGCCCGGCCCACACGACACAACCCGCATTGAACTGCCAAACGGCATCACCATCCTCACTCGTGCCAATTTCAACAGCGCATCCGTTGTTGTCAATGGCTATTTGCCTGCAGGCAGTGCATTTGACCCACCCGAAAAACTCGGCCTGGCCTATTTCACCGCCCTGGCGCTGATGCGCGGCACCCAACAACATAACTTTCAACAGCTTTACGATTCGCTGGAAAGCGTTGGCGCCAACCTGGGCTTCAGTGCCAGCGTCCACAACATCACCTTTGGCGGGCGCTGTCTGGCTGAAGACCTGCCCTTGCTGCTCACCCTGCTCAGTGAAACCTTGCGCACCCCCACCTTCCCCTGCGAGCAGGTCGAACGGTTGCGAGCGCAAATGCTCACCCGGCTTGCCATTCGCGCCCAGGATACAGCAGATATGGCCTCCATTACCTTTGACCGGCTGCTCTTCCCCAACCACCCCTATGGATTGCCGGAAGATGGCTACCCGGAAACCATTCAACGCATCGAATGCCAGGACCTGAACAACTTTCATCAACATCATGTTGGGCCGCGCGGCATGGTGCTTGTCATTGTTGGCGGCATCACCGCTGAGCAGGCCATTGAAGGCGTCACCCAGGCCCTGGGTGACTGGCAAAACCCCGCCCAACCCACCACCCCCAGCCTGCCCACCATTCTCCCACCACAACACACCACCCGTCAACACATCCCCCTGCCGGGGAAAAGCCAATCCGACCTGGTAATGGGCTGTCTTGGCCCGCGCCGCAATGCCCCCAATTATCTGGCTGCCTCGCTCGGCAACAATATCCTTGGACAATTTGGGATGATGGGGCGCATTGGCGATGTTGTGCGTGAACAAGCTGGCCTTGCCTATCATGCTGCAACCAGCCTCAACGCATGGATCGAATCCGGTTCTTGGGAAGTGGAAGCCGGTGTCAACCCATTCAATCTTCAGCGCGCCATTGACCTGATTACATTTGAATTGGGTCGTTTCGTCCAGGAACCAGTCACCCGCGAAGAGTTGGCCGACAGCCAATCCAATTTCATTGGCCGACTGCCGCTCTCACTCGAATCGAATGGCGGCGTCGCTGGTGCATTGCTGAACGTTGAGCGCTTCCAACTCGGCCTGGATTATTTTGTCAATTATGCCGGGCGCGTGCGCTCAATCACCCCTGAAGATATTTTAGAAGCCGCACAGAGCTACATCAACCCCCAAGCATTGATCATCGTCAGCGCTGGCCCTGACCAAACCGAAGACGCATGACGCTCCTGCTTCGAACCGGCATTGACCTGATCGAAATTGACCGCTTGCAAGACCTCGCCCCAGCTATTCGGCAGCGTTTCTTGCAACGCGTCTTCACCCCTCTTGAGCAAGCCATCTGCGCCGACTCGTTCCCCAGTCTGGCAGGACGTTTTGCTGCCAAAGAAGCGGTTGCCAAAGCGCTTGGAACAGGCATTGGTAGCATTGGCTGGCAATCCATCGAAATCGGGCGCGCCGCCAATGGCGAGCCAGAACTGCACTTGCATGGAGCAGCCGCCGAACAAGCCAGCATCCTGCACCTTACCACCTGGTCCATCAGCATCACCCATTCCCGAAGCCATGCCGCTGCCATCGCGGTTGCCATTGGGAGCGCCCCATGAAAGCCCTCGCCGTCAGCGATATCGAGCTTGGTTTCCTCTACAACCCGCAAATTGCACAGCGCTTTGCAGAAACCCAAATCGTATTTAGCTGTGGTGACCTGCCCTATTATTATCTGGAATTCATCATCAGCATGCTGAATGTTCCACTCTACTATGTGCGCGGCAACCATGCCAGTAAAGTTGAAACGACCACCGGCGGTGAACGTTCAGCCCCCTGGGGTGCAGTTGACCTGCATCGTCGTGTCGTGCGCGATGATTCTGGCCTCTTCCTGGCCGGCATCGAAGGCTCTTTGCGCTACAACCTCGGCCCGCACCAATATTCGCAAGCCGAAATGTGGGCAATGGTGCTAACCCTTACCCCACAACTTCTGCTCAACCGCATCCTGCATGGCCGATCGCTGGATGTCTTCATTTCCCATGCCCCACCTTTTCAGATTCATGATATGGATGACCTTCCCCATCGCGGCATCCATGCCTTCCGCTGGCTAATTAGCGTCTTCCAACCCACCCTGCACCTACATGGGCATATCCACATTTACCGCAATACCACCATTGCCGAAACGCGTTTCAAGAAAACCACGATCCTGAATGCCTTTGGCTATCGCGAATTTCAACTAAAATTTATGTTTGGCCCACACAAAAGACCGTTCTATGTTCCCCTTGGCCCAGGAGGAGTTCCCCTTCCATGAGCGATCGTCCTTCCAGCAAATTCATTTATGAAGCTGCCAAAGCAGATTTCGAAGATGCACTGCGCAAAGGCATCTGGCGCTCCATCATCAGCTGGCTAACGCAAAGCAACAACACCCTGCTACCATTCGATGAAGTTCGCCGCAGCATCCCTGTCCATAACGAACACTCCATAGGTGTTCAGCAAATTGAGGTCAAGAAAATTGTTGGCAGCGTTGGACGTTACCACGACTTTGACCGCATTTTCTTGCCGCGCCATGGACGCACGCGTGGCCGTTGGATGAGCATAGACCAGGCCCACCTGCAAGATGTCAGCCTGCCACCCATTGAAGTTTACCAGATTGGCGAAGTATATTTCGTCAAAGATGGCAATCATCGCGTTTCCGTTGCCCGTGAACGAGGGCAGGAATTCATTGATGCCGATGTCATTAAAATTGAAACCAGCATCCCCATTGACGAAACCACCGATATTGATGCCCTGATTCGCGACCAGGAACGGATTGAATTCTACCAATCCTCGCGTCTGCGCCTAATGCGCCCACAAGCCAACATTCAGTTCACCATCCCCGGACAATACACCAAGCTATTGGAACACATTAATGTTCACCGTTGGTTTATGGGCAACGAGCAAAACCGAGAAGTCAGTTGGAATGAGGCTGTTTCTGATTGGTATGATCAGGTCTACAGCCCACTCAGCCACCTCATCCATGCCCAAAATCTACTGGAAGAATTCCCTGGACGGAGCGAAGCCGACCTCTATATCTGGATCATGGAACATTTATGGTACCTGCGCCAGGAGATTCAGCAAGAAGTCTCCTTACAGGATGCCGTGACCCACTTCACCGAAGAATATGCTCGCAGCCCGGGGCGACGACTGTTGCGCCTGTTCGAATGGATTGGCCGTTGGCTGGGCGAGGAAAATAGCAGCACTCCTGGTTCCTAAGCAGCTGCCGGCTCCTCAACGCCCACCCAAAAATGATTGGGACGCACCATCCGGTTGGGACAAACCTCCACTCCAGCCAGATGTTGTACCCCTTCCCGTGCCATGCTGGGATGCACAAAGCATAAATTTGGGCGTTGCCCATATTTATGCTGATAGTATTGGACTGCCCGTGCCACCTTGGCGGGCAACTCCATTTTGGGGTCATTATCAAACCACAACATTCCACTATTCATCATCAACCTCCATTCATCACGAAGATGGCGACCAGAACAACTTCCATTCGCCACCAATTCGCACAGCAAACTGATCCTGATGTGCCAGGTGTGCCGGTTCCAATAGCCGCGAGCGGCTCACCCGCAGCCCAACTGCTCCATCTCCAATCCGCCCCACCAAATGTGTCTGAAATGCATGCATCCAATCCGGCTGTTGCAGCACATGTTGACTATCAAGAGTTGCCACTGTCCACACTCTGGTTGCAGCACCCTCACGCAGCAACCAGGCCAGGCCGCTGCGCGTCTCCTGATTCATCTTCAGCACCTGTGCCAGGTCATCAATCAACAAGAGAATCACCGCTCCCAATTCCCGTCCATATCGGCGCTGCTCCGCCCGAATCATCAATTGATCCAGCTTACGCACGGCCTCATCAGAATAAGAGCTCTCCACTGCCTCAAAATACCGTCGGTCATACGTCGCTTGCAACCCTTGCCAGTCTTCCGGCTTTGTTGAAAGCACCACCGCCCGCAGCTGATGGGGTGAACTGAGCATCATCGCCGACTCAAGCATCGTTTGCAACAAATGCGTCTTTCCACACCCAGAATCCCCACAAATTAACAAACTACCCGGTGAATCATCCAACAAATCAAAGATTACCGGATATCCATCTTCGCCCAACCCCAATAAACTGGTTTGTGCGGGAAGATAAGGAAAAGAACGTAAAATATCCGCCACACCCGGCACGCGATAAGCAACGGATGAAGTCTGTGCGCGTTGTATTGAGGGTACTCCCTGAGTAGTTCGCACCGCCCCACCTGCCAGATGCGCGGTTTGTAATTGCAGCACCATATTTCTCACCTCCTTTAGGGGAAATTTTGTTCTATTATAGACCAAAAGTTCTAAACAAGCAAGTTATTTTAAGGTTAACTCAAACGCTGTTTTGCCTTATGCAAATCATCTTGCATAAGGCAAAATTTTGATATAATCATCTCAAACAGGAAACAGCTATGAGCGTTTATTCGAACGCAGGTTGTAAGAAGGATTATCGAGCCATTCCAAAGGTGGAATTACACCGCCATTTGGAAGGCTCTTTACGCATGGAAACATTGCTGGATGTCGCCCGTGTCCATGGCATTACCTTACCTCTCCGCCCCGACCTGCGCGCCCTCGTTCAAATGCAAAGCGGTGATGCATTAACCTTCAGCAATTTCCTTTCCAAATTCCAAACGCTCCGCCTCTTCTATCGCTCCCCCGAAGTAATCACCCGCATCACGCGTGAAGCGGTTGAAGATGCCGCTTTGGATAATATCCAATACCTTGAATTGCGCTTTAGTCCTGTTGCACTCAGCCGGCTGGAGGGCTTTCCACTCGCCGAAGTCATGGGCTGGGTGAGCAACGCCGCCCAACAAGCCGCAAAAGATTTTGGCATCACCGTCCGGCTCCTGGTCAGCGTCAATCGCCACGAAGATATAGGCATGGCCGAAGAGGCGCTACGCATGGCCGCCGAAAAACGCGCCGAGGGCATCATCGGGGTAGATTTAGCCGGCAATGAAGCTGAATTTCCTGCTGCGCCCTTTGCTGCCCTGTTCCGCGAGGCCAAACAAGCCGGTTTAGGCATCACCATCCATGCTGGAGAATGGGGTGGGCCAGAAAACGTCCGCCAGGCAATTGTGGAAATGAGTGCCGACCGGATTGGACATGGCGTGCGCGTGATGGAAGACCCGGCAACTGTTGCCCTGGCAACAGAGCGCCAAACCGCATTTGAAGTCTGTATTACCAGCAATTACCAAACCGGTGTTGCCCCAGCCCTGAGCGCCCACCCATTGATGCGCATGTTAATGGCCGGGCTGAATGTCACCATCAACACCGATGACCCCAGCATCTCCCAAATTACACTCTCCAACGAATATCGTGTTGCCTGTCAGGATCTTGGCCTGCCATTTGAAATGATGCGCCGTTGCATTTTAAACGCAGCCACTTCTTCCTTCCTGCCGCCCACTGAGCGTAACCAAATGCAAGAACGCCTCAAAACCGGGCTTTCCCTCTCAATGGAGCAATAAAAAATGCACATTCTGGTTACCAATGATGATGGTGTTCAGTTCCCCGGCTTACTTGCCCTGGCAAAGGCCATGCAGCCACTCGGCAAAGTCAGCATTCTGGCCCCCGACCGCAACTGGTCTGCCTCTGGACACGTCAAAACCCTCGACCGCCCCCTGCGCGTCAAAGAAATCTCCCTGAATGGTGGCCTCTCCGCCCTGGCCTGTGATGGCGCACCTTCCGACTGTGTCGCCCTGGCCTTGCTTGGCCTGCTGGAACCGATTGACCTGGTCGTCTCTGGCATCAACCCACATGCCAATTTGGGACATGACATCACCTATTCTGGCACTGTCACCGCCGCAATGGAAGCCGCCATCGGCGGTGTGCGCGGCTTGGCTTTCTCGCTCGACACGCCCGAAAATAGCCGCACTGCCATTCAGTATGACGAAGCAGCCCGCATGGCTGCTCAAGTTGTTCAAATTGCGTTAACACAAAACCTGCCGCCTGAAATTTTGCTCAACGTCAACCTGCCTTACCGCAAACTCGAAGAGATCAAAGGCTACCGCATCACCCGCACCGGTCAACGAATCTATCGCGACGAATTGGTGCGTCGCGCAGACCCACGCGGACGCCCCTATTACTGGATTGGTGGCGATGTGCCAACCGGCAAAGGCGAAGAAAGCACTGATATTGGCGCCCTGGCAGCTGGATATGTCTCCATCACCCCCATTCAACTCGACCTCACTGCCCATCCATGGCTGGAAGCAATCGCTTCCTGGAACTGGCCGCTTTCAAACTCTACTTCAGGAAAGGAAACGCAAGCATGAAATTCACCGTCAAGAATTGGATGAACGACCTGGTCATTTTCGTTGACCCCGACATGACCGTCCTCGAGGCCCTGGGGCTGATGCGCCGCCGCTACGTCAATAGCGTCATTGTACGCAAAACCCCTACCAGCCCCGAATATGGCATTGTCACCTCAACCGACATCTGCGATAAAATCGTCGCCAAGAGTCAAAATCCAGCCATCATCAAGGTCAGCGAAATCATGAATTCACCGCTCATCACGGCCACGCCCGACTTACCCGTTCAGGAATGCGCCCAAAAGATGAAAGAAAAGCACATCCATCACCTGCCGGTTGTGGATGCAGAAGGTCACGTCATTGGCATGATTTCAGCAACCGATTTCATGGTTGTAGCTGAAGGGCTTGGCACCCAATTCGAAGATCGCTCCCTGCACTAAACAAAATGGGCCGGAACGCATGTTCCGGCCCATTCTTTTCATCACCCGTTCTCACGAACGCCAGAAGCCGCGCCGCAATGGTCGCACTTCTTCGGTTGTCACAAATGCTCCCGGGTCAGCCTCTAAAACGATTGTTTCCACCTCAGCCTGATCGCGTCGGCGCACATCCACATGAAGTACATTCACCGCACCATTTTTACCGCGCCCCGGCAATTCGGTCACCGCGTAACCAGCTGCTCGCAATTGCTCAGCCAGCGCGGCCCCTAGCCTGGGGCTGATGATGGAAAGATGCATGTAGCCAATTGCCATCCGCTCCTCAAGCAGCATGCCCACCACATTGCCCGTTGCAAAACCAGCCGCATACCCCAACACGTTGAGTGGGTTATCCAAATTCGAAAGCACCGAACTAATGGCAATCACAAACACCAACGCCTGAAAGAAGCCCAATACCCAGGCCAGTCCCTTGCGCCCGCGCACCACAAACAGAACGCGGATAGTATCCAGCGCCATATCCACCACCCGCAACCCAAAGATGAGTAGCGCTCCCAACCAGGCCTGCGGAGAAAGCAACATTTCAGCCAAGATTCACCTATTTCCTTGCCTGCTGCTCACGTCCAGCGCGCAGCGCAGGCTCATAGAGGCCATGCACATATTCACTGACCATGCGACGGGTTGAGAACTGCGGCGTAAGGGTGCGGATCGTCTCCTTCACCCGCGCCAGCCACTCAATGGGCATATTGTCGGCATTACGATGCTCATAATACAATGGCACAATCTCATTCTCCAGCGTATCATACAGGCTTTGCGCATCCAACGCGTCCTGCTGATTCGGATCAGCAATATCACTATCCTCACCAATTGCCCAACCATTGCGCCCATTATAACCCTCACGCCACCAACCATCCAGAACCGAGAAATTCAACACGCCATTAATCGCAGCCTTCATCCCCGAAGTCCCAGATGCCTCATTGGGGCGGCGCGGTGTGTTCATCCACACATCCACACCCTGCACCAATACCCGCGCCATATTCATGTCATAATCTTCCAGGAAGGTCAATCGCCCAGCGCTACGCGGATCTTTCACCGCCCGATAGACCTGCTGAATGATCAACTTACCAGGCTCATCCGCCGGGTGAGCTTTGCCAGCAAACACAATCTGCACCGGGCGGCGCGGATTATTAATGATGCGCATCAGCCGGTCAAAATCCTTCAAAATCAGATACCCGCGCTTGTAGGTTGCAAACCGCCGTGCAAAACCAATCGTCAACGAATAGGGTTCCATCATCACCCCACTCGCCACAACCTGCGCTGGTGTAATCGTACCACTTGCCCACAATGCGCGCGAGCGCTCATTTGCGAACACAATCAGCTTACGTTTCAGGTGCCTGCGCACCATCCACAAATCCACATCCGGAATCTGGTCAATCCTTGCCCACAAATCGGGATCATCCACTTTTTCTTCCCAATCTGGACCAAAATACTGATTGAACAATTCGCGCAGCCGCCGCGCCATCAACGATGGGACATGCACCCCATTCGTCACATAGGTAATCGGAACATCATTTTCCTGACGCTCCGGCCACAAGAAATTCCACATCCGCCGCGAAACCTGCCCATGTAATTCTGAAACTGCATTGCAACCTTCCGAGAGCTTGATCGCCAGCACCGGCATGACAAAGTTATCTCCCCAGGGAGTTGCCTGACGGCCCAAATCTACAAATGCATCACGGCTCAGGCCCAGCTGCGGCCACACATTCACCAGATACTTATCCACCAGCCAGAGCGGGAATTGATCATTGCCAGCCGGCACCGGTGTATGCGTCGTAAAGATACTCGTCTTGCGCACCTGCGCCATGCTCTCTTCCAACGATATGCCCCGGCGCACATATTCCAACAATCGTTCCAGCGCCAAAAAAGCGGAATGCCCTTCATTCATATGCCAAACTGCCGGTTCAACGCCCAGCAAGCGCAGCGCACGGACCCCGCCCATTCCAAGCAAAATCTCCTGCGAGATGCGCACTTCCAGGTCATTGCTATACAACCGTTCCGTCAATTGACGGTCATATTCCGAGTTGGTCTCAACGTTCGAATCCATCAACAACAACGTCACCCGCCCCACATGCACTTCCCACAATCGCGCAAAGACCTCGCGCCCGGGAAGCTCCACCGAAATCATCAATGGTTTTCCGGCAGAATCCAACACCGGCACAACCGGCATCTCCTCAAAATTAAGGTAATAGTTGCGCGTCTCCTGCCAACCATCCTCGGTAATATGCTGCACAAAATAGCCCTGCCGATAGATAAAGCCCACGCCCATCAGCGGAATGCCCATATCACTGGCTTCTTTAAGGTGATCGCCCGCTAAAATACCCAACCCGCCGGCATAAACCGGCAAACTCTCATGCAAGCCAAATTCAAACGAGAAATAAGCAATCTGGTTTGGACGATCAGCGACAGCCGCATAATTTTTCTTAAACCAGGTATTTTCTCCCTTCATGTATGCATCAAACGCCGCCATTGTGCGGTCATACAAAGCAAGATATTCCGCATCATTTGTCAGCGCATTCAACAAGGAGCGTTCAACCCGCGTCAGGAAGGCTACCGGGTTATGATTGACCTGATCCCATAACGTTTTATCCACCAGAGAAAAAAGACGCTGTGCATCTGGATTCCACACCCACCACAAATTATAGGCCAATGCGCCAAGCCGATTCAAACGGCGCGGCAGGCTGAAACGAATTGGGGGTTCCCTGCGAATTGTGTCCATCGTATTCCCTTTTAATACCTTCCAATGAATGTA
This sequence comes from uncultured Anaerolinea sp., assembly GCA_964453115.1. Classification (GTDB taxonomy): domain Bacteria; phylum Chloroflexota; class Anaerolineae; order Anaerolineales; family Anaerolineaceae; genus JAIWNK01. The sequence goes on along the minus strand of CAYVRT010000004.1, from coordinate 44,783 downwards.
TATTCGGCATTAACACGTGTAACGCCTTGCATTACACGCGATTATACCAGACTTTCGCCATTTGTCACCCGGAGCGCATTACAAACGGCGGCGAATCTTTTGCGCAATAATATCCAGCTCAGCCCGCTCTGTCGGTGCATCATGCCCCGGCGGAAATTTCAGCCCAAACCCATCCCGCTCAAAGCGCGGAATAACGTGCAAATGAACATGGAACACCTCTTGCCCAGCCACCTTGCCATCAGCCAAAAAAAGATTCAACCCCTGAAACCGCAGCCCACTGCGGCCAATTGCCAAACCCACCCGCTGCGCCACCTGAAATAAATGCCCGCCCACCTCGGGCGGTAAATCGGACAACCCTTCGCAATGCTGCCGAGGAATGACCAACACATGCCCAGGCGTAATTGGGCGAATATCCATCAATACCGCACACAACGCATCTTCATGTATCATGCTCGCCGGGCTTGTTCCGGCCAAAATATCGCAAAAAACACAACTGCCCATGCTAAGCTCCTCTCACAACACACAAAAAAAACAAGTGCATCTATTATCCCATATTTCTTTCCTCATTCAAACCTGATTTATATCCTTTACAAAGAGAGACCTGATTTTACTGATATAATTCAGATATGAAGATTGATAAAAAACGTCTCATTTTGGGGGCAATTCTGATTGCCAGCCTGGCAGTCCTATCCATCTTGCTCATCCCCAGCCTGCGCTCGCGCACTGAAGGCGTTTGGTTACGCACTCGTTCCATCCTGTTCCCGATTCAGGAAGAGGCCTTTATACCCGTTGGCACAGCTGCTCCCACGACGCAGGCTACTGTGCAAATCTTTCTACCCGACAACCCTCGCCCCAGCCACACGCCCACCTTGCATCCGATCCTTACGGCCACCCCGCCGCCCGCCCTACCCACCCTCACCCCAACCTCTTTGCCGGGCTACGTCCAGCTAGATGGACTCACCTACCAAACCCAGCACGGCTTCTGGAATTACTGCGCCCCGGCCAACCTCTTCATGGCGCTATCCTATTGGGGCTGGCAGGGAAATGTGACAACCATTGCCAACAGCGTTAAGCCCGGAGAGTGGGATAAAAATGTCATGCCCTATGAATTGGCCGATTACGTCACAAGCAACACAAACCTCACCATCGCAGTGCGTTCCGGCGGAGATGTTGCTCTGCTCAAACGTCTGACTGCCGCCGGATACCCGGTAATTATTGAAAAAGGTGTCATCCTAAAAGACCTTTGCACAGGCGCCAATTCCTGGATGGGCCATTACCAGACCGTCATCGGCTACAATGATGCTTCTCAGGTCATCCTGGCAATGGATTCCTATACGGCTAGCGAGGATTCCCCGGTTGTCGCCGAAGGGTACGACACACTGCAAGACGATTGGCGCGCCTTCAACTACATTTTCATCGTCGTTTACCCCTATGACCGCGAGGCAGATGTGATGCAATTGCTCGGCCCCTATGCCGACCCACTGGAAAGTGAACGTATCGCTGCCGAAATTGCAGCCCAGGAATCCGCAACCCTGCAAGGCAACGCCCGTTTTTTTGCGTTGTTCAACCGCGGCACCAGCCTCTACCGACAACAAGATTATCCCGGGGCTGCACTTGCCTATGACGAGGCATTTCGCGCCTATGCCGAACTCGCCAAACCTCGTCCGCACCGCATGGTGTGGTACCAAACCGGCCCCTATTTTGCCTATTATTACACTGGACGGTATCAGGATGTTATCAACCTGGCCAACAGCACCATTTCAGGGGTTTGCACCAGTTCTTATAGTAAACCCGGCCTGGAAGAAAGCTGGATCTGGCGCGCCCGCGCCGAAATTGCGCTGGGCAACACCGATGCCGCCACTGCCGACCTGCGCCAGGCTCTTGAATATCACCCCGGATGGGGGCCAGCTCTCGAGCTTGCCGCCCAGCTTGGCGTGCAACCTTAGGAGATCTCTGTGCCCAACCTGCGCATCTTACACTTCGCCGACGCCCATATTGATATGGCCGGTTATGGCCGTCACGACCCACAAACCGGGCTGCCACGCCGCGTATTGGACTTTCTCAAATCCCTCGATTCGATTGTGGATACCGCAATTGCTGAAAAGGTGGATCTGGTCTTGTTTGCCGGCGACACCTACAAAGACCGCACCCCGGCACCAACCTTTCAGCGCGAGTGGGGACGACGTATCATGCGCCTCTCCCAGGCCAAAATCCCAACCTTGCTGCTGGTCGGAAACCACGACCTTTCCCCGGCCATTGGACGCGCCCATGCCCTGCAAGAATATGACACGCTCCAAATCCCTTACGTCCGCGTTGCCGCTCGCCCCGCTCTGCTTGGCCCCGACGAGTTGTGGGGGCTGCCGCTGCAAATCATCTGCTTGCCCTGGGTCTCACGCTCTGGTCTAGTGGCTGCCCTTGCCGAACAAGACCTGCCCCCCAACCAGGTCTACACAGCCCTTGAAGAACGCCTGAGCGCACTGGTGCAAACCTGGCTAAATTCCAGCAGCCCAACCATGCCAACCATCCTCACTGCCCATGCCTCCGTTCAAGGCGCCCAATATGGTGGCGAACGTACCGTCATGCTTGGTAACGACCTGGTACTTCCTCTCTCACTCGTCTGCGATACACGCCTTGCCTATACCGCCCTTGGTCACATTCACAAGGCCCAAAACCTCAACCCACACTCAAACCCGCCCGTCATCTACCCCGGATCCATTGAGCGGGTAGATTTTGGCGAAGCAGCGGACGAAAAATTCTTTGTCATTGCCACCATCAACAACAACCAACCCACCCAGGTTGAATGGCGCGCCCTGCGCGGACGTTCCTTCATTGATTGCCGAGCCGAAATTACATCCGCAGAAGATGTGCCAGGCCAATGCATGCGCGCCCTTCCCCCGATCGAAAAACTCAAAGATGCCATCGTTCGCCTCACTCTTCTCTATCCCAAAGCACTCGAACCCATGCTCGATGAACCCGGCCTGCGCCGTTATGCTGCCCCAGCACTCGAATTTCACCTGATTCGCCGCCCCCAAATTGAAACCCGGCTACGCCTGCCTGCTGACCAAACCATCAGCAGCCTCTCCCCGCTCGACCTGCTCGGCCTCTATCTGCAAACCCGCAAAATTCCTGGCACAGATAGCGCAGAATTACAAAAACTGGCCGCACAAATGATTGCCGAAACCAAACTTTTTGAAACCGCTTAATTCGCGGAGGCCTTATGCAGCAGCTTTCTGATTGGATCCTTGCCAAAATTCAGCAAAACATCCCACCCGAAATCATTGCCCGGCAAACCTCGCAAACTGACCTGGACGAGAATGCATGGCGGCATCTGGTCCAGCGCGCCAAAGAACTGGGGGGCAGCCCTCACGGAAAAGCATTTCTGCTCTGCCTCTTTCACATGGCAAAAGCAGATGATGAATGGATGACGCTACGCATCCTCGGCATCATTGTCCAAACACCCACTTTTGAACGCATTGAACGTCAAAACGCGCTCAGTTCCATTGAAAAGCGCCTTGCCCGATTAGAGAAAATGCAACTTGAAGCACCCGCCCAAACACAGCTGAAAGAGTTCAGCGCCTATGCGCTGATTCTCAAAGCATCCCTGTTCGGCGAAGAGCAAGACTTCTCATCTGCCATTCAAACCTACCAACAAGCCCATCAAATCTACAAAGAATTGGGCAACAAAAGTTTTGTGCAATGGATTGAAAGCCAGCTACAAAAGCTTAATAGCCGCAATGCCGGCGGTTCTTCCCCCTCCACCCCCACCACCCAACCGCAAACGGAGCAGCCCCCGGCCCCAGTTGCTGCTGCCAACACCAAACTAACCCCCAAGCTACAAAGCCAAACGGCTCGCCCACCCTTTTTGCCCGGCGGACAACCTGTGCGCCCCATCACACGGCAACCACCCCAACCATCTGTCACACCACCCCAGGCAAAAGATACTGCTGAACTTGAACAAGCCCGCAAAGAACTGCAACAGCTCCAGCAAGCCATTGCCGAGCGCGAGCAAGCCCTGGGCGAACTGGAAAAGCAGGAAAAACTGGATAAAACGATTCGCGAACTACGTCAACAACTGACTACCACACAAGAGGCGCTTCAGTCTGCTCGAGATGAGGCAGCTGCCAAAAACCGCCAGGTTGCTGCACTGCAAAAAAGACTCGAAGATTCACTTGGAGAGCAAGGCTGGAACCCGCAACGCGAACAACGCGAATCGGTCAATTTGCGCCGCGAACTAGCCGGACGCGACCGGAAAATTGAAGAACTGCAAGAAGCCATTGCCAAACGCGAAAAGCGGATTATTGAAATAAACCGTGAGCTTCATAACGCCCATGAAGAAGCAGGTGAAATTCGTCGCGAGCTGCAAGCTGCCCTCGACCGCATCGAGCAGCTTGAAAACCAACAAACCGAAGCCCAACCCCCCAGGAAACGGCCTACCAAACCACGCTAATCAAACCCCATGGATGAAACTCTCGTTCAACTTCTCATTATCTTTTCTCTTCTCCTGCTCAATGGCGCCTTTGCCATGTCAGAGATCGCCCTCGTCTCAGCCCGCAAAGCTCGCCTTCAGCAAAGCGCCGAAGATGGTCAAAGTGGCGCCAACGCCGCCATTCAACTCGCCGAAAACCCGAACCGATTGCTCTCCACCGTCCAAATCGGCATCACGCTGGTTGGCATCTTCTCAGGTGCCTTGGGCGGTGCGACACTCGCCCAAAGCCTGGCCCAGCAACTGCAAAAAATTCCCTCAGTAGCCGAAGCCAGCCAGGAAATTGCACTTGCCATTGTCGTCTTGCTCACCACCTACTTCTCGCTCGTTATCGGCGAACTGATCCCCAAACGCCTGGCGCTCAATAATCCCGAACGAATTGCCATCGCAGTTGCACCCTTCATGCGCGCCCTTGCATGGTTCACAGCGCCGGTTGTTTCCCTGCTCAGCAAATCAACCGATTTAGGTCTGCGTCTCCTGGGCGTCAGACCATCCGAAGAGCCGCCTGTCACTGAAGAAGAAATCAAAGTCCTCATGGAACAAGGCACTCAAGTCGGCGTCTTTGAAACCGCCGAGCAAGATATGGTCACCGGTGTCTTCCGCCTTAGCGACCGCTACATTGACTCGGTGATGACTCCGCGCACCGAAATTGAATGGCTCGATCTTGATGAACCCTTTGAAGAACTGCGCTTGCGCGTCTTGCGCAGCGGCCACACGCGCTTCCCAGTTGCCCAAGGCACACTGGATAATGTCCAAGGCGTCCTCCTGGCGCGCGATTTTCTCAGCCATTGCATTGAAAACGCACCGGTTGAAATTCGCACCCTCCTACAACCGCCGCTCTTCGTCCCCGACAGCATGTCCGTCCTCAAAGTACTGGAAATGATCAAAGAAGCCGGCGTGCATGTTGCCCTGGTAATTGATGAATATGGTGGCTTGCTTGGCATGGTCACCTTATATGATATTTTGGAAGCCATCGTCGGTGAAATTCCCGATGCTAGCGACAACGATCAGCAGGCCATCCGCCGCGAAGATGGCAGTTGGCTGCTCGATGGCCTGATTTCGATTGATGAATTCAAGGATATTTTTGACCTGCGCGACATGCCTGATGAAGAACGCATTGGCTATCAAACCCTGGGCGGCTTCATCATGAGTCAGCTAGGTGCCATCCCCAGCGCTGGACAGCATTTTGAATGGCAAAACCTGCGCTTCGAAGTGATGGACATGGATGGTCGTCGAGTAGACAAAGTACTCGTCAGCCCCATTTCTTCCACCTCCGAGAATTCGTTATGAACCCTCTCTGCCTGCGCATCTCTGGTTTTCTCTCCTATCTCGAGCCGGCTGAAATTAACTTCACCGATTTTGAGATTGCCTGCATCTCTGGTGCCAATGGAGCTGGCAAATCATCCCTGTTGGACGCCATCACCTGGGCCTTATTCGGCCAGGCCCGCCGCCGTGATGATGCGCTCATCCACAGCCGCGCCAACCTGGCAAAGGTCATCTTCGATTTTGAATATGAAGGCAATCGTTATCAAGTCCAACGCAGCAAACAGCGCGATAAAACCACCACTCTCGAATTTTTGATCCAAAACAACCAGGGGGAACTGCGCCCGCTCACTGAGCATAGCCTTCGAGAAACCGAAGAACGCATCCAAAGCACATTGCGCCTGGATTACGAAACCTTCACCAACTCAGCCTTCTTCCTGCAAGGGCGCGCCGACCAGTTTACCCAACAACGCCCCGCCGAGCGCAAGCGCATCCTCAGCAGCATCCTTGGACTTGATATCTGGGAGCAATATCGGCAGACCACAGCTGAACATCGTAAAAGCATTGAGAGCGATCTGGCCCGCATAGAAGGACAATTGGCTGAAGTCAATAATGAGCTGAGCGAAGCACCGCAACGCCAGGCACGCTTGCAGCAAGCCAGGGCCACACTGCAAGAGATCTCCGTTCAACGTCACGAACAGGCCAAAATACTCGATTTTGCGCGCCAGCAAAACAGCCTGCTGGAAGAGCATCGCCGCCACTTGCGGGTACTCTCCGAACAGCTGCAAACCACCCAGCAGCGTTGCCAATTACTGCAACACCAAATGCAAGAGCGAGAGCTAAAGCGCCAAGCCCTGCTCGAAACGTTGCAAACCGCAGAAACCGTCCAGGCCCAATATCGGGCCTGGCAAGAAGCTACCCAGGCCTTGAAAAAATACGACGCCCTGGCCGAGAAATATCGCAGCCAGGAAAAGCGCCGTAAAGCACCCGAAATGCAAATTGCAACCGAGCGCGCTCGGTTGCAGCAGGAACAGAAAACCCTGCTCGACCATCAACGGCAGATTGCCCAACGTCAGACGAAGATTCGCGAACTGGATGAGCTGATAACCACCACAGAACAAGAAGCCGCAAACCTGGCCGAAAAGCTCGCCCAGCGCACCAGCCTGCAAGATGAAATGTCCCAGCTCCAAATTCAGTACGGCGAGCTGATAGCTGAAAAGGAGCGCCTGCACCAGGCCATGAAAGACATCGAGCAGCAAATTGGAACCCTGCAAACCGCACAGGGGTGTTGCCCAACCTGCAATCGCCCCCTCGATGAACAGGAAAGCCAGGCGCTGATCAAAACACTGCAAGCCACCGGCCAAGAAATGGGCGATCAGTATCGTGCCAACCGGACCATCATTGGCATGAATGCCCAGCGCCAAAGAGAAATTCAACAGCAAATCAAAGAACTCCAAAGTATCGAAACTCGCCATCAACAAGCCAGCAAACGTCTGGACGCGCTACTCTTTAGCCGCCAAAACCTGAGCCAGGAAATTCAAGCCTGGCAGGAACAAGAAGCTCCCAGATTGGAAGAGCTGACGCACCGCCTACAAGCAGAAGATTTTGCCTTGCCGGCCCGCGCCGAGCTTGCCAGCATAGATCTCGAACTGCGCGCCCTGGGCTATGACCCATCAGAACATCAGGCCGCCCGGCTGGCCGAAGAAACAGGCCGCAAAAGCCAGGACGCCCTGCTAAATTTAGAAAAAGCTCGTGCTGCCCTTGAACCCCTGGAAGGCGAAATTTCGCGCCAGCGGGAGCAAATTACCTCGCTGAGCTCCGAACAAAAAAAACTGGAAGAAGCTTTCTACCAGGATGAGCAACGCATCCAGGCTGTGGAATCGCCCAACTTGGATGACATCGAAGCCGCCTTTTATCGCTTGCAGGAAAAAGAGAACCGCCAACTCGCCGAAGTTGGAGCAGCCAACCAGCAAGTCCAGGTTTTGGAGTCTCTGCATACCCGGCAATCCGAATTGCAACGCAACCGCGCTGAATGCACAACCCAAATTGGCCGCCTCAAGACTCTTGAACAGGCATTTGGCAAGGATGGCATCCCCGCCCTGTTGATTGAGCAAGCACTGCCTGAAATTGAAGACCAGGCCAACCAACTTCTCGACCGGCTCAGCGACGGCAACATGTCCGTTCGCTTTGTCACCCAGCGCGATTACAAAGATAAAACCCGCGACGACAAACGCGAAACCCTCGATATCCTGATTAGCGACCCAACCGGGTGGCGCGAATATGAGCTTTTTTCAGGCGGCGAGGCCTTCCGCGTCAACTTTGCCATTCGTCTGGCCCTCTCACGCGTCCTGGCACAGCGTGCCGGCGCACGATTGCAACTTCTGGTCATTGACGAAGGTTTTGGCAGTCAGGACGCAGATGGTATTCAGCGTTTGATTGAAGCCATTCACCAAGTGCGCAATGATTTTGCCCGCATTCTGGTCATCACCCATCTTGAGGGTATGAAAGACGCTTTCCCAACCCGCATTGAGGTAGAGAAAATTCCCACTGGCTCACAGGTAAGAGTCATCACCCTATGATCCCCGTTCGCATTGGTCTACAGCAGCGCGTTCTGCCCATCTATCGTCAACCTTTCTTTCAGGCTCTGGCAGCTGCCTGCCCACCCAATGGGCTAGGCATTTTTGCCGGTGAGCCGCGTCCGAACGAGATGGTTGAAAACTGCCTGACCGTGCCAGGAGCACAAGTCACACCCGCCCACAATCGGCATCTATTTCAAGGGCGCTGGTATCTTTGCTGGCAAAGCGGTTTATTGCACTGGCTGAAAACCTGGCAGCCAGAAATTCTCATCCTGGAAGCCAACCCGCGCTACCTGCTCAGCCCCTTGGCCGTGCGCTGGATGCATCGCCATCGCCGTAAGGTCATTGGCTGGGGACTGGGTGCACCGCCCACCACCACGTTGCGCAGCATCTGGCGCTCTCTTTTCTTGAGCCAATTCGATGCTATGATTACGTACAGTCAGCAAGGCGCCCAACAATATCAGGCTGCCGGGCTATCCTCCAGGCGCATCTTCATTGCCCGCAATGCCATTGCCCCACGCCCTAGCAATCCGCCCCCCGAGCGTCCAGCGGTATCCGCCACTGCACCCATCCTCATTTATGTTGGCCGTCTACAACCCCGCAAACGGGTAGACCTGCTCATCCGCGCCTGCGCCGAGCAGCCCACCCCGCCCCAGCTTTGGATTGTAGGTGATGGCCCCGAACGCCCCCGCCTGGAAGCATTAGCTACCGACATCTTCCCGCAAACCGTCTTCTGGGGCACAAAACACGGCAACGACCTGACCCACTTGCTCGACCAGGCCGATTTATTCGTCCTGCCCGGAACCGGTGGCCTGGCTGTTCAGCAAGCAATGAGCCGCTCCTTACCCGTCATCGTTGCTGCGGGTGATGGTACCCAATCCGACCTGGTGCGTCCTGAAAACGGCTGGAACATCCCAGCCAACGACCTGCCTGCGCTCAGCACCACCCTACGCGCTGCCCTGGCAGATGGAAGCCGCTTGCGACAAATGGGGCTTGCCTCATACCACATCGTCTCAAATGAAGTCCATCTGGAGGCAATGGTCGCAGCATTTGAATCCGCCATCCAGGCCACCCTTTAGGAGTCTCTCATGCACATTCTAATCGTTGCCGATGGTCGCAGCCCAATCACCCGTCGCTGGATTCCCGGCGTGCTGGCAATTGGGCACCGCGTTACCCTGGTTTCCACCTTTCCCTGCCAGCCCTTCCCCGGCGTTGAACAAACAATCGTCCTGCCCACTGCATTCGGCGGAGCAGCCTCAGGCAGCAGCGCTGCCCCTGGCAGCCTGCTCCGAAAGTTGATCAGCCGCTTCCGCCGATTTTTCCTTTCCGGGCGTTACCTGCTTGGCCCACTCACCCTGCCATCAAACGGTAAACGTCTTGCCCGTTTGATTCAACAACACAAGCCCGACCTGGTTCATGCCCTACGCATCCCCTTTGAAGGCATGCTCGCCAGCTACACCCCACCCGGCACGCCGCTCATCCTCTCGACCTGGGGCAATGACCTGACCCTCCATGCCCCCGCTTCGCCACTGATGCGTTACTGGACACGCCGCGCCCTGCGCCGTGCCGATGGGCTAATTACCGATGCCGGGCGCGACATTCGTCTTGCACCACAATGGGGCTTTGACCCCAACCGGCCAACTATCAATGTTCTCACCTCTGGCGGAATTGACCTGACAGAAATGCGGCGAGTTTCAACTGAGCTGCCCGATGACTTACCCGCAGGCGTGCCACTCATCATTAACCCACGCGGCATCCGCCCGGCCTATGCCAGCACCGATACCTTTTTTCAAGCTGTGCCGCTTGTTCTACAACGCTGGCCCTCTCTTGGTTTTCTCTGCCCAGGCATGGCCGGTCAAATAGAGGCCGAACGCTGGGCTGCCCGCATTCATCACCCCGAGGCCCTGCGCCTGCTGCCCAACCTTCCACAGCCTGCACTTTGGAATCTCTTCACCCGTTCCGATATTACCCTCTCCATCACCACCCACGATGGCACGCCCAACACCCTGCTCGAAGCAATGGCCTGCGGCTGCCTGCCCATCGCAGGCGATATTGAATCTCTGCGTGAATGGATTACCCCAGGCATCAATGGCCTGCTGGTTGACCCACACAACCCGCAATCTCTAGCCGAAGCCATTGTGATCGCCCTCAACAACCCCAACCTGCGCAGCCAGGCTGCCGAAATCAATCTACAACTACTTCAGCAGCGCGCCGAAATCAATCTGGTGCGCGCCCAGGTTGCCGTCTTCTATCAACGCTTTGCCCCACCGTCAGCCATCCCATGAACAACGTTGAAAATGGTCAAACACAGGTCGCAAACCGCCCCGCCTGGCCCTCAGTCTGATTCTGGTTCACCCGCCTGTCAGATCTTGATTAACGCATAGCACCCGTTCTAACTGCTGCTCGCCAAATGCCAGCACAGTTAGCGAAGCAGTATCTGCCTGCAAAATTCGATAGGTATCCAGCGCCATCTTCAGCGCCCAGGCAGTCGTCAGGCGCACCACATCGCCATGCGTAAAACAAGCCACAATTTCATCCGCCCCAACCTGTGCTGCCGCCCATTGAACCGCCGCAATGGCCCTGGCTTGCACCTCAACCAATGTCTCCCCGCCCGGAAAACGCACCTGCGAAGGCGACTGGACCACCAATTGCCACAAGCGAACCCGTGCCAGCTGACGATAGGTGCGCCCCTGCCACTCGCCATAATCCACCTCATTCAGACCGTCCAACACCCGCACAGGCAAGCCCAACGCCGCCGCAAGCGGCGCAGCAGTTTCCAGCGCGCGCTCCATTGGGCTACTAAAGACGGCCCGAATCGGTTGACCGGATAATTTGTCTGCCACTCGTTGTGCTTGCTCTTGGCCACGCCGATTGAGGTGCGTACCGGGCAAACGCCCAGCCAACCGACGTGCCATCACATCATTTTCGCCATGCCGCAGCAAATACACTCGTTTCATACCGCCTTCCGACGCTCAACCCAGGCCTTCAAACGCTCCAGCAACCCAATTTCATAGCCCTGATCCGAAGGCATATAGAAAGATACAGTCGCATCGCGCTGCGGCAAATAGGCCTGCGGCACAAAATGGCCCGGATAATCATGCGGGTAAAGATACCCTTGTCCATGTCCGAGCCCGCGTGCATCGCGGCTTGCGTCCATCAAATGCAGCGGCACCGGCCCGGCGCCCTGTTCTTCAATCCATTTGGCTGCCCGAAAATATGCCATGACCGAATTTGACTTTGGCGCCGTCGCCAGGTAAAGCGTTGTCTCAGCAATCGGAAAGATGCCTTCCGGTAGACCGATCATCTCAAAGGCCTGTGCTGCCGCCACTGCAAGCGGCAAAGCATGTGGATCCGCCAGGCCAATATCCTCACTCGCCAGAATGATCAACCGCCGCAGAATAAAACGCGCATCCTCACCGGCCAGCAACATCTTCGCCAACCAGTAAAGCGCCGCATCCGGGTCACTCCCCCGCACCGACTTGATAAACGCCGAAATCGTATCATAATGCGGGTCGCCATTCTTACCATACACCACAGCGCGGCGCTGAATGGATTCCTGCGCAACTTCCAACGTAATCAAAATCTGCCCGGTCAGTGTTGGCTGCGTCGTCTCAACTGCCAATTCCAATGCATTGAGCAAATTGCGCGCATCGCCACCGCACAGTTCCACCAAATGCTGCCGCGCCTGTGGATCAAGCTCCACAGCATACTGTCCATAACCTCGCTCCGCATCCTGCAAAGCCTGTTCCAAAATTTGCCCCAATTGTTCCACCGTCAACGGTTTTAATTCAAATACCCGCGAGCGCGAAACCAAAGCCGGTATCACATCAAAATATGGGTTTTCGGTCGTCGCCCCAATCAATGTAATCAATCCGCTCTCAACATGCGGCAACAACGCATCCTGTTGCGCCTTATTCCAGCGATGCACTTCATCCACGAACAACAAGGTTCGCTGCCGATACAGTCGCCGCCGCTCCTGTGCCTCACCAATCACCCGCCGCAAATCGGCCACCCCAGCCAGCACCGCCGAAATTGTCTCAAAATGTGCTTTGGTATATTGAGCAATTAACTGCGCCAGAGTCGTCTTCCCCGTTCCCGGCGGCCCAGTGAACAAAATGGATGAAAACAACCGGTCCGCCTGAATTGCACGCCGCAACAACTTGCCCTCGCCGATAATATGTTCCTGCCCCACATACTCCTCAAAGCTGCGCGGGCGCAACCGTGCCGCAAGCGGCGCGCGCTCATTCATCTCTTGTTGCATTGCGTGTTCAAAAAGGTCCATAGCCTGATTCTACCACTCTTGCGTTATAATCAGAGTATCACATCCTGGTGAGGTAAACTTGGACGAACAAATGCAAGATCGTTTGCGCGGCGTTGCTGTTGGCGCAGCCATTGGCGATGGGTTGGGCATGCCGCTTGAATTTTGCGCCCCCACCCCAGCAGACAGATTGGTTCGAGATATGCTGCCTAGCCGTCTGGCTGCCGGCAGCTTTACGGATGATACCGAAATGGCAATTGCTCTGGCTGAAAGCCTGCTTGCACACCGCCCGCTCGACCCGGTTGACCTGTCACAGCGCTTCTTGGATTGGTTCCGCCGCAACCCACCTGATATTGGCCTCTACACCTCAATCGTCCTCAAAGGCGTACAAAACGGTCTTTCCTGGGAAGAAGCCGCTGAGCAGGCCCGCCAAGGCAGCCCGTCCAATGCAGCCAATGGTTCCATTATGCGTTGCTGGCCGATTGCTGTAGCCTGGTGGGATTACCGCCTGCACCTGATCGCTGATAGCGAATTACAAAGCCGGGTAACGCACATGAACGAAGAATGTGTTTCTGCCTCCGTATTCATCAATTTACTCATCTTTGAACTTTCGCATGGCATGTCCCCTGCCGAAGCTGTTCGCAGCACGCTCAACACAGTGGATATGCCTGCCGAGTTGCGCCAGGTTGTCGAGCGCGCCCCAGGCCGTCGCCGCGAAGCACTGCGCAACACAGGCTGGGTGCGTCACACCCTGGAAAGTGTCATTTGGGGGCTGCTGACCACTCAATCTTTTGAAGAGGCCCTCGTTCAAGTTGTCAATCTTGGAGCAGATGCCGATACCGCCGGTTCCGTGATGGGCGCCGTTGCCGGCGCAGCATATGGCCTATCCGCCATTCCGCAACGCTGGCAAGACACCCTGCGCGGCGAATGGCCGTTGCGCAGTGGAATTCAATGGCGTTGTGCCAGCTTCATCCAGCTGGCCGACCAACTGATGGCATAAACACAAACATACCCTATGAGCGCCAACCCACAAACTGTTCGCTCTCTAACCGAAATTTGCACTCGCGAGCTACTCTCTGGCCTGAATATCCCAACCCGCACCCGCCGCGCAGCACTGTTTGGGACGCTCTTTCGCCCGGCCATGCGACGTTTTGCCACCCTGTTGGCAAAAACGGATGCTCAAGTCGCGGAAGAGGGTGTTGGCAGTGCCTGCGCCAGCATGTTGCGCCGCCTTTCCACCTCCTGTACCGTCAGCGGAACAGAATACATCCCCCGCACCGGTCCGCTGCTTGTCACTTGCAACCATCCTGGCGGGCTGGAAATTTTAGCCGTCATCTCCAACCTGCAACGCGACGACGTTTTCATGGTCAGCAATCCACAACCTTTTTTAATGGCAATGCCCAACACCAGCCCGCACATGCTCTACCTCGGCGAGCAACCCAGTGACCGAGCCGCCGTCATTCGTGCCGGTTGCAGCCGACTGCAAGAAGGCCATGTTGTGCTCATCTTTCCCGCTGGACAAATGGACCCCGACCCTGGTTTCAGCCCCGGTGCGCTCGAATTTCTCAGCGAATGGTCTTCCAGCCCCGGCATCATGTTGCAAAAAGTGCCGCAGGCCACCTTTCTTCCTGCTGCTGTCAGCGGCGTCATCAGCCCCCATGCCGATCAGTTGGCCTATGTGCGCAACCGCAAACCACCCAAGGCCCGCCAACGGGCAGCATCCTTTTTGCAAATGGTAATTCAAACGATACGTCGCGACACCTGGCCCATCCATATTCGCCTGTGCTTTGGGCGCGTCCTCTCCACCCGTTCGCTCAGCCCGGTTCTGGAATGGTCTGCACTAGCTGCGGCCATGCGCCAGCAAACCCACGAGTTGCTTTCTTCACTCAATCCATTGCCCAATACCGGAGAACCCTTCAAAGGCTAAACTGCTTGCACCAAGGGCAATAGCTCATCCAAACGCTCAATCACCTGCTGAACACCGGCCCACTGCATCAATTCAGCTGCCTGTCCCGGCTTGCCAATTGCCACAATCCAACCAATCCCCGCACGCCGCGCCGCCTCCACTCCCGAAGGGGCGTCTTCAACCACCAGGCAATCTGCTGGTGCAAGCCCAAGCTGCTGAGCAGCCCGCAAATACATATCTGGCGCTGGTTTTCCCGCCATGCTACCGTCATCATAAACAATCTTCTTCAAATCGAACCAACGCCCCAACCCAAATTGTTCAATAAAAAAGGCCATATTCTCCCACCCCGAACTGCTTGCAATCGTGTGCGGCATGTTAACCTTCACCAGTTCATCCAGCAAGGGTACCGTCCCGGGGGAAAGCTCGCACAGCTCATTTTTCAAAAACAATTCTCGATACAGCACCTCTTTGCGTCCTGAATGAAAAGCTGCCTCTTGAGGAGAAACCGAACGCTGCAACACATAGGCCAAAATTTCTGCATTTGTCCGCCCATGCATAAACTGCCGCATCTCCGTGTCGCTCATCGGCTCGCCGCGCAACTCAGCCGAAATCTGCCGCCAGGCACGCTCGTGCAGTTCTGTATCCCACGATAACACACCGTTAAAATCAAAGATCATTCCACGCATGGTTTTCTTTCTAAACATCCTGTTTTCTCTTCCAAAAATACACCAGGCCAAAGCATCCAATCATCAAAAGCATTCCTATCAACGTTAACAAAGTGCAGGCCAGCGCCCCCACACGCACCAACAGCAAACCCTGCAACCAGGGCAGCACCATGCCCCCCACACTGCCCAGCGCAACCATCAGACTGGTTGCCGCGCCTGGCGTCCGTCGAAAGATATCCGTTGCCATCGCAACCGTTGTTGGAAAGATCGGGGCAAACCCCATCCCCAGCGTCATCACCGCTGCCACACTCCAACCAATTTGGCCACTCCCGGCAACGAACAACACAGCACCAAGCAGCGAAAGCCCCAAACTGCCCCCAAGCAATGCCGCTGCCGAAATACGCGTCCCCACCAGGGTTGCCACAAGCCGACCAAGCGTTAATGCCATCCAAAATAGAGATGTGATCAAAGCTGCATCTGCCGCTGCCAGGCTCGTTGTCATGCCCAAATAGGTTGAAACCCAACCGCCAATCCCATTTTCCAAACCAACATACAGGAGCAGCAATACCCCAAACGACCAGAGCAATGGAGAGAGCAACAGGCCATTGCGCTCCTCGAACGATTTTTCCGACTGTTTTGGCAAAGAAGGCACGAAAACCAAAAATGCGGGCGCCAGGAAAAGCTCAATTCCCGCCCCCAACCACAGCGCAGGCAGTGCCATATCCCACAGACGCAATGCAAAACCGGCAATTGCTGGCCCAACAAATGCACCAATTCCATAAAACATATTGAGCCAGTTGAGCGCTGCGGCTCGCCGCTGCGGAAACGCATCGGATATCATTACATTCGAGGCAACATCCACCACACCATGCCCAAGACCAGCAATAATGGCACACGCCAAAGCCACCCACAGCGAAGCAGCCAATGTCAACCCCAAAATTCCCACGCCGAGCACCAACAAACCAACAAACAATAATTTGCGCGCTCCGCTGCGGTCAAGCAACAACCCCATAACCCCTTGTGCAGCCAACGACCCCAAAAACAAAGCAGTAAAAACACTTCCCATCACGCTAAGCTCACTGAGCGTATTCTCCGCCAGGTTTGCCAGCGCAGGACCAATGGACGCCGTAATAATTCCCAATGCCAGAAAACTGGCACAGGCCAGAATCATCAGGCCAAGCGACGTAGCACGTTTCATTGCAGCCTCCTGACGGGCGATTATACCACTCCCTCAAGGCCGCAAAAAAACCACTTCCCAGAGGTGGACGATCTCATCTTGTAGACCATACGGATTCAACACCTCAATCCACAGCGTTGCCACCGAGAACTCCGCCTCAAAATCCACCACCACGTCCTGAAAATCCCCCGTACGGACAGTCTCCACCTGCCAGGTTCGCTCAGCAGCCCCATCCTGCACCCGAACCTGAACCCGCAACGGCTCAGCACCCAACCGCAGTTGCACACCTTTCAAGCGCTGCGGCTCTTCAAACGTCAGTTCCAAAATGAGCGGATTTACCCCATTCGTCTGAAAAGCAGAGTTGAGGTTGCCATCCATTGCATTCAAAAGGCTATCTTCCAGCGCCCGACTGTGCCGCACCGCCACAGCGTTTCCATCCAGTTGAATCGAACTTTCCAACAAGGCATGACGATCCACCAGCTCTTGCGCAAAAATCTGCTCTGCCCCTGGCAAATAACGCACCTGAATCAAAAAGGCCATTGGCTCGTCGCGCCGATTCCGCACCACACGTTCAATGCTGCTCACCTCCACCTTGTTACTCGTCAATACCGATTGTTCATATTCACGAGCCGAAACCAGATAGACGCGCCGCTCAGCCAAGTCTGGAACATAATCTCGCAAAACGCGATCAATTGGCTGTGTATCCATCATCGGATCCTGACCAGCATAGAAAAACTGCAAAATAGGCGTGTTCCAAATCATATTTGGCGTCACAGAAACGGCAATATCCGGATGTTCCCGCCGATATTGCACCGCCTCGGCAAAAATTTGCTCCATGCGATAGCGCGCCCCATAATCCTGTGCATCCCATTCCCAAACGGGTAAGGGAATGAGGGTATTCACCACGATTCCCCCCCCACCAGCCATCAGCAACAATGCACAGCTCAATTCCAGCACTCGCCACGGACGAGGCCATTTTCGCCCCAACCATTGCAGCGCATCCTCCATGCCTACCATCGTCCACACCATTGCCGGAAAGACAAAGACCAATACGCGCACCAATTGCACCCCCACACTGGCTGCTGAAACAGGCGTTACCAGAAGCCAGACGATCATGGCACGGGCAAAAGGCTCTCGCCAACGCCGCACCATCTGCCACCCACCCCACAAGAAAAATGGCAAGAAAGCCCACGGCAAATAGGCATACTCAAGCACCCGATAATCAGGGAAACGTTGCGTATTTGGGAAAAACCAATAAGCAGGGCTCAATCCAATCCAGTAATTGTTAAAAAATTCAGCCAACTGCTTCCAAATGGACTGTGCGCTCGTCCAAACTGCCCCATACAAAATCAGACGCGCCTGATATTCCCCCGGATGTTCCAGCAGAAAACGCACCTGCGGCAACGCGAGTAGCACTACCAGAACAATTCCTCCCATCACCCAGCGTCTCTGCTGCAAATGATAGCGTGCATCCGAAACCAGGATAAACCCGCCCAACAGCACCAGCATAAACGAAGCCGCCACATACGTATAGAATGCCAGCCCGCCCAACACCAAGGCCGGGAATAAATACACCGGATGTTGAAAGCGATACCGCCCATAAAAGTAAACCATGCCCACAAAAAAAGTTGCCATCTGCGCCGTCTCATACCCCATTCGCGACAGAAAGAACCACCCTGGCAATGCGGAAAACAACAACGGCCCCAACCACCACAAATGCAGCTTCAGCCGCTCCTGCAGAATTTTGGAAAACCAATACACCCCCAAAACGCTCAACAAAGCTGTCACCAAGCGCGTGCCAGCCATGCTATACGCACGTCCATTCAACAGATATGGAATCGCCTGAAGATAGACTCCGACCCCAGTATTATATTGATTGAAATTTTGGAAATAAACCGGCAAAAATGTGCCGGACATATCATACCCTTTGTGATCAACCCAAAACCCCGCCTGGACTGCCAGGTTGGCTTCATCAGGTGAAAATTCCAATGGGTAGTCGGCCAGGCCCAGCACCCGGGTCATGGCATAAAAAAGCAGCGCCACCACAAACCATTTTTGCTGCCAATTCACATCCCAATGCGTAGCGGCCATACCTTGATACTATCAGACCCTCGCCTTACTGGCAAGGGTCTGATTCATCATCAATCGCCGAAAACCGGCCTAACCGTGCCGTTGCCGGAAATCAGCCATAAAGGCTACCAGCGCCTGTGCCGATTCGATCGGCAAAGCATTGTAAATGGAAGCGCGCAAACCGCCCACTGAGCGATGCCCCTTCAGCCCAATCAATTCGGCCTTCTTGGCCTCCTTGACAAACATCTCTTCCAATTCTTCGCTCTGCATTCGGAAAGGCACATTCATAATCGAGCGCGCTGCCGGTTGCGCATGACCGCGATAGTAACCGCCGCTCTCATCAATCGCTTTGTAGATCAAATCCGCCTTCTGTTGATTGATGCGGTGAATCGCTTCCAACCCACCAATTTCCTTCAGCCACTTCAACACCAGGCCCACCATATAGATCGAGAAACATGGCGGCGTATTGTGCAACGAGCCGCTTTCAGCCAAGAGACGGTAATCCAACAAAGCGGGCATCTTTTCCGGAACGCGCGCCAGCAAGTCTTCGCGAATGATCGCCACAACCACACCTGCCGGGCCAGCGTTCTTCTGCGCGCCCGCATAAATCATGGCATACTTACTCACATCCACCGGCTGGCTGAGAAAGTCTGAAGACATATCGCAAATCAATGGCACCCCCATCGGTGCAACCGGTTCCTCACGAAACTCAACCCCATGAATGGTCTCATTGTGGCAGAAATGCAAATAGGCTGCATTGGCATCCAACTGCAACTCACTCTGCCCAGGCAAGCGGGTGAAATTCTCACCCTCACCACTGAAGGCAATATGCGTCGCACCCAGTTTTCCAGCTTCCTTGGCCGCCGTCTTGCTCCATACGCCCGTAACAATGTAATCCGCCGAAGCACCTGCCGGGCGGAAGTTCATCGGCAGCATAGCAAATTGCAACGTTGCGCCACCTTGCACAAACAAAACTTTGTAGCCAGTGGGAATGCCCATCAACTCGCGCAGATCAGCTTCAGCCGTCTGGATAATGCCCTCAAATTCCTTCGAGCGATGGCTCATCTCCATCACCGACATGCCGCAGCCCTGAAAATCGAGCAGTTCGGCCTGTGCCTTTTCCAGCACAGGGATCGGCAAAATAGAAGGACCTGCATTGAAATTGTGAACACGCTTGACCATGAGTTACGCCTCTCTTCAAAAAAATGTTGGTTTGGGTCTCCCTCATCCAATGGGGGCCTACCTTGTATCATAGCGGCTCTCAAGCATTTTGACAACTGCTTTTCGTCCCTATTGTCTTAAGAAGAACGGGGCTGTTCTACGAAGCAGCCCCGTTCAATCCCGCTCAAGGCTCTACTTTAGAGCAGAGACAATCGCCTGAACATTGTAGCGCATCATTTCCACATAGCTCGGCGCATCCCCTCCCGAAGGGGTAATTGAATGAGTATACAACTCATCCACCACTCGCAGCCCTGTCTCAGCGGCAATCTGTTCCGCCAGGTTCGGGTTTGAACCAGTCTCCAGGAAAATCGCCACTGCGCCCGTCGCCCGAACCCGATCCACCAGGCGCGCCAATTGCTGTGCCGAAGGCGCAGAACCGCTGCTCACACTGGGGATGATTGTCCCTACAATGCGGAAACCGTACCGATCCGCAAAATAGCCAAAACTCTCATGGTTGGTCACAATCAGGCGGCGCTCCGGCGGAATGCTCTGCACCTGTTCACCAATCCAACCATCCAGTTCTTGCAGGCGGGCAATATAGGCCGCAGCGTTGCGGGTGTATGTTTCCTTGCCCTCCGGATCAGCTGCAATCAACCCATCTCGGATATTTTCAACATAGCGCACTGCCAGCACTGGATCAAGCCAAAAATGCGGGTCCCCTTCATGATGGTGATGATGGCCTGCCATCGGCCCCACCGCAAAGGGGATTGTCTCCTGGGCAAAGCCGCGCAATGCCAGCACATACTCACCCGGCTCCAGTTCCACCACCCATATCTGCGTCAGTCCAATACAAGAAACAGGCAACGTCTCCTCAATTTCCCACTCCGTGGCTTGCCCGGCATCATTTAAAATAACAAGTTCACCCGCTGCCGCAGCCACAAAGACATCCCCCTCTTCCTCAACATCCAACCGGACATACCCGCTAAAGTCCCCTGCTGCTTCAGCATTCAGGCGCAGGGTCAAGCGTTCCAGCGCGTGTTCATGCGCTCCCTCAGCTTCAGCCTCGTGTTCATGCAATTCCAGCGCACCCGCAGCATCTTTCCCGGCAAGTTGCTCTTCCTCGACCTCCAAGGCGCCCAAATCCAAACATAGCACCTCAGCCTTTTCCTCTGGGCTCATCACGGCCTCCTCCCCCTCGCGTGCAGTACGGCTCTGCAAACCAGCAGAGGCCTCAATCACCAAACGCTGTCCATCGGCATTTTCCAAGACAGGTTCCAGCCATTCCTCAAATCCAGCACCATTGATGATCAGCACATTGCTATCAGCAATTTTTGCCACATCCTGCGGCGTTGGTTGAAAGGCGTGCGGGTCCACGCCTAATGGCATGAGTGTCTGCACCTGTGCGCGCTCCCCGGCCACATTTTGAGCTATATCCGCCACAAACGACTCAACCGCCAGAATCTTCAACCCGGTTGGCTGAATCTCAACAGGGCGCGGGGCGCACGCCGTCAGAAACACAGATACCAGCACAACAACGATCAACAGCTTGTTCAAAAACTTGCTCATCTTCGCCTCTCTTATTGAAATTGAAAACACTTTTCAATTATATGCTTTTCCCACCTTTCCGTCAAGCACTGAACATCTTATGGTACAATCTTTCCATTCTATTTTTGGAGTGCAGCATGGCGCAAGAACGAACTCGCAAAATTGTTGTTGCAGGTATCATGGGGGCCATTTCCATCTTCCTCGGCCTCACCCGTTGGGGTTTCATCCCCTGGTTCAGCGGTGCTTCGCTAACCATCATGCATGTACCGGTCATCATTGCCGCCGTCCTGGAAGGCCCGGTCATCGGGCTGCTGGTTGGTCTCATTTTTGGCTTGTTCAGCCTTTTGCAAGCTGCCATTGCCCCAACCGGCCCGGTAGATGTATGGTTCACCAATCCGCTGCTTTCGGTCCTGCCGCGCTTGTTCATCGGCCCGCTGGCCTGGCTGGCGTGGCGCGCCTTGCAACGCTGGCCAATTGCGGGAATGATTGCCGCTGGCCTGGCTGGCAGCCTGACCAATACCCTGCTTGTCCTGGGCATGATTGGCGTGCTTGGTTTCCTGCCCTGGGCTGCCCTCCCACCCATCCTCCTTTCCAATGGACTGTTAGAAGCCGGCGTGTCGGCCTTTTTGGTATTAGCAGTTGTTTCAGCCTGGAAGCAAATTGCCATCGGGCGACGCAAAGGCGCTCGCCTGTAACTTAAAGCAGAACCATCACCACAGCTGCGCCCATTGCGCACAACACCAACAGAACATCCAATCCGCCAAAGCGATACTCAACCCACGAACTGCGGCCCGGTCGGGCAGCATAAGCACGCGCATCCATTGCCAGCGCCATCTGCTCGGCCCGTCGCAAGCTGCTGACAAACAGCGGTGTCAACATTGGCAACACCTGACGGATTCGTTCGAACAAATTATGCCCACCGCGCTCCCAATCCAGCCCGCGCGCAGCCTGCGCCTTGGCAATTCGCTCTGCTGTCTGCGCCAACAGGGGCAAAAAGCGCAGTGTAATTTGCATCGCCATCGTCACATCCTGCGCCGGCAGCCCAAGCTGGTCAAGGGGCAAAAGCAAACGCCCCAGGGAGCGCGTCATCTCAGCCGTGGACATGCTAAATGTTGCCAGGGTCAACAGTAGCAACAACCCGGCAAAACGCAGCAGTAAGGCAAGTCCTGCCCACAAATCTGCCACGCTCAACAACAACGGACCTACATACCAGGTCATGCCGCTCTCTGGCAAGGGGTTGATCACAACCTGCAACAATGCCAGAATCAACAAAAAGGGCAACGGCGGCAGTAACCCGCGCAGAGCATAGCCAAACGGCACACTTCCCAAGCGCAACCCAACGAGTGTGACGATCAAGCCAAGAAACAACCCCAAAGGCTGCCTGGCGAAGGTCATGCCCAGCAGCAAACAAGTCAAGGCTACCAATCTTGCCCGCGCATCGCAGCGCCTCAATGCCGAATCCTGCGCGGCAAACTGCCCAATCGTCACATGTCGCAAAAACTCAAAATCGCTCATTGGCGCACCCCCTCCAATGCCTGCACAAGCGCCGAAGGGCGCGCCACCCCGTGCGGCAAAGGCCAGCCGCGCTCGCGCAGCACCTGCGCAGCGCGCGCAGCCAATGGCGGCTCCAGCCCCCACCCGCTCAAATCCAGTGTTGCGTCAAATGCTTCAGCCGCAGAACCGCTCCACACATCCCGCCCCCTTGCACAAATCGTCAACCGACCGCACAACCAAGCCAGGTCTTCCATACGATGCGAGGAAAGCAACAATGTTTTGCCATCTTTTCCCAAATTGCGCAACAAACGCAGCACCGCTCGCCGCGTGTGAGGATCCAAACCAGCTGTCGGCTCATCCAATAGCAAGGCTTCGGGCTGCAATGCCAATGCCGAAGCCAATGCCACACGCCGTTTTTCACCACCGCTCAGCGTCATCAGCCAACGGTCTTTGAAAAGCTCAAAATCCAGCCCCACGGCCTCCATTGCCCAACGCACACGGGTGCGCAAATCCTCCACGCCGGCCAAACGCGGCCCAAACGCCACTTCATCGCCCACATACGGCTCAAAGAACTGCACCTCCGGGTTTTGGAATACCAACCCCACCCTTCGACGTAGCCCAACCCAATCCATACCCGGCTCATGAAGCGCCTGTCCAAAGGCCCAAACCTGACCAGCTTGCGGTTTAAGCAACCCGTTCAAATGTTGCAAAAGAGTGGATTTTCCTGACCCTGTTGCCCCGGCCAAACCATGTATTTCACCCTGCCCAACGCTTAAGTGACAATTTTGCAAAGAGCAGCTGGCAAATGGGGTTTCTTTCAAATAGGTATGCTGTAATCCACACACCTCAAAAACCTGTCTGGCCCTCGCTGTTTCTTTTTCCAACACCAGCGCACCTGTCACAGCCGCAAACGGCACACACCGTTTCAGCGCCGCCAACAATGTTTCACCCGTATACAGCCCCTGCGGCAGTTCTGGCAGATAAGGGCGCAAACGCTCTGTCAGGTCAGCCGCTGGCGGCAATTCCAACCCCCAATGCTCCAGGCGCTGCCGGTCAGCAAAGACCTGTGCCGGACTGTCATCCATCACCAACCGACCTTCGTGCATCACCAACACACGCTGCGCCAGTGCTGCCTCATCCATAAAATGCGTCACTGAGATGACCGTCACGCCCATCATGTGCAAACGCCGCATCCACTTTTCCACCAGATGGCGTCCCTGAGGATCCAACATGGCTGTCGCCTCATCGAAAATTACGGCCTTTGGTCGCAACGCCAGCACACCTGCTAGCGCCAGGCGCTGTATCTGACCGGCTGAAAGCAAATGCGGTGGACGGTCTCGCAATTCCCATAAACCAACCGAGCGCAATGTTTCCTCCACCCGGCGCAGAATCTCGCGCGGCGCAAGCTGCAAATTTTCCAGGCCAAATGCCACATCTTCTGCCACCGTTGTTGCCACCACCTGATCTTCCGGCGATTGAAAAACCATCCCCACCCGGCTATGAACTTCAGCCCGCAGGTGCGACTGGGCTGTATCCATCCCGGCCACCTGCACCCATCCTGCATCCGGCAACAATAACCCACAACACAAACGTGCCAGTGTCGTCTTGCCCGAACCATTCGCCCCCACCACAACCAGCCATTCCCCCTCACCAATCGTCAAATCCACGCCTTGCAAGGCTGCACGTCCCGTCCCACCTCGACCAGGGTATCCATACCGAACCTGAGAAAGTTGAATCAACGGCCTCACGCCTTGTATTATACCCTTCTGCTTGCCATCCCCTGTCACGCTTCTATCTGCGGTTTGTCATCCTGGCAAAGGCCCTTTTCTTTTAGCAAAGCCAAAAATGCCGCAACCACCTGTGGGTCAAGTGTTTTGCCAGCCTGTTCACGCAAATAGTCCAATACCTTTTGACAATGCCAGGGATGGCGGTAAGGACGTTCCGAGATCAGAGCATCCCACACGTCCACAACGGCAAAGATGCGCGCCGCCAGCGGGATCGCCTCACCTTTCAGTCCCAATGGATACCCACTGCCATCCCAACGCTCATGATGCAAGTAAGGAATATCCAAAGCCGGCCGCAGGTAGGGAATGCCGATCAGCAATTGATAGGCATATTCTGGATGACGCCGCATCACCTCCCAATCTCGTTTGGTGAGCGGTCCGCGCTTAAGCAACACAGCATCCGGAATTCCCATCTTGCCAATATCGTGCAATAATGCTCCCCGCCGTATATGCACCAGTTCCTCCTCCAAAGCCCCCATCTGCCGCGCCAGGTCAAGCGTTAAACTCACCACACGATGGCTGTGTCCAGCAGTTTCATGCTCACGCAGTTCCAAAGCATCTGCCCAACCTGCCAATGTTGCATCGTAAGCATGAGCAAGTTCCTGATTTGCTAATTGTGCCAGTGCGCGCGCCTCGCTCAATTCCTCAATCATACGCTGTTGTTCGGCTGTTTTCTGCCGCACGGTCAAACGCAGCGCCTGATTCCACAACACCATTGCCAACAAAACCGCACCTAATGCACCTGCACCCATCCCCAATGCACGCAAAGTCTTGGCATCTACCCGCCCCACACCTTCCCACTTACGCTCAATGGCACGATACTCGTCTGGACGAATAGCATCAAACCCTTGCTCCAACAGTTTCAAAGTTTCCCCATCCCCCTTGCTTACAGCCCGATGAAATGCGCCTGAATACAATGGATGGGTATAACGAAACTGACTCTGCAATCCATTTTGGTAAAGCAGATAGAGCGCCGGCGGTTCATCTATCACAAACACCACCACTTTGCCCTGACGCGCCGCCTGAATGATTGCCTCATAACTATCATATTCCACCAATTGTTGCACTCCAGCGGCTCGCAGCCAATCCACCGCTGCATCACCGCGCTTGACCGCAACCGAAAACCCATACAGCGAACGCGCATCCGAAATCCCGCTAATGTTGCGGTGAAAGAAAATTGGCACATCAATCGTCTGATAAGGCTTGGAATAATCGAAGAATCTGGCACGTTCCTCGGTGTAGAAGACAGTATCAATGACATCGAACTCGCCAGCTTTCATCCGCTCCAAGGCATCGCCCCAATCCATCGCTGAAATCTCAACCCGTATGCCGGTCTTTTTCTCCCACAACCGCCATTGATCAACTAAAATTCCCTGCGGTTCTCCATCTGCATCCAGAAAAACATAGGGCGGATAATTGTTATCCATCACCACGCGGAGGACGCGATCTGACAAAGGGGTAGCTGTTGACGGCTGTACAGCACAGGCAACCAGCAAAAACACCCAGCAAACTGCAAAACCCAACGCGCCCGGCAATGCCATTCGTCTATCCATGTTTTCTATTGTACACCTTTGCCAAAGAATCACAACACCCGAAGGGCAAAAGGTTCCCTTTTTCAGATCATGCTAATGGATTCTGATGCGCTGGTGGCAACAGGTCATGGTCGGACAAGGTATCTTCGAGATTGCGCACCACCGGGAAAAATAGCACCACAATCAACACAATTGCCATGTAAACCACCCCCGTCAGCACAAACTGCAACCCCATGCCGGCCCCTGGTTGATTGCCGAGCAGCCAACCAAACAACGCAGAAAGCACACTTTCTGAATTTTGCATCGCTGGCTCTGTCACTCGATCGGCCAACAAACCCGCCAAAACTGGAGTAATTGGCCCGACAGACCAGGCAATCATCCGCCGTGCCGCAAAGACACGCCCCTGAACATCTGGGGCAACCTTGGCCTGCCAAATCGCCTGGCTTGCGCCATTGGTAAAGACAGGAAAGATTCCCCCAATCACCGAAACCAGCACCCAAACTGGAAGAGAACGGGCCATTCCAAACAACGTCAGCACAAACAACCCTGTCAAAGCCTCCCCCCAGAAAATGCTTTTGGTGCGGCGCTTAAAGCCCCCCCACAAACCCACAAAGATGCCCCCCACAACCGCCCCAATGGCCGCCCCAGATTGCACCACCCCCAACGCAGCACTATCATTCGCTGTGCGCTCCAGAATGAAAGGGGAGGTCAACGAAACCGAAAGTCCAATGACGAAATTGAGCGCCAGAAAGAACAACAGCAGTCCCTTTAACCCAGGCCGGTCAAAGATATAGCGAAAGCCATACAGTGCTTCGCTCCAAACACTGCCCGCTCCTCCCTGACCCTCGACAGTCCGTCTCGGTTGCGGAACATAAACGATCAGCAATGCACCAATTGCCAGGCCAAAAGTCAGCACGTCCAGCGTTAAAATTCCGCGCAGATGAATCAATGGCAATAGCAAACCAGCAAGAATGGGCGAAAATACCGCAGGTACCGACTCAATCAATGACATCATCCCGTTTGCTCGGCTATAGTCTTCTTTTGAAACCATCGTGCTAATTGCTGCCGAATAAGCCGGCCACTGAAAGGTGTTCCCCAAGCCATTCACCACCGCCGCCACATACAAATGCCAAATTTGTAGCTGCCCACCCCAATCCAGGAACAAAATCCCGATTGTTGCCAGCACAGCAGCCAGGTCACTCACCATCATCATCAATTTGCGATTGTAGCGGTCAACCCACACTCCAGCCAAGGGCGAAAGCAACAAAAAAGGGACAATAAACGCTGTCTGTATCAACCCCAATGTTGTAGCACTACCGGTGCGTTCATACGCCCAAATCGTCAGTGCAAATTGCGTCATGCTGGAAGCCAGCACTGAAGCTATCTGCCCAGCCCACACCAAACGAAACCCGGTCATTCCTTGCAAGTGTTTCAATGCCATCCTCCATCACCATTGAGAATATTTGTCACCTTGCCAACGCCCAAATATACCATATAATTTCAGCATGGCCTTTCATTCCCGATTCTCGGAAACATTTCGCGCCCTGCGCCACTACAACTATCGGCTCTGGTTCTTTGGACAAGGTATTTCGCTTAGCGGAAGCTGGATGCAAACCGTTGCCCAACAGGTATTAATCTACCGACTGACCGGTTCCGCTGCTGCACTCGGGCTGGTCAGCCTGCTTGGCCTGCTGCCGACCATCCCCCTCTCCCTGTGGGGCGGTTCAATCTCAGACCGTGTTCCCAAACGCACGATCATTTTCATCTGCCAAATCTTTATGCTCATCCAGGCGCTCATCCTGGCTGCCCTGACCTGGACAGGCGCCATTCGCACCTGGCATGTCTATCTTCTTTCCATTCTGCTCAGTGCGGTCAGCGCGGTTGATCTGCCAGCGCGGCAGGCATTCACCGTGGATATGGTGGAAGGAAAAACAGACCTGACCAATGCCATTGGCCTCAATTCGGCCATGTTCAATGCCGCCCGCGCCATTGGCCCAGCAATGGCTGGCGTGCTGGTTGCCATCACCGGCGAAGGAACTGCCTTCTTCATCAACGCATTGACCTTTGTGCCGGTCATGATTTCACTGCGCATGATGCACAACCTGCCCCATTCCTCACAAATCCAGCCACATCTCAAAACATCTGAACACACCCGTCAGGGGCTGCAATTTGTGCTTCATAACCGCCTTCTGCTGATCTTAATCAGCCTGGTTGCTGTCAGTGCATTCCTCTCCATGCCCTATAATACTCTCTTGCCGGTCTTTGCCACCGAAGTGCTGGGCGAAAGTGCGGCGCCCTTTGTTGCCAGGCTCTGTGGTGGGGCCGATGCCATGCGCTGCCCCTCCCCCGAGGCCCTGCCACAAGGCATTCTCCTTGGCACGATGGGAGTCGGTGCAACCATTGGCGCGCTGCTTGTTGCTGCCCTACCCGATTCAGCCCGGCGCGGACGCATGTTGACAATTGGCAACCTTGGCTTCCCTGCGGTCCTTTTGCTCTTTTCGCTCTCGCGCTCTTTCCCGCTCTCCGTCCTGCTCATGCTGCTGGTCGGAGTCAATTTCACCTGGCAAAACGCCCTGGTTAACACCTTGCTGCAATTTGCCGCCCCGGATGAAATGCGTGGGCGTGTGATGAGCATCTATACCCTCACATTTCAAACCACCATGCGCCTGGGTGGAATGCAAGCCGGTCTGGTTGCCGACTGGGCAAATGCCCCCTTCGCTGTTGGCGTTGGCGCAGCAGTCTCTCTTGTTTATGGCGCAGCAATTGCCATCTTCTACCCTCGCGTGCGCCGCATGTAACCTAGCGTGCTGGCTGAGCGCCCAACCGTCTTGCAAACTGTTCCATCAACGGAGAACGATCCTTGAGGAAAATAAAACGCGCCTTGCGCTCCCGTTTGGGGGCCTCAAAATGCACCTCCAATTGATCAAGGAAGAAACGCCTTCGCACATACACCGCCTTCACCTGCGTTCGCTCAACCTGCCAGGCCTTATTTCTACCCAACCAACCACGATAGGTAAAAGCCAGTGTCTCCTCATCCAGACACAAATAGCCCGCCTGCCCACCAACGCCCGGAATTCCCTGCGCAAAGCAGCGCCCGCTTAGCTGTGGAATGCGATGCGCCATGGCAGCAAGATGCTCGCTCGGCAACAATTCACTATCTTCTACCATTACCACCAGACTCTTCAGACGCGCCACAAAAGCACGCACATTAAACCACCCCCAGCCCAACAAACGCGGCACAAACAAAATCATCAATACCAGCAATAACAAAGCCAAACCCAATGCCACATACGGAAAGCGCACTGCCAAAAAAGCCAAAATGCCTACCCCCACATCTTCCGCCAGACTGAGTGCCACATTGCTGACAGCCTCTGCCGGAGAAGCCAGGTTAACCATCAGGCGCGTGCTTGCCTTACTGCTATGCGAAACCATGGCAATTCCGCCCGCCACCAAAGCAGCTGCCACCGCTGCCACTGCATCCATCTGCACAACCACCGCAAAGCTCATCAACGCTGCCCCAAATGGCCGAATGAAGGTATGCACCATATCCCAAACATTATCCACCGCTGGAATCTTATCTGCCAAAAACTCCAACAGATAAAACACCCCCGCGATAATGATCACCGGCCAGGAAGAAAGCGGTGACAACGCGTCCGGTGGGTTAACAACCCAACCAAGGCGAACGCTCAATCCCACCATCAATACCGTCGCATACAAATTGATCCCTGAGGTCAGTGCCAGGGGTAGCAAGGTGGATAACAGACGTAAAGTCTCCATAGACTCCTCTACCAATTCAAATTGTTGCCGATATTTTTATTGTACCATGCCTCACGAACAAGAAAAACTTGTCCATCCATTTAAAAAATCAGCCACACTGCAAATATGGCTGATTTTCATCCAATGGGGTTTACAGTTGTTTAGCGAACATCCAAATTGCCCGACCCCAAATCGGTTACAACAATCTCAATTTGCTTCTCTGCTAAGGAATAGCCCGGCGTTTGCCATACACCTTCATCTCCAGTGCCATTCAAACGTTCCAGTTCAGCACGCAGCGTCACCAATCCCGATCCGCTGTCTTGAACTTCAACCCGCACGGCTGCATCGCGCGGCACGCGCACATTCACCATCCCCGACCCAGTGTCCAGGATCAGTTTGATGTGCGCGCCTTGGGCCAAATTCAATTCCAGGCTCCCCGATCCGCCTTCAATTTCAGCCTGATAGGGTTGTTTTACAGCCGGTAAAGATAAGCGCACCATCCCAGAGCCAACATCCATCTGAAAACTTTGCAAATCCAATTGGCTCAAGTCCAGTTCCGCCGACCCCGACCCGCCATCTATCCACACATCCAGTGGAATTTCAGGTGTCAGGCCAATTTGCCAATCCCCATTGGCAACGAATGAAGTGCTGCCCTGAAGACTCCGACTGAGAGACACCTCTTTATAGGTTGTTCCACTGACATCAAAATTCAGAACTCCTTCATAAGTCAATGTCGCGTCCAACAATGCATTTGAATCGCTCAAGGAGCGCAACACAGCTGGACGATCGGCCAACCACAGCGAAACCTGCGCCGCTTTTGCCTCTCCAATCGGCTCGGTAATTCGCTCCGTTGTCGTCCTTGCAGCAATTGTCAACCCCAAGGCTGGGCCAAATGCTAAAATGAACACAACAGCGCCGACTGCAATCAAGCCAATCATCCCCCCCAGCCAGGGCGAACGACGCCCTATCAACATATCCAAACCAACAACAATCAACAGAATCGGCCAAAGGCGCAACAACGATTCAATCGTTACCGGTTGAATAAAATTGAGATTACTCAAAAGCCAGACCAGCCCAATACCGATTAAAACAATCGGCCAAAACAAAGAACGATATCTGTGTGACATAGGGCGTACCTCCTACTGAAATATACGCAATTCAGTAAGAAAAGTTGTCATCACAACAGAACAATCTCTACAGGCTGTTGTCTGCCGCGCACCTCAATAATTTGATGCTCGCCAACAGGCAATTCCAGCACGTTGCACGCCTGTGCATACGTATCGCCATGCAACACCATCATCAATCCCAGTTCCTTGCTTTTCTCCTGCAAGCGCGCAGCAAGGTTCACCGTATCGCCAATGACGGTATATTCAATTCGATCCTGCCCGCCCACATTACCAGCCACCACCGCCCCTGTAGCGACCCCAATCCCAATCCGCAATTCGGGTGCCCCACGGCTGCGCTGCTGTTGGTTAAATTCTATCAGCGCCTGTTGCATCTCCAATGCAGTCTTCACAGCCCGAGCTGCATGGTCGGCAGCCGGGTTCAGCGGTGTGCCAAACACAGCAAGCAGTGAATCACCACCAAACTTATTCACCATTCCGCCAGATTGCATCACCACTGCCACCATTCGGGTCATATATCGGTTCAACGTTTCAATTAAATCCATTGGCGAAAGCCGTTCCGAAAGACCGGTAAAATCGCGAATATCCGAAAACAAAACCGAGCATTCCACCTGACTTCCCCCCAGGTGAGCACCTTGTTCAATAGCTGCTCGCGCCACCTCCGGCGTAACATACAGATTCAGCAATGTACGCATCCGCTCCCCCTGCCGCAACCCAGAAACCATTTGATTGAACCCCCCCGTCAAATACCCCAATTCATCGGTGCTAAGTACGGGCAGCTTAACCTTCAAATCTCCCTGTTCCACCCCATGCATGCCTTCTTGCAACACTTGTATCGGTCGTGTAATGCTACGCGTTACAAACAAAGCTACACTGATGCTCACCAATAACGAAACAACGAGAATGAAAGCCTCCATTGTAACCAGGTTACGCAAAACAGCTTGCGGGTCTTCTGCGGTTAACAACAAGCGCGCCCGTTGTAGCGACAACACAACTAGCGTCACCATCGGCCACAAGGTCACCACCAGAAAGGTAATCAACAGTCGCGCCAACACCGAAACACTGCGCGTACGAAAACGCTGCACATCACCATCCGGGAAGAAATGCGGCAAAATCGGTCGCCAGACAATCTCACTACCAAAGAATACAATCACCGTCGTCAAAACACCACCAACCAACAGGATCCCCGTCAACATAGCAATCAGGGTTTCCCATTGCATCCCCGACGGCACATACATAAAGCTAAACGAAAACACCACGCTTGCCACTGACCACATAATAAACGTAGTGAGCGAAGCAGTGATGGGTACTCTTAGAATGGCCCTGCGCGCCTCATTGGGAACCTCTTGTGCATTTGCACCCTCGGACAGCCGCCGTGCCCAAACCGGGATCAAGCGTTCCTCCTTGGGCGGCAAGACAAACCCCAGGCCAATCAAAACTGTCGTTACAAGCACAAAGGCGGCAATTTCCCATGGGTTGGCCACATTTTTCGCGGCTGGCGCCGTTGCAACCGGCAAAGGATAAATGAAACGCAAAAAAGCAAACACCAGGGATGCGCCCAATCCATTCGCAGCAATAACCAAAAAAGTTGCCTGCCGATTCAGCTTTTTGTATGTTTGCCAAGTATCCATTCAAAAATCCTTTTTATAATTGTAACACCATCCCTCATCAAATCCAGTCACTTTTTAAGTTGACAAACTCGCCCCTTTTGACAATAATTAATTTCAAGACCGGGACGTTATCCTCCATCATCCTTTCATCCCCATTGCTTACAGGTATCCATGAATTGGAATTTTCCGCTTTATGCGATTGCTTATCCGCTCAACGTCCTCTTTGCCATTTGGCTGGCCCTGACGATTTGGCGACGCTCCCGCACCCGATCGGGCAAGGTTTTTAGCGTCTTTCTATTGCTTGTTGCAATCTGGACATTTTTACGCATGATGGAAACCATCTTGCTGCCCATGCCAGAAAAATTGTTTTGGGCGCGGCTGCAATACATCCCCATTGTCGGTAGTGGCCCGGTTTGGCTGCAATTTTGCTACGAACACCAGAATCAGCGCAAATTATCTATCCCGGGACTGGGCCTGCTGTGGGTCATTCCCGCCCTCACTCTGGCATTTCTTTTTAACCCCCAAACCACTTTCCTGATCTGGAGTAAAATCAACCCACCCTCAATTCCTGGCTTGCAAGTTCTGCTTTACGAACATGGCCCCTGGTTCTGGGTCATTGTCATTTACACCTATCTCCTCATACTTTTTGGAGCATGGATCTTGCTCCAGGGCAGGCGCGATACCCAATCCGTTTTTCGCAAACAAGCACTGGCCCTGCTAGGCGGTTTGCTACTGCCAATTGGTGGCAATTTGCTTTATCTGAGCTGGTTCAACCCCTTGCCAGGTCTGGATTGGACGCCCTTTGGATTTTCGTTAACTGCCCTTATTTATGCCATCAGCTTGTTTCGGCTGCATCTCTTCGACCTTTCTCCCATCTCCAGCCAACAAGTGTTGCACCATATTCGCGACGCGCTGCTCGTCCTGGATGATCAACAGCGCCTGGTTGAGGCCAATTCAGCCGCCCAGCAATTGCTCAATCTCCCCACCCATTGGGCCGGACTCTCAATTAAAGAAACGGGGCGGTTCGAATTGTCACCACAGGCAGATGAAAAAACGCAAGTGCGCATTTTCCATCGGAATGACCATTGCTTTGAATTGCGCAGCCTGCCTCTGGCAGCAGGACGCTTGCTGATTTTGCGCGATGTCACCCAGCAGCAGCGTTTGCAAGACGAGTTACGCGAGAGCAAAGAAAGTTATCAGCGCCTGATTGAGCTTTCACCCGAGATGATTTGCGTCCATGCCGCCGGAAAAATCCTGTATGTAAACCCAACCGGCGCAACGCTGATTGGCGCAGCCAATGCCGAAGAACTGATCGGACGTCCACTGCTTAGCTTCGTCCATCCTGACGACCGGGCAGCCGTGATTGAGCGCGTGCATCGTACAGAAACCCAAAAGCAGGTCACAGAATGGATCGAGGAACGATTTTTACACCTGGATGGCAGCCCACTACCGGTTGAAGTCATCTCTGCGCCGATTCTCTATCACGGCACAACAGCGACACTGGTACTTGCACACGATATCCAAAAACGCAAAGCAGCCGAACAAGCCGAAACTGAGCAGCGCCAACTGGTTGAGGCACTCAGCCGGACCGCAGATGCGCTCAACAGCACATTGCAGCTTGATGAAGTTCTCAATCGCATTCTGGATGGCGTTGGAGGTATTGTGCCGAACGATGCAGTCAGCTTGATGATGCTAGAGGGCAACAATGTCATCATTACCCACAGCCGCGGCTATCTAGAACGCGGGCTGGAAGAGTATGTTCGCGGTTTTTGTGTTCCCCTATCAGAACTTGCAACCCTGCGTCACATCATAGAAACTGGACAAACCCTGGTCATTCCACACACCGTTGAAAGCCCGCTCTGGATGCAGCTCAATGATGGCTGTTGGATTCAATCTTATATGGGCGCCCCAATTAACATCAAAGGTGAAATTGTTGGTTTCCTCAACCTTGATAGTGTAACCCCCAATTTCTATACGCCACAACATGCCAAACGCTTGCAAGCCTTTCTCAATCAGGCAGCAACAGCAATTGAAAACGCCCGTCTTTACCGCGAAGTGCAACAATTGGCCATCATGGATGAATTAACCGGGCTTTACAATCGGCGCGGCCTGCTCGCAGCTGGAGAGAAGGAAATTGAACGCAGTCGGCGTTATCACCACAACCTCAGCATTCTTTTTATGGATGTGGATCATTTTAAGCAATTCAACGACACCTACAGCTACGCGGTTGGAGACCGCGCCCTGCGCCATGTCGCGGATGCATTACGGCATATCCTGCGAGAAATGGATATTATTGGGCGCTATGGCGGAGATGAATTCGTCGTTCTGCTACCCAACACCTTCACCAACGATGCGCGTCTCATTGCCACCCGCATTCAGGCCCACCTCAACGAAAACCCGCTCCAGGTGCGTCAGGGCAACCTGCCGGTAAATGTCAGCATCGGTATCTACGATCTCCCCAATCAAGATACCCCTTTGCTCTCCCTGCTTGAAACCGCCGGGCAAATCATGCACCAGGCCAAACAGAACTACTCCGGAATTGCTAGCCTGTAAATTTTGCGTAGCTTTTACATTTAAGCTATAATCAATTGAGCTTCCTGATTTGACAAAAAGCCTTTTTTTGGAGAAAGCCATTGCCATCCATTGAAGAACTACCCGATGACCCCAAATATACCATCAAGGCCGTCAGCAGCCAAACCGGCATCCGCCCGGTAACTCTGCGTGCCTGGGAACGCCGACATGACCTGCTCAGCCCGCATCGCTCCGATAATCGCTATCGGCTTTATTCCGAACGCGATGTCGCCATCCTGCGTTGGATCAAAAATCGTTTGGATAACGGCATCTCCATCAGCAGTGCCGTTGCCGAGTTACGGCAACTGGCACACAATGGTGCCTGGCCCGAGGCCCTGCCAAGCGCGCCGCTTGCTAGGCAAGTGCAGACCCCTTCCCAACCTACCGAATTCTACGCCCGGCAGCTCTATCAAGCACTTGTCAAACACAATGAGGCACGCGCCGAAGAAATCCTCAGCGAGGTGCGAAAAAACTTTTCGGTGCTGGATATTTGTCAGCGAATCTTTACCCCGGCCCTGGTTGAAATCGGTGAAGCCTGGTATCGCGGCGATGTTTCCGTCACCACTGAACACTTTGCCAGCGCCTATTTGCGTGGCAAACTGCTCGCCCTCTTTCAGGCCTACCCCACCCGACGCGGCAGCGGCTACATTCTCATTGGCGCTGCCCCAACCGAACAACACGAAATTGGCAGTTTGATGATGGCCGTCCTTTTGCGCAGCGAGGGCTATCGCGTCGAATATCTTGGCCCCGACATTCCACTTGAAGACCTGGCAGATTACGCCAGTTACGAACATCCCAATCTGGTCATTCTCAGCGCAAGTTCTGAAGAGTCGCGCCGTGCCCTTCAACCTCTACCGCAAATGCTCAGTCGGCAACGCCCGGCACCTCTGTTTGGCTACGCTGGACGCGCCTTCGACCAGAATCCCAACGCCATGGCAATTCCCGGCGGACATTATTTGGGAAGCAATTTCGAGCAAGGCCTCCAATCTGTGCAAACGCTGCTCAAGCCAACCCGCTGAGTACAAAGATTATACAAAGAGTCGTCAAATTTCCCATTCTAGCATACACTTAGCCTAGAACTTGAAGAAAGGTACTGTGTCTGCTATGGATGACTTAAACACACACACCAACTCGCATTTACCGGTTTATAACATCAAGGCTGTCTCTCATTTATTGGGCCTCTTACCTGTTACCTTGCGCGCCTGGGAACGTCGCTACGGTCTTCCAACCCCTCGTCGCGGACAGCAAGGCTATCGTTTATATTCGGAATACGATGTTCGCACCCTGCGCTGGCTAAAACATCAACTTGACTCCGGCCTCAGCATTGGACGCGCAGTTCAATACCTCAACGAACTACGTCAACAAGGCAAAGATCCCGCAGCAATCCTCTCCATTCCTCATCCAGCAAACAACGCATCGGCTGAGGGTCTCGCCCAGGAATTGACAATGCACTTAATGCAAATGAACGAAGGCAAAGCAACCGAAACATTGCGTCGCGCATTTGCCCTCTATCCGGTTGACCATGTATTAATTGAAATCGTGCAACCAACATTGATCGAAATTGGCGAATCCTGGCACCGAGGTGAAATTCCAATCGCAATTGAGCATTACGCCACTCAATTCTGCATGCAACACCTGATGAGCATGCTCCATGCTGCCGCCCCGCCTGCTCATGGTGGATTGCTAGTTGCCGCCTGTGCCCCTGGCGAGCAACACCAAATCGGCATCCTCATTTTAGTCGTCATGTTGCGTTGGCGCGGTTGGAACGTAAAATACCTTGGCCCCGACCTGCAACTAGAACGCCTGGAAGAAGCCCTTGCCCCGCTTCGTCCACGGCTCTTGCTCTTTTCTGCCACGCGACCCGAAACCGCCCAAAACCTGACGGAGATTTCAACACTGCTGAAAAACTTTCCGCCCCCCGCCCCACTCGTCGTCCTCGGCGGACAGGCCTTCCAAACCCTGGAACTGCCCGATCATGTTCCAGCCATCTATCTCAATGCATCACCAACGGAAATGATTGTAACGATTGAAAACCTCATGCAATCTCCTGAAAGTTCTCCTTTATGAGCAGCAAACGAATCCTTTTTTCCATTTTCCTGGTTGTGTTTATTGACCTGCTCGGCTTTAGCATCATCCTGCCACTGCTACCCTATTATGCCGAGAGCTTCGGCGCCGATGAATTGCAAATTGGCCTGCTGGTTGCAATTTATGCTGCCGCTCAACTGATCAGCGCCCCACTGCTTGGCCGACTCTCCGACCGGATAGGACGCCGTCCGGTGCTTTTGTTCAGCGTTGCCGGCAACCTGCTCAGCTTTTTGCTGCTCGGCTTTGCCCAAAACCTCTGGATGTTATTTACAGCCCGCTTGCTTGCTGGTTTGACCGGCGGTAATATCAGTGTTGCACAGGCCTACATCACGGATGTAACAGATGAAAAGAATCGAGCCCGTGGTTTGGGGCTGATTGGCGCCGCATTTGGATTGGGCTTCATTATCGGCCCGGCCATTGGTGGCATCCTCAGCCAAAATGGATTTTCCATTCCAGCCTTTGTGGCGGCCGGGCTTTCCCTACTTAATCTGATCGTAATCAGTGCATGGCTGGGCGAATCGCTCACCCCCGATCGTATGGCTGCCCTCAGCAACCGCTCCCGTCCACCTTTCACAGTTAATGCCATGCTCAACACACTGCGTCGCCCGTTGGTTGGCCCATTATTGCATACCCGCTTTTTCTTTGCCCTGGCTTTCTCACTCTTCCAAAGCATCTTCACCCTCTACGCCCTGAAACGCTTTGGCCTTGATTCAACCCAAACCGGCTATATTCTTGCCTATGTTGGGCTGCTTTCCACCATCACACAGGGTGGCCTGATCCGCATCTTCACCCAGCATTTTGATGAGCGCACTCTCATCCTCTCTGCAACACTGGCAATGAGCTTTGGTTTGCTTGGTTGGGGATTGGCACCTTCCGTTCCCATCCTCCTGCTTGCCCTTTTGCCAATCGCTGTGGCTGGTGGAACACTCAACACCGTTCTGAACAGTGCGCTCAGCAAATCGGTCACACCCGCCGAAATTGGCGGCACCCTCGGGCTGGCAGCTTCTCTAGAGAGCATGACACGCGTCCTGACCCCACCACTCGGTAGCGCCCTGCTCAAATGGGTTGGCAGCAGTGCGCCCGGCCTAATTGCCGGCCTGTTTCTCCTCTGGCTGGCAACCTACATTGTCCGCCACATTCAGCAACCAGCACCAGCCAACCTGACACAACGCCCTTAAGCCATGCCTGTTTTTGACTTCCGCTTCATTGTCCCTGCCCCTCTTGCTGCAGTGCAAGATTTTCATCACAACCCGGCCATCCTGCGCTTACTCACCCCCCCACCACTGATTGCCACCTTCCAACAAGTGGAGCCGCTTGCTGAAGGATCGTTCGTTCGTTTCACACTCTGGCTTGGCCCAATCCCCATCCGTTGGCATGCCCGCCATCATCACGTCTCAGCCAATCGTTTCACCGACGAACAAATAAGCGGACCACTAAAAACCTGGCAACACACCCATACCTTCCTTGCGCTGGATGAAACACACACTCAAATTCACGAACATATTGAATACCAACACCACCCTGGCTGGCGCAGTTTGTTCAGCAAGTTAATGTTTTCCCAACCCGGATTGGGCTTTCTATTCCGCTATCGCGCCTGGATCACTCGACGCTGGCTGACCAACCAATCAGCCTGAGCCAACACGCGACACACTGCGTAATACCGAAATCAATTGCCAGACGGCAACTTATAACCATTCTCCAGCTTTGCAATATTCATTAAGCGACGAAAAGCAACCGGTTGTGCAACAGTCACATGGTGCTTAATCTGAACTGCACATTCTCTTGGGCTGTACAGTGCAGTGTCTACCGTAAAGTCGTAAACGCCATGGGCATGCACCACATCAAATTGTGAGCGCGCCTGTCCCAGGGTGCGGTTCTTGCGCGCCTGTTCCCGCTCTTCCAACACCGCCAATGGACAATAAACGCCCACCAAAAACGCCGGCAGCGAGTGAAACAAACTGGCACAATCCAGCACCCAGTGCGGTTCAACCAACACATGATCAACCAAAACACACCAGCCGTCCCGAACTGCAGCCGCAATCGAGCGATGCATTCCACGCACCAAATCATGCCCTGTACTTCCAGCCGTCACAGCCTTCCCCAGAACCTCATCCCACAAGGGACGTTCCAAATAGCGCTCAGGCAACATCCAAATAAACTTATCAATTCCCATTTCAAGATAAGGCGTTTCCATCTCATCCTGCAAGGCCTGCACAAGGCTGGTCTTGCCTGAACTGGATGTGCCATTCAAAAAAATTACCGTTCCCGGTTTAAAATCGCTCAAGTTTCCCTCCACCAAATTTGTGGTTCAGCCAGCAAATCCTGCACCTGCTCAAAATAACGTCCAACATGCAACCCATCCATCAGGCCATGATGCACCTGCACGCCCAATGGCATTCGTCCATCCATCACTTTACCCCATGTCAGGCGCGGCACCGAGTCCACCGGGTGCATATGAATGGGATGTTGCATAGCAGTAAATGCCACCCAGGGGATATTGCTCAAAAACAATAGATCATCCGCACCCTCATCATCCAATGTCGCCTGTTGACGCACCTTCATCAAAACCGGTGCAGCCAGTGCTACAAACTGCCAAAAATCTTCCACATAGCGCAAACGGCAAAACGAAAACACTTCTTGATCCGTCAACTGTGTTGGCGAGGGATCTACCCGCTCATGCTCAATCACCTGTTCACCACGAATACGATAGCGAAACTCGGGCAACGCATTCGCAACCCGCGTCAGCACATAGCTAACTGCGAGCGAAAAAGAAGCCCTGCGATCCGGATCAGCCTTTGCCCGCCAGGCTTGTAAAGCGCTCACTTCTAGCATACCACACAGGCTGAAGTGAGGAAAATCAAAGGCGCGGTACATCTCATAATGAGCACGGCGCGGCCAGGTTTGCAAATCCACAATGCGCATGGTTGTCTCCTACAGGTTAATTGTACATCATTCAACCAAATCGGCGTATAATTTGCACTCAGGAAAAGATTGCATGTTCAAAACGCCCATCAAAATTGCCAGCCTGCTCCTCATTGGCATAGGCGGCCTGTTACTCATCCTGACAGTTCTCTTCCAGAGCCTTGCCAACATTGCCCTGCCGCTTGTTTTCCTCATGTTAGGCGGCACTTTCTTCCTGGTTGCCCTGTTTGGTTTCCCAACACAGCACGTTTCATCGTTGTTCCACATCCCCGGCAGCCTTTGTTTTACCTTTGGACTGATCTTCCTGCTAAATGTTCTTACCCAAGACTGGCAATCCTGGGCCTATGCCTGGTTGCTGCTCCTGACCAGTCTCGGCATTGGGATCTTACTCGCCGCGCGCAACCAACCCTGGCCAGCATGGCTGACACTGTGCGCCCTGGGGTTTGCTCTAGGAGGAATTACGCTCTTCTGCATTTTTGGTGCCATTGTGGGTGGTCTCTTTATCCAAATCTCGGCCCCACTTTTGCTCGTCCTGGGCGGCATCAGCCTGCGCTGGCTACATCCTGAAACCCTGCTTCCGGAAACACTGCGCCAGCGCCTGAACATGGCAGCAACCTCGTTGCCAGAAACCCCAC
This sequence comes from uncultured Anaerolinea sp., assembly GCA_964453115.1. GTDB lineage: Bacteria > Chloroflexota > Anaerolineae > Anaerolineales > Anaerolineaceae > JAIWNK01. The sequence goes on along the minus strand of CAYVRT010000004.1, from coordinate 4,166 downwards.
AAGCACTGCTCGAACCGCTTTCGGACCGCGAAATTGAGGTGCTGCAAGGCATTGAACGCGGCCTATCCAATCAGCAAATTGCCGCCCAATTGCACATTGCTGGCAGCACCGTCAAAACGCACATCAACAACATCTACAGCAAACTGGGCGTTCAAACCCGCACCCAGGCCATTCATCGCGCCCGCGAGTTAAAATTACTCTAATCGCAAAAATTTCCACCTCGCTCCACCCCCCAAAATCCACCCTTTGGTAGATGTCTTTCCACCCTCACTACGGGTATAGAGAAAGTGTCATTTGACATTCACTCTCTTCAAAGGAAACCTATGAAAAACAATCTATCCAAACAAACTTTTGTAGTCACAGGTGCTACCTCAGGTATTGGGCTTGCCGTAACTGAAGCACTCGCTGCCCAAGGTGCCACTATTCTGGGCGTTGGGCGTTCAAAAACAGCTTGTCGAGCGGCAGAACAGCATCTTTTCAGCCTGCACCCACACGCCCAAGTTCATTACCTGCGTGCTGACCTGAGCATTCAAGACGAAGTACGCCATTTGTCAGACCAAATTGCATCCTGGCTACAACAGCACAACATCCCCGCCCTAAACGGTTTGCTCAACAATGCCGGCACCTTTGCCTGCTGGCTGACCCTGACACCCGATGGCATTGAACTACAATGGGCAGTCAATCATCTGGCTCCGTTCCTGCTCACACGCTGCCTTCTTCCGCTCTTACAAGCTGCGCCCAAAGCACGCATCGTCACGGTCAGTTCAGCCTCTCACCATCAGGCGCACCTCAACTGGGCAGACCCACAAATGCGGCGCAACTATAATGGGCTGCTCGCTTATGGCAACACGAAACTTGCCAACCTTCTTTTTACTTTGCAACTCAATCAGTATCTCAAGAACAGCCCATGGGTTCGCGCCTTTGCAGCTGACCCTGGTTTGGTAAAGACCGAGATTGGCTTCAAAAATACCCCACCGCTGGTCAATTGGATTTGGAAAATCCGCCGCCGTGCCGGGATCTCCGCCGCTGACTCGGCGCGCGGGATTGTCTTCCTGCTTAGCGAACCAGATATCCAGCAGCACCCCGCCATGTATTGGAAGCATGGATGCCCAGAACGCCCAGGGCGGGCAGCGCTTGACCTGGGTACAGCACGCCGATTATGGACGCTATCCGAAACCATGTGTGGATTGAACCAGGGAGAATACCATGTCTCAATTTGCTAATTTTTCTACCCACAGCAGCCTGATAGCCATCACCGGTGCAACGGGTGGCCTGGGAAAAGCATTTGCTGTTGAATGCGCCAGCCGAGGATGGCATCTTTTCCTCACCGATTTGCAAAACCAACCATTACAGCAATTGGCAACCAGTTTGGCGAGACTCTATGACGTGCAGGTTTTCACTCAAACCTGTGACCTGACCGATATGGATGCTCGCACTGCACTGATAGAGCAGATCCGTACACAGGGATTGCGCTTTTGGGGGCTGATCAATGTTGCTGGCCTGGACTATGAGGGGCTTTTTTACCAACAAAGTCGAAAACAGATTCACACCATCCTGCGATTGAACATTGAAAGCGTATTGGATATGACCCATTCCCTATTCGAATTTCGAGACCCCCATCAATCGTTTCGAATCATCAATGTTTCGAGCCTGGCTGCATTTTACCCTATGCCCATCAAAGCTACCTATGCTGCCTCGAAACGGTTTCTGCTCGACTTTTCGCGAGCGCTCCGTGAGGAACTGCAAGATTTGGGCGCAACGGTAACCGTGCTCTGCCCCGCAGGCATGCCAACCACACCTGAATGCATTCAGGCCATTGCGGCACAGGGCTGGATGGGGCAAATAACCACTTGTGACGTCGGGCGGGTTGCAAATCAGACGCTGAATGCTGCTCTGGCTGGCAAGACACTGGTCATTCCAGGACTGCTCAATCGCTATTTGCAAAAAATTGGCAGTCTTCTCCCCAGCACCTGGATAGCATCACAGATTCACAACCGCTGGACAAAAGCCCACAAAAAGCGAGGCCTTTGTCAAAAACCAGTCACCAGCTAAAACTTCAGTTTCCAGTAACCCCGAGTCTGTCACCAAGAATCTCTCTTGACGTTGCGCCTGCGAGAGTGTATGATTTTCATCGGGAGTCATGGTTATCCAAAGCATTCAACCAGGATTAATTTCAAGGAGAACACAACATGTCCACAGAATATCGCATTGAACCCGTTGAAAAGCCCACCGATGAAATGTGGGATGTCATCGGTGGCGGCATCGGCCAATACAATACCCAACACGGCGGCCCAGAGGGCTTCCAACATCTCTGCCTGGCGCTATATGACGCTGAAGGCAAGGTTGTCGGCGGCCTGATTGGCGAAATCTATTGGGGGTGGCTCTATATCAACCTGTTATTCATCCAGGATGAACTACGCCGGCAAGGGTACGGGCACAAACTGCTAACCCAGGCCGAAGAAGCAGCCCGCCAACGCGGCGCAACCCACGTCTTTTTCGACACCTTCAGCTTCCAGTCACCCGAATTTTACAAACAACATGGCTACCAGGTCTTTGGAGAACTCAAAGATTTTCCGCCCGGCCATACCCGCTACTACATGACCAAACAACTCTGATCCATGAAGACAAACACAACCTCTTCCAATCTATTAAAAGCCGCAGCCCTGCGCATCGGGCTTGGCATCCCGCTGATTGCCTTCATCATCATCCTGCCGGCAGGACGCTGGGACTACTGGCAAGGATGGATGTACCTTGCCACAATTTTCATCCCCATGTTCTTTGTGCTGGCCTATTTCATCAAAAATGACCCCAACCTGCTCGAGCGCCGCCTGCGCATGCGCGAAAAGGAATCCGCACAGCGTAAAATCATCGCACTTTCCTACCCATATTTCCTGGCAGCCTTCATCCTGCCTGGGCTGGATGTGCGCTTTGGCTGGTCAAATGTGCCAGTGTGGGTTTCTATTTTGGCCGATGGGATCGTTTTGGGCGGGTACATGATTTTTGTTTGGGTGCTGACGGTCAACAGCTATCTCTCACGCACCGTGGAAGTGGACACAGACCAAAAAGTCGTTTCCAATGGGCCATATGCCATTGTACGACATCCAATGTATTTTGGCGTCAGCCTGTTGTACATGGCATCACCGGTGGCGCTGGGCTCCTACTGGGCCACGCTGCCAGCGCTAATGATCGTCCCCCTGCTTGTGGCGCGCATTCACAACGAGGAGGAAGTTCTTCTGCGCGAGTTGGCCGGATACGCCGAATATTGCCAAAAGGTCAAATACCGCCTGTTGCCAGGCATCTGGTAAAAACTAATACCGGCACCAGATATTCCATTCCCTGTTTTTACCAACCATCCTTCGGACAAACACGTAGCCCCATAAGAATTGACGCAAGCGCCAGTGCGTGATAGAATGGAGTTGTTCGGGCGTGTAGCTCAATGGTAGAGCAGTGGCCTTTTAAGCCATTGGTTCAGGGTTCGAGCCCCTGCACGCTCACTAACAGGGCCATCTCCGTAGCCCCCAACATACCTAATGACCCTGGGTGTGTTTTGTGTGCAATCAGAGGAATAAATCATGGTCATTCAAGCACTTCCCATTCTTCTCCCTATTGATGAAGCCGCTCGCAAATATGGGCTGGATTTGTCGCGGTTGCATGACCTGATTGAAAGGGGTAAAATCAGGGCAGCCATCATCGCAGGAGAAACGGTCGTGAACGAAGAAGAAGTGCGAGACGAAGCCATTGAGCAGAACAACCTCAGCAAAGAGGATTTGCCCGAATATAAAAAACATGCACATTTGAGAGGCAATCCAATTTGGATTAGCGAGGCAGCAAGAAAATATAACCTTTTGGCACAAACTATTTGGAAATGGGTCAAAGCTGGTTATATAAAACAGTTGGGCCTAAATGGCAACAAGGTGCTTATTGATGAAGCAGATGTCGCTTACTGTGCAGAAATCTACCGGCAAAGAGGAAAAATGGGACGTGTTCTCTTTAACTCAGATGGAACTCCCTATAAACGAAAAATGAGTGCTTTCGCAAGCTAAAAAAGCGGCTTTTTGCCGCTTTTTTTTTGCTTATTTTCTTAAACGGTATTGACAACCGTTTAAATACTTGCTATACTCACGACATTCAAAGCACCTTCACAAAATTTTCCCAGCCGCATAGAG